>JASJGU010000036.1:0-4397 GCA_033791385.1 Desulfuromusa sp.
AATGACCCTCTCTTAGTTGATATAAACCGCCGCGAGCCAGAGGTTGTGACTGCATTCCTGAGCGGGAAGAATCTGCATCCCCTTGCCGTTGAAGCCTGCCTTGAGATTGCCCCGAAGTCCCGTATCGTTGCCTACGGTCAAGCACTGTTTATTGGATTACCAATTCAGGTTAACTGGGATGATTCTGCGCAAACCAACCTGTCGATCCTCTGCTTACCGGGAATGCTTATCACGCTACACGAGTCAACTATTCCGGCCATAGAAAACCTCGTAAACAAAGACATCTCTGACATGAGATTTCACCGCCAAAGCACCTCGGCTATCCTCTATCAGATTCTGGACAATATTATCGATCAGGACATGGTTTTTTCTATAGAGGCTAGAGAAAGCATCGACCGACTTGAGGAGTTGCTTTACCAGGGATCCGACCCCGCCCTGACCGAAACAGTTCATCCTGTAAAACGGCATGTAGCGCACCTGGAAGCAATATTCGAAGATCAGCTTCATTGCGTCGGAGCACTGCAGACTATCGAATCAGATTCATTCAGTATCGAAGGCCTGCAGGATTACTTACGTGATGCCGTGTCTCACCTGGATCATACGGAGCGTTTCATCGGCCGCCAAGCTGCACGCCTGACTGCGATTCATCAACAGTGTTTGCTTCAACTGCAAGACGGAGCCAACAAACGCCTGCAGGTTTTGACGATCATCTCAGCGGTCTTTCTACCCTTGATGCTGGTGACTGGCATTTATGGCATGAACTTCCTCTTCATGCCGGAACTCGCCTGGAAATACGGTTATTTTAGTGTCCTTGTCGTGATGGCCATTATCGCGGCAGTCTTGCTCTGGATTTTTTCCAGCAAGGGGTGGTTCAAGTGACTGATCATAATCAGGATAAGCCGACTTTGTGCGATTTTTCCCTGGCTAAAGCAGTATTGCAAATCAGCAGAATAAGTAAGGCAGCGAAACCGAGTTCACTTATTGATGAGTTTGATCTCTATCCCGGTCGCGATCGCTGGTCATATCTCCATTCAGGTCACCAGCCTGAAGCTGCTTTATTTGCCTTATCTGTTACTGCTCCATCGACTGTTCCATCGACCTTGTCCCCTTATCAAATTCTCTCTTCAGACTCATCTTCGGATTGGAATAGACTCACCTCCTGTCAGCAATAATTTTAAGGCTGTTTTATTCTTTTGTTGTTAGGAATAGTGAAAAATTTACTGATCAATTGATTAATCTGGGAAGCATGGGTCATCAGTGTTGTATGCCCTCCACCCTGGATAATCTCCAGCTTACTATATGGTAGTAGTGTGGCCATTTCATGCGCATGTGCCAATTTGATCAGATCGTGCTCGCCAATGATAACCATGATAGGGGTTGTTATTCCGCGTAAATCGTCAGCTTCTAACTTTGGACCGTTCTGCCACAAGTGTTTGATTTTGTCATCCAGTTCAAGAAATTGTTCTCCCGCACCGGTCCACCAGCGTTTCAACCAGTAACTCAGACCGGAACTGCGGACGATGTTGTTATCATGTGCCTCAGGTTTAATTCCTGAAGGGTCAAAATTACCGCTGACAGCAACAATTTCACCAACCCGTTGAGGCCAGTAACGGGCAAGGAGCAAAGCGGTATTGGCGCCATCGCTCCAACCGATGACATCGGTCTGCTGGATATCCAGTTGATCCAGAACATGAACCGCATCGGCGGCCAACAAACGATAGCTCAGAGCATTGGTACCCAGACCGCTATCGCCGTGACCGCGTGAATCTATCAATATGACTTTCCGCCCCGATTTGACCAACCAGGGTACCTGAGAAAACCAGCTCAGCCGATGACTTAATCCCCCGTGCAAGAGCAGTACCGGCGGTCCATTACCATACTAGTGATAGTGGATATCGGTTCCATCGGCCTTGATACTGCCCTTCTGAGGAATTCCTGATGCCGTTGTTCGCCACCAGAGGTAATAAACAAAATTCTTGGAAATCGGTATGAACTGCCCACCACCGAGCAAAATTGCCGTAGCAAAGAAAACCGTAAAAATGATGAAAAATATTTTCATAGAGAGTCGCTACTGATCCGCACACAACTGCCGCTCAAAGTTCGAGAAATTCTCAAAATCGGTAGCCGGATAATTTATGTTTATCTGTTTGCTCTTAAAGCAACGGCGCCAGCATGCGGGCCACCCCTTCGCTAAGGTCACGCCAAACTCCTACGTCAGGCACTCCGCTTTTGCACATATTATTCAGGCCGATTATCCAGTCCTTGATCTCCTGCACTTCGGCTGGGCTATAAACAAGCAGACCAGTTTCATAATTAAGAAAAAGGCTGCGCATATCGAGATTGGCTGACCCGATTAATGCCAATTCGTCATCAGCCAGTAAGGCTTTAGCGTGAAGCATTCCTGGCTGATAATGAAGAATTTTCCCACCCACCTCTTGCAAGTCGCGCAGATAGGTGCCGCGTGCTATATCGGCCAGCCAATGATTGGATTTTTGCGGAATCACGATTTGAACATCAACGCCCCTGTGAGCCGCCAGTTGCAGAGCCTGGGACAGGGGTTCATCGGGGATGAAGTACGGAGTGACAATCCACAAACGTTTTTTGGCCTGAAAAATAGCTGCAAGGATTGCTGCATAGAGGGGGTCACCACCGACATCCGGACCCGATGGGACGACTTGGAAAAGGCCATTGCCGAGCAGATTGTCTGCTACGCTAACTTCTTTATGTTCAAGGGAAAGAGATTCACCTGTAGCGAACAGCCAGTCGGAGTGAAAAATAGTCTGGTAATGTTGAACCGCAGGCCCTTCGAGGATAAAAGACAAATCTTTCCAGCGTTCAGAACTAGGTGTCGGGCCGATATACTCAGTGGCGATGTTGGTTCCCCCGGCCCAGACCCGACACCCATCGGCAATAACTGCCTTACGATGATTGCGCAAGTTTGTGCGACCACGGAAAGGACGATGCAACACCGGCATGAAAAAAGCGACTTTCGCCCCCGCTTCCCGCAATGGCGCCAGCGCTACTTTTCCAGTGTGTAAAGAACCGACACCATCCAGCAAGACGTAGACTTTAACTCCTGCATTTGCCCGCTGCACGAGACGGTCGATTATGTCGCGCCCGACTGAATCGGGATGGAGAATGAAAGTACTGACCCAGAGGCTTTGATGAGACTCTTCAATCAGTTCGACCAGAGTATTGTAGCCTTCTTCACCGCTGTGGCAGAGGGTCAAGTGATTGCCTGTGCTTGCCCCGGGAATAGCGTAGGAGCGTAACAAGGTGTTCATCTCCTGAATATGCTCAGGGAGTGGTTGCGCCTGTTCAGACAGTTTTAGCTCTTCCTTGCTGACCGCCAAACGTCGCATTTTTCGTCCACCCAATGCCAGATAAAGCGGGATTCCGACATAGGGGAGCAAAACCATGGTCAGTAACCAGGCTAGAGTCCCAGCGGGAGAACGCCGCTGGCGGATCATCTGCGCGATGACCGGAACCGCCAGCATAAAACCACAAAGCAGCAGTAGATGAGAGAGAAACCAGGTTATCAACATGGCCATTTGCCAATGATAGCAATCCATCGCCTGTTCATTTTCCGAGCACCCCTTTGATCCCACCGGAAATCAGTGTCGTGGTATTGGTCAGAATGCGTGGCAGCGCAAGCCCCCCCGGGCAGGCGAGGTAGCGGGGTTCCCAAACTGGATCAAATTTCCCCTTGTAATGGCGCAAACCCTCAAAATTGTAAAAATGCTCCCCCTGGCGAAAGACAAAAGCGCCAATCCGGTTCCAGAGTGGTGCAAAGGGACGATTTTCCAGACCGGATAAAGGTGCCATACCAAGGCTGAAAAACTGATATCCCTGCTCCTGTCCCCACAACATCAGATGAATGAAAAGATACTCCATGATCCCGTCCGGGGCCTGCCGGTTGTAACGCATCAGGTCGAGTGACAACTCGTGCTTTTCAGCACCGGTCCACAAATTGGCAAAGGCGACAATTTCATTCTGGACCCTGACGACTGCTATGGGAAAATTGAGCAGATAGTCAACATTGAAAAACCCGAGAGAGAAACGTTTTTCCCGACTATTTTTGTCTTTCAACCACGAGTCGGAAATGCGTTGTAAATCTGGGAGCAGCGCAGAAACCTCTGCCGCAGGGATCACTGCAAAAGAGCAGCCCTCTCGGCCAAGACGGCGCTGCGTATAGCGCAGACCGCTGCGTTTTGAACCCGCCAGAGAGAAATCACTCAATGGCACCCTGGCATCCTCTCCGAGTTTGAACAGGGTCAATCCCATATCGAGGTACACGTGGAGCATGCTAGGGCCGACCTCATAAAAAACCGTCTGCCCATCGTGCCGCTCAACCAGCTCACGGAATTGCCAGGCCAGATCGCGGGCCACATCGGGGG
>JASJGU010000037.1:0-3543 GCA_033791385.1 Desulfuromusa sp.
GGTAGCAGTGCCTGAATTTATTATTCCTGAATTGAGCAACATAATGATAGGGGAACCAATACTCTTCCTCCTGGCTCCTCTGTTCAAAAGAGAAATCTTGCTTATGTTCCATTTGATTTTAAATACGACTTCGAACGCATAATTAATGGAAAACACTCTTCACAATGATGGCATGGCAATTAAAACTGTGTTTATAGGCAACTCTTGAGAGCATTATGCCATCATAGCATGTAGTTGATTTTCCCCGGTGATGGTTCATCAATTGGTATCAGCTTCAATATCTGGGTGTTTTCCCGGTCAATGTTTGATTGCTTTTACTACGATTCTGAAAATTTGCGGAATCAATCTCTTTTTCTCGTAAACTGCCAAGGCAATTGCAATTAGCATCACAATCAGAAATGCCTTCAGAACCGGCCCATATGCAAGTCCAGCAAAGTCAAATTGGGAGACAACAACAATTGGAATAACGCAGATTAACGAGACAGTAAGCATGTTGGCCAGAATAGGTTTTATCTGCATTTTTAACACCGATTTCATAACCCAGAAATGGATGCAGGTTGATAAAACTGCTAACCCAAACCGTGTCCAGAGAAACACCTCGAAACTCTGTTGAATACTGACCAGGTAGCCAACCAGGTAAAAGAGCATACTGAATGCCATTACTTTTGTTTCAACCGAGGGGTTTCCAAGTGCACGGTAAGCTTCACCGTTTGCGGTAATGACCCATGACACACCATGCGTCAGGGCCATTATTGATATAACAAGACCAACACCCTGCCAACGAGGACCAAAAACCAAACCGCCGATTAAATCAGCATTTGCAGAAATAATTGCAGCCAGTGGTAACGACACGAAGATCAGAATCCTCACCACTTTAAGCATAACAGCTTGAATACGTACCAAGTCTTGAGATGTTGAAGTGAGGTGAGTATAGAGAACCGGTATCAATGGACCGAAAAGCAATCCATAGATCATTATTACAAATGCATTTCCGATACGATACAAACCAAGTTCATTCGAACCGAGATAGATGCCAACTATGAATGAGTCCGCCCACATATAAAACCACACCAACAAGGCTGTTACGGTAATCCAGCCACCGAAACCCAAGAGTTTTTTTGCAATTACAAGGTCAAAATTTATTCGAGGCTGCCAGGGACTGGTCTTCCACAGGATTGAGACTTGAAGTATTTGGCCAACTAAAGTACCTGCCACAAACGACCAGTATCCCATGCCATACCAGGCTAATGGAATAGACGTGAGCCCAGGGACTGCAACGGTTGCCAGGCGAACCCAGAAAAGATGTCGAAAATTCATATCTTTCTGTAACAGTGCTGTATGTATTGAAACTGAAGCTGACAGCAATACCTGGATTGCCATGATTTTCAGAACAGCGGAGACACGCGAGTCATGAAAAATATACTCTGCTATCGGGGATGAACTCACGACTATCAGCCCAGCCACAAGCACGGCAAGAGCGATATTAATCCAAAAGGCTGTGTTGGCTATAGTATCGCGATCCCCCTCAAACTGGATTATGGCTTTTCCCATACCCGCCTCCCAAATGGACTGGGAAAAAGTAATGACCATTGTGGCAGCTACGACCACACCAAAATCTTCAGGCGTGAGCAATCGCGCCAGGACAACAAATACAAAAGGCGTAATTGCTTTGGATGAGATTTCACCCAAAAATGACCACTTGAGAGCTGAGTGTGCCGATAGCATGAAGTCGCGATCTGAGTTATCGGTGTATTTGAATTTGGTGTGGGTTATTGCTCATATCTATCAGTTGTTACCTGTCATTTCCCGGCTTCGTTATTTCTAAAATAAAATGACAGTGAATTTCTGACCCAAATTCAGCTTTATTTCTCAATACTAAAATAGTGTACTCCAAACCCTCTCGCTCAATTATGTCCAACAGACGCTCCTTCAAACTCACAGCATCGTATTTACGTGACGATGGAACGCCCCAGGCACCTAATTGAACATATTCGACAGCACCAATGTCGCTGTAACCCTTGGCAAAGAATTCCGGCGTTGAATACGCACAATAATGGGTGTGCATATATAGTGGAAGAATTATTGCTTTCCCACCAGGTATGAGAATTCTCTTGATCTCCGGTACAAGTTCAATGTCATCACTATCTAAAAACATTTCAAAGGCACATTGAAGCGATAAGCCACGCACCGATGCATCAGCAAAATGTGTGCGGGTTGCATTTTCCTTGATGTAGAAATCCAGCGTCGAAAAAGAATATGGAACTTCAAGATCTATCGCAAAACTCTGGATTCCATGCCTGGCACGAAGCACTTGTGCCCATGGTGAGCCACAAGCTGCCACATCAACATAAATATCGTCCTTTCCATACTTAAAAAGATCCAACACCTCTGCTGCGATCCAGTGCTCCAGTAGCTTTTCATCCCAAACTCCGGATTGAATTCCACCATGATAGTCGGACGGGAAATATTCAGCGGCTTTAAAGTCAGTGAAACCCGCAGGTGATGGATCATAGTCCTGGACGGGTACGCCTGAGTCCTTAAGAGCCCTCTCTATCTTGAGCAATTCTGCATCAGTCGGGTTCGTATACTCCTGGCCATTCCGACAACGCCAGATATCATAAGCTGATTTTCGACGAAGCCGCTCATACAGTAGGTTTGCGGACCCAAGAATTCCGTGTCGCCGGATCTTTCTCAGTGTATTTGCGATCATTGAAGCGCCGCTAATTTCCAAAGATTGATCTCAATTGCTCATCTGTCGCGTAAGCATGAGTCTGTCTGAATTTACCGTTCTCTTTGACGAAGATAATATCCACTTGTCCCAGCGCATCATCCAGGGGGCGATTCCAGCCAGGGATGATATCAAAGGTGACAAAACCTCTCTGTTTCATATAGAAAATCACTTCGTGAAACTGTGGTGAATTCCGCATAAATTGAAACATGGAAACCTCAAGGGCAATAGCTTCTGTATCTTTCAGAATTGATTTACAGCCATCGAGCACGTCGAGTTCTGCACCCTGTACATCCACTTTTATGAAAAAAGGAGCTGAGAGTTTTTTGTCCCTAACGATAGTGTCTATCGGCAGCACAGAAACTGTAATTTCGTGTCCATCAGCAGATTCGCCCATACTCTCTTTGTATAAGGAAGATCCCTCCAAATGACTATCATGCACATTGAATGTCACTTGTCCGGAGCATTTTCCTGCTGCGGCCAGAACGTAGCTACCTTTATATTTCCTTAGATTTTTTTTTAAGTCTGGTTCAAATCTCACCAACGGCTCAATCAGGAGGTAGTAAGCGTCCGGAAAATTGATGTATAGCTCAGAAGTCCCCTGCGCAACACCCACGTCAGTGACGGTTTTCGGTCGCAATCCCAGCTTGTGCATGTGCGAATAGGAAGCATTAAGCGTGGTGCGAATTTTTGACTGGGAAGATAAGCGTTGGATATCAAATCCACAGCGATTGGCGAGTCTTTTTACAAGGTGAGCAAAATGCATTCAATCAAACCTAGTCCATTGAACAAACTATAACCCTTCAGCCACATCA
>JASJGU010000038.1:0-4918 GCA_033791385.1 Desulfuromusa sp.
GCACAGTAAAATATCGTTGTATTAACCTCAAAAAAATAAAAAAACAAATATATCTTACGTAACATATTGATTTTCTCCATAGCTGTGTCTACAATATAAGAATAATTCTTATTTATGAAAGGAGCGGACATGGCAGAAGAAGAAGCAGCGGGCTGCAGCAGACCAATCGCAGCTGCCGCGGTAAATGAAACACCTAAAACTGAAGAGGCGGAGCAATCTACCGTCACTAAAAAGGAGTTAAAAATGGTTCATGTAGGTGAAAAAGCACCGGATTTTACCGCACCAGGTTTTCATAATGGTGCATTCCTTGATGGAGTAAAACTTTCTGATTACGCGGGGAAATGGGTGGTTCTTTGCTTTTATCCCGGTGATTTCACCTTTGTCTGAGCGACAGAACTCTCGGCAGTTGCCGAGAAATACCCTAAATTTCAAGAACTCGGTGTTGATATAATTTCAGTCAGTATCGACAGCATGTTTACCCATAAAATCTGGAATGACCAGGAAATTTCAAAAATGGTTGACGGTGGCGTTCCTTTTCCGATGCTTTCGGATGTTGGTGGTGATATCGGCAGACTTTTTGGCATCTTCAATGAGGGGGCTAAAGTTGAAAACCGTGGTCGTTTCATCATTGATCCTGACGGCGTGATCCAGGGCTATGAAGTTCTCACTCCACCCGTTGGTCGGAACGTGAATGAGACTCTGCGTCAGGTTCAAGCCTTCCAGCTTGTCCGCAATACCAAAGGTGCCGAAGCCACACCTTCCGGCTGGAGACCTGGAAAGACGACCCTGAAACCAGGCATCGATCTCGTTGGCAATGTCTGGAAAGCCTGGAAAGTCAGTGAAGCAGACGAATAACGAGAATTCCAACATTTAAATCATAAAGAAAGCCCCGATTCTTTGCGAGTCGGGGCTTTCTTTATGACACATTGAGAATCAAAAAATCGGTGGGATTGTAAAGTCTTACACACTGTTCAACATAATATTCCGGAGCTGATAACTTTTTTACCCACCAACTCAGCAACTTAACCCTGTCCACACAATATCTTTTATTCGGAAAAAGGTGTATTGTAGTGAAAAGCACGCCAATATCAGATCTTCTCTAAACCACCACCGTCCTTTAAGCCATACGGAGATGACGTTATGGCAGTGAAGAAAAACTACGGTCGTGCCTAGTTATCCACACATGTCAATTGTCAAGCCTGCCCTGTAAATTCCGGCACTCTCCCTGGTTTTTATAGCTATATCTTGGCTAACCCCAAGCAAGGGAGTCGTACTATGCAAAGCACCACACTTTCAATAGGAGATCCAATTGAAGGCCGTTGCACTAAATGTCGCAAAAACACCGACCACATTATAATCACCCTGGTCGAAGAGGCTCCTGGTAAAGTGCAATGCAACATCTGCACGCGTCAGCACAAATACCGGCCACCCTCCGTTCCGAAAAAACCTGCTGTGCGACAAATCAAACCTCGAGATACCGACCGAAAAGAATGGGAATCCCTGCGACCGAATATGAATAGTGCAAAAGCAAAGGAATATTCCATGACAGACGTATACAAGCTCAACGCTCTGATCAATCACCCCGTATTTGGCCTCGGTCTGGTACAGCGTGTCATTGGTTCGCAAAAAGTTGAGGTTCTCTTTGAGGACGGGAAAAAAACGATGCGCTGCCAATAACTCTCGGTCACTCTTAGATTGTTTAAAACAATTGATCAAATGCCGATTCTACCGAAACCCAGATAGAAAGAGACGAAATGAAAATTTGCGACCTGTGTGAAGCGCAATCTAAGAAATCAAGTAATGGCAAGCCACATGAACATTTAATACCAATGAATGAGTCGCGCATTTTCAAAGGGCAAAAACCCCGAGGCTTTGAGGAACAGGATTACCAGTGCATAACCTGTGGAGCAAAATTTACCCATAGTACAGACAAGAACGATTTACCATGGACTTTATGGCGAGGGTGACAAACTGAGGTTCCACGTTGGTTAGATCTACAAGGGCAGACTATTCATATACGAAGAAGTCTGCCCTTTTTTATGGCCTCAGCAGATAAATTACTGCTGGTTATTACCAAATTCTTTTATCCAGGACTCAAAACGATCTTTTGCCCCTTTGGATAAAATTCGACCGAAGTTCTCCAGATCATAGAGATACAAGCAATGTCGGATTGAGGTATAGGAGCTGAAGGTATTTTCAGGGTTTTTCAGCATGAATGCATCACGATAATCTCTGACAGTTTTAAAATTCTCGATTAAGCTTTTGTGTAAATCGGACCGGTTAAAACTGCTGTCCAGTTTCAGAATATCTTGGACAAAATTGTCAACCTTGTAGTCTTCGAACTCAAAATCTTTAAAGAAGTGGCCCGCGACACGCAAAAAGTTGAAAGCATTGATAGTTTTTCCGCTAGCCGCCGTCAACGATTCACCACCGGCAGCATCGGTATCTGTCACTGAATCGCTGATTGGATCGACCGTTGCCTGTTGTAATAATTCCATTGTGGCGTTACGAATTTCTTTGAATTCTCGGTCGGCTAACTCAAACAGAGCTGAAAGAACATTGATTCTGCGCTTGAGATCATTGGGGATCGATTTTTTGTATTTGATTTTGTGATCCAACACACTCCAGGCATCCTGGATCAAGGATCTTATCTGTACCTCAAAAGGATAGTCCTGGCATTTCGGCAAGGAAACCGCCCCCTCGATGGGAGCAAGGTCCATGTGCAGACCTTTGTAACCGAACAAGTCCTCGGTACTTTCAACCGCCGCGATCTTGTCGGTCACGTCGATGATCTTGAAGTGCCGCTTCAACACCTCAGACACTACGCTGATCTGATCTTCATAAAGGCAGACAATTCGGATGCCGATCAGATCGGAAAGGTAGTCTTTAATCTTGTAGGGCTGTTCATCAGTTTCAAGTTTGCTCTGGTATTTGCGCTGAAACTTTTTGATACATTCCTCTTTCTCTTTGACCCGCCCTTCAATTTTCGTCACTTCGCCAACATTTGCTTGCTGTATCAGCGCGTTGATAGAACTGATATAGCGGTTCATAGTCTCCTCGAAGTGGGACACATTATTATCGTGAAATTTTCTGAAAATGCGTTTTTCCAGTTCAAAATCCAAAGAGGCCAATGACAACTCCCTTTCTATGTATATTCACTATGGTCCCACCGTTTGAGCAATAATATAAAGAATGAGAACCTTACTTACGATCAACTTTAATCCCGATCAATTATTTTATCAGATCTTTTTTCTGGCCGGTAAAGGTTGACAGCATTTTCATAAAATACTTTCTGCGCCATTTTTTCACCCAGAGCTTCAATGACCATTAAGTAGTCATTGTCAGAATAGGCTTGTGGTGCCCTCGTTGAAGGCAGATCAGTACCAAAAATAAGAGCATCGGGATTAATCGCAATGATTTCTACCATTGCTGACTTCACATCGAAATCCACCCTGCCAAATCCTGTGGCTTTGACATACACCCCCTTTTCAATAAGCGAAAGCAGGTGGGAGAATCCAGCTTTTGACAAACCGAGATGGTCAATACAAACGCAAGGCAGTGTGATAAGAATATTGTGCAGTTCAGGTAAGACTGTTGCATCCACATATAATTCAGTGTGCCAGCCAACTGTCTCGTTAACCCGCATGGCGAAGCGTTCAAGGTTTTCAACATTTTCAGAGCCGCCACGTTTTAAATTGAACCGTACTGCCCTTATCCCTGCTTTATTCAGGCTGATCAGCTCTTCATCTGAAACCGCCGCAGGAAGTTGCGTGACACCGACAAAGCCGGGCCCAAGTTCATCAAGCGCAGCAAGCAAATAGGCCTGGTCAAAGACCTGGAACGAACCAGAGATAATAGCGCCACCAGCGATATCATAGTCTTTGGTTTTGGCCAAATAGTCTGTTACAGAAAAATTATCGGGGAAGTAGCCCTGATTTGCAACGAGAGGAAATCTCTTGTCAATAATATGGAAATGACTATCGAAGAGCTTGAACCGATTTAGTTTTTTCATAGTTTCGACATGACATATCAAGGGTGATTTTTTGTTGCACCGCGTTTATTTTAGCACTGTTTTTCCTATACAGCCCCCTTTATTTCTGCTACAGCAAAGATGATCGTTCACTTTTCACTTCAGGCGAACAAAAATGCCCCTGCGAAAATACTCAGAAATATTACCGATCATCTTCAATACTATTCTGGCTCTCTCGGTTCTCTACGCTCCACAACCCCTGTTACCGGTCTTGAGTCAGGAGTTCGGCGTCAGCAGGGAAGCGGCGGCAGCACTGACCACAGTCACTTTTATCCCACTGGCTTTGGCCCCACTAGCTTATGGATATCTACTTGAAACGATCTCACCGGTTAAAATACTAAAAATTACTGTTCCGCTGCTGGCACTGACCGAACTATGTTTTGCCGGGACATCCAGCTTTTCACTGTTGATGACCATCCGCCTGATCCAGGGTTTGCTGGTTCCTGCAATTTTGACGTCGCTGATGACCTACCTGTCCGGGCGGTCTTCGGCAGATACAGTTCAGCGCGTCATGGCCATCTATATTGCAGCAACAATTATTGGCGGATTTATCGGTCGGGCGACTTCAGGATTGATTGCCAATCTGTTTGGTTGGCGTTTCAGTTTTCTCGCTCTGGCGATCACCCTGTGCATCGGTTTTCTGTCCCTGTTCTGGTTACCCGAAGGAAGCCGAATGAAGATGGCTCGCCCGCAGCCAAAAGTGCTTCTGGAAGTTTTGCGTAGACCGGCATTCCTGTCCATCTACCTGAGTATATTCTGCCTATTTATGATCTTTGCCGCAGTGATGAACTTTCTACCATTCCGGCTCACTGAACTGAGTGATCAGGCCAATGAACTGCGCATCGGCCTGATGTATTCTGGCTATATGATGGGGGTTGTCACCTCCCT
>JASJGU010000039.1:0-5439 GCA_033791385.1 Desulfuromusa sp.
CTGGCCGCTTCAAGCGGATAATAAAGCATCGGATGCCCACAAATCGGATGTAAAACTTTCGGCAGCGCCGATTTCATCCTGGTCCCTTTTCCAGCGGCCAGAATAACTGCGGCCAATCCCTTTTGCATACTAAGTCCCCTTAGATTAGTGTTAAGAAAAATTTAATTATCGCAAAGCGACTATGATTAAGTCAAGTAACATCCCACATATATAACGATAAAATCGCAATTATTTACATTATCGAATGACTCACGTATAGTTCCTCACTTGGAGGAGAGACGGATGGATGAACGGCGCCAGTTGGGACAAGAACTTGATGAAATCCAACAGCAGATCAAAAAGCTAGAGATTCAGTATGAGCAATATTTTGCCGGGATTGAAAGGCGAGAGCCCTACAATGAACGTAAAGATATTGCCCGACAGATTCGCCACTTCACCAATCGTCATATCGTCTGGACAGATTTGAAATTTCGCTATCAGAGCATCGCCTCACGCTTTATGTCGTATGGGCAATATTGGGATCGTATTTTACGCTTGATCGAGGAAGGCAAATATCATCGCCACACCACTAAATTGAATACTACACCACTGGCGAGACGAACCAACAAAACAAAAAGCATCGACCCAAAAGTCGAAGCAGCCAAACTTCAGCAAGATCTCAGCCAGGCAAGGAAGACCTGCGGACTGTCCGGAGATGGACCAAGTGCAGAAAAAGTTGCCGACTTCCTTGCCGCCCAGCGTGAAAAAATTCGCAGTCGCTACGGTGACAAAGCGGTTGAATTCAGCATTGATACCAGCGGTGAAAAACCACGGATTAAAGTCAGTCTCACAAAATAAGAAACTTATGCGAATCTTGATAGCAACCCTGCACGTACGTGCTTCCACGCAAGCAGTTCCATTGGCAGCAGGATGTCTTAAAGCCTGCCTACCGCCAGATTTTCAGCAGCAAACCGAACTCATTGATCTGTTTCCAGAAGCAGACACCGCCTCACTATGCCAGCAGCTGCTTGATCTGAAGCCTGCAATTATCGCCTTTCCTCTCTATGTCTGGAACCGAAATCAGATTCTCCACCTTACGCGACTGCTGCGGCAGCAAAAACCCGAATTAAACATGCTGGCGGGTGGCCCGGAAGCAAGTGCCGATAGCCAAAAAGTCATGAAAGAAGGATCCCTGGATGGTATCATTCGCGGCGAGGGGGAGACTTCATTTGCAGAATTAATCATCAAACTGAGTGCAGGAAAAGCGGTCACCGGGATTGCTGGTTTTCTGTCTGCCTCGCAGAATTCACACACTATTCCCCCTGCAGCAGTTTGCTCGGATCTTTCGATCCTCCCATCACCATGGCTGAACGGACAGCTCCAGCTGGAACAAAACTGTGGTGTGCTTTGGGAAGTTGCCAGAGGCTGCCAATTTAATTGCGCCTTCTGCTACGATGCCAAAGGGCATCAGGGTGTTCGTCCCTTGCCAGCAGATCGCCTGCGCAAAGAGCTCCGACTGTTTGTGAAACATCAAGTGGGACAAATCTGGATACTCGATTCGACCTTCAATGCTCCGCCAGAACGTGGCAAACAATTACTCGAAATGCTGCTTGAACTCGCGCCCCAGATCCACTTTCACATTGAAGCTAAAGCTGACTTTCTCGATACCGAGACGATTGAACTGCTCTCCCAACTGTCATGCTCGGTACAGATTGGTTTGCAATCTGCCACGGCACAAGTTCTGAAACCGCTGCACCGCAATCTGATTCCGAAACAGATGGAGCAACGACTAAGGCAAATGAGCAGTGCCGGGATTACCTTCGGGTTGGATCTTATTTATGGGCTACCTGGGGACAATCACGCGGGTTTTAAAAAAAGTCTCGATTTTGCTTTGCAACTACAGCCAAACCAGGTCGATGTTTTTCCTCTGGCGGTGCTTCCAGGGACTGAGCTATTTGAGAAACAAAAAAAATTCGGTGTCCAAGGGGAACGTCAGCCCCCCTATCTACTGCAGTCAAACACAACATATTCTGAGCAAGACTTACAAAAAAGCCGTTTACTCGCTGCCGCAACCGATATTTTCTACAACCGTGGCCGGGCTGTTGGTTTCTTCCTGCAGCTGTGTGACACCCTGAAATCATCCCCAAGCCACTTCCTCCAACAGTTCAGTGACTGGCTCAGCGATCAAAAAAATATTGGGCAGGAAAAGATTCTTGACATTGAGAGCTGGCAACCACGGAAGATTCTTCCTCTACAACATCAGTATGCCGCCCATCAGCTTATTTCAAATAAACGAGAAAAACTGCTGAATATTGCTGAAGATTTGATCAATTATCATTTTCTCTGCGCTGAAACATTACTGGCAGATGACTGCCTACCCAACAAAAAAACTCCAGCAAAAAAAACTTGGAAAAAATTGCGCTGGCAGCTCAATCCAGTCGTTAAAATTCAGTTTTTCCATTTTTCTTTGGAGGATCTGGAGGTGGTAGGCGGAGAACCGTTGGAAAAGATCTTCAGACAACTGACACCTGAACCGGTCCACGCAATTTTTTTGCGGCAGCAGGGAGAAGTTATCACTGAATCTCTAGCTGAGGATTTTGCCCAGATGCTGACCCGGGCAACAGAAGGGACGACAACTCAACAACTTTTACACAATCTCGATTCACAATCAGCGGACGAGCTGCTCAATTTTGCTGTCGCGCAAGGATTATTGCTGCCAATGGAACCCGGTTGATGCACTTAAAAAAAATCGGGGGACGACCTGGAATAGTGCTAGTTTAAGCAATACTACCTACCTCAGTCATAGTAGGGAGAGGTCTTGATTTTGTTTTTGAATACCATTTCCCGTATGACGCAGCCGGAGTGGAACAGCTGATTTGAGAGTAAGAGCTGCAAATGTTTGAGGGCAACGCCCGAGTTTTTGCCGCTCCTCAAAGCGGCTGTGAAATATAGGGAGCCCGCCATTGCCGCAGGCTATGGCGGGCAAGGAGTTCAGGTGCCCTTTTCTGCTTACTCTATTGTGGCATAACAAAAGAGTAAGGCGGCGAGCAGGGTCGTAACCCAGCGACTTTGCAGGTTGTTGACCCGTATTCCTTATGCTAGTGCCATTCGGAACGATCTATTTCATTTAAGGAGAAGATCGACAAACCCTTGATAAGTCTGACGCTTGCGTTCCGAATGTCCATAGAGAGTAGAAGAAAAAAGCGCTGAGGCCGCATGCTCACCCAGCATCGAGAAGAGTTGATAATCGATTGATTCCAGCTGTTCCTTCTGAATAAAAAGTCGATAGACAGCCAGCAATCCAATCATCTGACCGTGGATCATCAGAGGAATTGCAACAATTGGTGCTAACAGATCATCAGATCCGCCACTGATTGACCCTGCATAAAAATAATTTTCTTTATCAGCAGCAGTTTTGCCAAGCACCCCTTCGCCAAGTGGAATATCAGGAAAGGTTTCGTTAGCATCAAAACCTTCACCGGTTTCAAAATGTAACTCTTGAGTGTTTTTATCAAAAAGAAAAACGGCAAATTTCTCTGCACCGACAAAGTTAATAACAACCTCTTTAATGATCTCCAAAGTTTCTTCGCGATCCAAAGTAGAATGAAGCCGGGAAGAGGCGATATAAAGGTTAGTCAAGTTGTTATTGACATCCTCAACCTGAACCAACTGATTGGCAAAATCGAGATTTTCCAGCTCCAGTTCACCGATCCGACGTAAGGCATCATCCTGCTCAGTACGTAATCGTGAACACTCATTTTCCAATGTTTGCAAGCGGTGGCTGAGCCGCTCATCAACACCATCTTTTTGTAACTGCTCAGATTTTTTACTTCTGATCAGTCGATCAAGAAGTTTTTTACTCTGCTGATCAGGATAGATAAAATACACCCCACAGCCATCCTCAGTCGGCTTTGATGTTCGTTTGATCTTACCGTACAGAGAAAGGGGCACTCCATCTGAGCCTTCTAACTTCATCTCCACCGTTTTATTTTCTTCTAGTGGTGTCGATGAGGTGAGACATACCCCACTGGCTGAAATATCCTTGGCCGTGACCACATGCAGCCGACCACCTTCCTGAAGTTGAATCGGCAGTTTGACAGCGACCCGTTCTGCTGTTCTACGTTGTACCGAACCCAGAAGGCGTTCAACTTTTTCACGCAGCTCCTGCTTATTCACCGGCTTAGTGATATAATCATCACAGCCGGCATCCAGACAGCTTTGCACTTCCTCCGGTTTTCCTGCCGCAGTGACCATAAGAACCGGTAATTTCTGCCAAAGAGAATTTTTGCGGATTAAACGACAAACTTCATCACCGTTAATTCCCGGCATATAATAATCAAGTAACAACACATCCGGCGCAACTTTATCGAGCCGTTGCAAGGCCTCCTCTCCAGAAGAAGCGGTCACCAGATCGTAATTGCAGCCCTCCAGATAGGAACGCTCAAGCTCTAGAAACAGATCAACATCATCAACCAGTAGAATTTTCGGCATGGGCTAAACTCCTTAAAAAAAGTAGATTAAACCTACCTGAGAATCTGCCAAAAGTAAAGGCTCCTAACGCCAATGCGCCGGAGCCTTTTACAGGTTTAAATTTATACTTTTAAGAAGCTCAAAAATCAGGCCACTGCAGCCACTTCTCGTAAATAACGTGGCCGTTCAACTATAAAATTGACGATCTCTTCAACTTCGGGTACCCGACCGGCAATCCGAACCTGATCATCAATCAGCAGCGCTGGTTCCACATAAATTCGATTATCAATCATTTTGCGTGAATCATTGAACTGGTGTACCTCAGCTTTAACTCCAAGGAGATTAAGCGCTTCGCGTACATTTTTCGCAGTCACTTGACAACCATCTGGATGATCTGGCTTACAAAGAATATCGATACGCATAATGTTTCTCCCCTACTGTATATGTTCTAATCATGACCACTTTTGTAATATTGTACATGGTTTTCCAAAATAGACAAGTATTTTAGTAAGCTATTCTGAATTATTGAGATTCCTGCACCTTCACAACCAATTCTCCGGCAACCAGATCAACGATTATTCGTGTACCCTCTATCACATCACCGGCAATTAAAGTTCGGCCTACTTTTGTTTCCAGCTGACGCTGGATAAAACGCTTGAGTGGGCGAGCACCGTAGACCGGGTCGTAAGCGGTTTCGGCGATAAAATCACAAGCGGCATCAGTCAATTCCAGACCAAGGTTCTTTTCAGCCATGCGCTTACGTAATTCTTCAATGAGCAACCAGACAATCTGCTT
The DNA here is from genome assembly GCA_033791385.1 of Desulfuromusa sp. Classification (GTDB taxonomy): domain Bacteria; phylum Desulfobacterota; class Desulfuromonadia; order Desulfuromonadales; family Geopsychrobacteraceae; genus Desulfuromusa. The sequence goes on from JASJGU010000039.1 coordinate 5,245, forward strand.
GATTTCTCCCTTACTCAATGGCTTAAAGATGATCGTATCATCAACACGATTCAGAAACTCGGGTCGAAAGTGCTGCCGTAACGCTTGTTCGACCTGATGAATGACTTCTTTGGGTATCTCACTCCCACGAATCCCTTCAATCAGAAACTGCGAACCAATATTCGAGGTCATGATAATGACCGTATTTTTGAAACT
>JASJGU010000040.1:0-4031 GCA_033791385.1 Desulfuromusa sp.
GATGAAAGAGATACCATTCAGGAGTCTATCATGAAACTGCTGGAGGATATCAGCGATATGTCTGATGGTGAATTTACCGATCGGGCCGAAGTTACAGAGGATATGACAGGGGCCATTGCCGACTCCTTCAACGCCATGGCTGACCAGTTTTCTGATATTATTAGTAAGGTAAAAATAGCAACGGAATCGGTGGACATTACGTCCGAGGAAGTTACCCGCCAGACCATGGGGCTCGCTGAAAAAAATATTGAGCAGGTGAATGGAGTGGCCGTAGCCGTTGAAGCTATTGAGAAAATGGTGAGATCGATTCGAGAAGTTTCTCAAAATGCTCTGCAGTCGGCTTCGGTGTCCCAAAAATCAAGGCTCAATGCCCAGGAGGGTGCGCTTGCGGTTAACGCGACGAGTTCCGCTATGGTGGAGATTCGTGAACAGATTAACGAAACAGCACGTTCAATTAAACGACTTGGTGAAAGTTCCCTGGAAATTGGAAATATCGTTCAGATTATCGACGATATAGCCGATCGTACCTCAATTCTTGCTTTGAATGCCTCAATTCAGGCGGCTATGGCTGGTGATGCAGGTCACGGTTTCGCGGTGGTTGCCGATGAGGTTCAGCGACTTGCGGATAGTTCGAGTAACTCGACAAAGCAGATTGAGCTTCTGGTAAAAAGTATCCAGACTGAAATTAAAGATGTAACTAGCCGAATTGATGAGAGTATTGGTAAGGTTGTACAAGGAACGAAGCTTGCCGATGGGGCTCATGACAAGTTACAGGAAATTGAAAACGTATCTAATCAGCTTGCAGAACTCATTGAGGCAATTACCACGGCAACAAATAGTCAGGTTGAGATGTCTGAAACTATTTCGAAAACAATGGAGGATGTCGGTGAGGTCAGTCGGGAATCCTCTCTTTCATCCCAGGATACTGCAACATCAATGAACGTGCTGAGCAGTACGGCTCGGGATCTGCGTTCGGCAGTTGAAGTTTTTCATGTTGGAGAGACTCAACTGGCTTAAAGGTTCGAGCAGGATAACTCTATCACCAGATATGAGAGGAGCGCGAATGAAAAATGCAATCAAAATAGTTCTATTGAGCCTTGTTTTGTCATTTATCAACTGTCAAAATATCTGGGCTGCTGATGGGGTTATCCGTATAGGATTTAACCTTCCTCTGACGGGAATGTTTGAACTTGTTGGAAATCACGCAAAAAATGCTGCTGAACTAGTCAGGAAGGATATTGAGAGAGCGGGTGGGATTCAGGTTGGTGGAAAGAGTTATACGATTGAATTTTTATACGGTGATAACGGTTCTAATTCGTCTACTGCCTCGAGTCTCACGGTTACGCAGGTCAGCCGTGAAGGGGTGTTGGGGATCGTTGGGCCGCTCAGTAGTCGTCAAGCCATTATTGCCGGACAAATGGCAAACGCTTTTTCCACACCCATGATTTCCCCCTGGTCCGCGTCTCCTCTTACCACAAAAGACAGGCCCTTTGTTTTTCGCAGTGGTTTTATGTTGTCTGATCAAGCGGTGGCAATGACAAAATTTAGTGGTAGTGAGTTTAAAGCTAAAAAAGCTGCAGTACTGTATGACATCGTTAGTGATTATCCCCGGGGAATGGCCCTCAAGTTCAAAGAGTCTTTTGAGGAGCAGAATGGCTCCGATTCGGTGGTCGCTTTTGAAGAGTTTCGAACCGGGGATGAAGATTTCAGTAAGCAACTGACCCGGATTAGTCAATCTGGAGCCGATATCCTCTTTACACCCCAACATTATAATGAGGTTCCGCTAATAGTACATCAGGCGAAGAATATGGGCCTGTCCATACCTGTCGTGGGTAGTAATTCCTGGGCAGGAGGAGACTTGGTGGGACAATGCGGCTCTGCTTGCAACGAACTGTATTTTGTCAGCAATTATGCTCCAGGCAATGCCAAGGGACTGAACAAAACATTTGTTGAGGCCTATATGAAGGCTTACGATAAACACCCAGATGAACCGGCGGCACTTACCTGGGATGCAATTCGAGTAATGATGCAGGCTATCAAAAACACTGGGGGATTAACCGGAAATCTGACAAAGGATCGAGTGCTTGTGAAAGATGCCTTGACCCAAATACAGGATTTTGACGGTGCAACCGGTAAGATGAGCTACAATGAAACTGGCAATCCCAGTAAATGTGCGGTCATTGTAAAAATCGACAATAACGGCGTTTTTTCTTTTCATGATTCGATCTGCCCATGATTTTTGTGAAATTTCATCGCAAAGCAAGGTACTTCCGGCCGAGAGTTAGCAACTGTTCAGGTTACTGCTGGACAGGGAAATTCCAACCTAAACAGCGTAGTGGTTGCACTTTTATTTTAACATTCAGGGGCTTGTTATGACCGAATCTCACATTGGTTCTACAAAAACGCAGAGAAACATTCTCGAATACCTGAAATCCCTGCGATTGCTTCCTGACTATCTCGTTGTTGAGGTGACAGGTGCAGGCGGCAGGACTGGATTCCTGTATGTGAGTCAGGGCCGGGTATTTGCAGCAGAGTGTGGCAATTTGCAGGGCAATGGGGCTTTGCTCACGCTGGTTACCATTGGGGTGGGGTATGTTCAGATTGTAAAATCTAACAAGTCAGTTGCCAGCAACGTGTCCATTACACTTTCCCAGCTAGAACGTTTTTTAGCGACTCTGCCCAACCTCTCCCGGGGGGAGAGTTACTGTGATGAGGAACGGCTGTTTCAGGACGCCATCCGGCTCTTTTTTCAGTTTCGACGGAAGGAAGCCGGCGCCAAATTGGTTGAGGTGTTGCGTAGCAACCGTTTCTATTACCCCGCCTGGCTCTGGCATTCCCGGCTGATGACCCGGGAGGATTCTATCAAAAAGGCGTTGAATGAGGCCAAGAAGTGGGGAAATGTTGATCCGTCAATAAAAAGAGAAGCGAAGAAAATTGATCCCCAGTTGACCGGCTCAGCTGAGGCGGTGAAACGATGCATCTTTTGCTGGTCTCTGGTCCAGCAAGGTAAAGAGCGCTGTGACAATTGTCATGGGCTGCAGCGAATCTCGAAAATTGCAGAAGGTGTGGGGCATACGACCGAAGAACTGCAACAGACCTTGTCGCTTTATGAAGAGGCAATGCATAAAAACCCTGAAAATTCACGCATTGCCTACTGTCTTTGCCTGGGTTTTTGTTCTCTTGGAAACAATGACCGGGGACGGGATTTTATCAACCAGGCACTGAGAATTTCACCTCGGGAGCCTCTTTTTGTCAAGACATCCGCTTTGCTGCACCCAGTGCAAAATCAGGTTAGGCAGAGGTCGGTACACAAGGGGGCAGTTCAGCAGGAAAGAGCACGACAAGTGGTACCGGCTGTTCAGGTCACACTGGAGAGTGATAACAGAGAAAAAATTGCTAAAACAGTGCTGGTGGTAGAAGACAGCAAAACCGCCAGAAAGGTGGTCTCTTTAGTGCTTGGTCGCAAAGGCTATAATATTATAGAAGCAACAAGTGGTACTGAGGCACTTTTGGCCATCGAAGGGGTGACCCCGGACCTGGTCCTCCTTGACGTAATGTTACCTGATATGACTGGTTATGAGGTCTTGTCAACAATAAGAAAAAACAAAGAATTATCTGACGTTCCTGTGGTCATGCTGACGGGTAAACGTGGAGCGGCCGACCGGCAAAAAGGAATGGTTAGCGGTTCGAACGAATATTTGACCAAACCGTTTAACCCAGCAAAGCTTCTGAGCGTACTGGGAAAATACCTGGAGCCGTCAGTAGAAAAAACACATGTACCGCAATCGAATTATATAACAAAAAGAGAGTCTCCGGCGCCTCAGATAAGGCCAACCCCAGTGGTGAAGCCGGCAGTGGTAAAACCGAAAGTGGTAGTGCCGGTAGTTTCCAAATCGGTAGTGGAAGAGCCTAAAAAAAATGGAACGGATAAAACAATTCTGGTTGTTGAGGATAGCCCGACCTCCAGAAAAGTGATTACCATGGTGCTGTCAAGAAAAGGCTATGTTGTTAATGAAGCTGCCACGGGTGGG
>JASJGU010000041.1:0-4432 GCA_033791385.1 Desulfuromusa sp.
GGCGCCCTTCATGGAGGAGTCAGAATCGAGGGCTCCTGCCAGAAAATTTGGCTGGTTGGCAATAATCCCGATCGAACGGCCATTCAGGCGGGCAAAACCGATCAAAATATTCTTGGCGTAGTGTTCCTGAACTTCGAAGAAATACTGATCATCCACTACGGCCGTAATGACTTTTTTCATGTCATAAGGAGTATTTGGATTTACCGGGACAGTCTCCCTCAGGGAGGCTTCACCACGATTCGGATCATCGGTGCAGGCTTTAAGAGGCGGATCTTCCTGATTGTTGAGGGGGATGAATGAGTAGAGTTCGCGCATCATCAGTAAACAGTCCTCATCATTATCACAAGCGAAATGAGCCGTTCCTGAGATCTCGTTGTGCGTCATGGCCCCACCGAGTTCCTCTTTGGTGACTTCGTCCCTGGTCACGGTTTTGATGACATCGGGGCCAGTGATAAACATGTAGGATGTATCGCGCACCATGAAAATGAAATCAGTGATTGCTGGAGAATATGCCGCACCACCGGCGCAGGGGCCCATGATAGCGGAGAACTGAGGGACAACACCTGAGGCCATGACATTGCGCAAAAAAATGTCGCCATAGCCGGCCAGAGCCTGCACCCCTTCCTGTATGCGTGCGCCACCGGAGTCATTCAGACCGATAACTGGAGCACCCATTTTCATGGACATGTCCATGACCTTACATATTTTTTCGGCAAATGCCTTGGACAGGGAACCACCAAAGACACCGAAATCCTGGGCAAAGACATAAACCAGACGACCGTCAACCATGCCATAGCCGGTCACAACCCCATCGCCCGGGATATGCTGCTGGTCCATCCCAAAGTTAGTGCAGCGGTGAACGACGAATTTATCTGTTTCCTGAAAAGAGCCTTCGTCGAGGAGAATATGAATTCGTTCGCGGGCTGTGAGCTTCCCGCCCTGATGTTGCTTTTCGATGCGAGCCTTACCGCCGCCAAGTTCGGCTTCGGCATTGCGCCTCTCCAATTCAGCGAGTTTCTCTTCGATAGTCATTATTGACTCCTCTTGATCTGAGATTATTCCTGAAAGTTTAAAGTTTATTTTTCTGATTTGAATTCCGACTTTTTCGCGTTAGAGTAAGAAACAAATTCCAATAAGGGGATAACTCATGACTAAGGACAAACCCATCAAAACGTCTCTTCCGATAACCAAGACAGCAGAAAGCTTGCGTATTGTTACCTCTGCCCATCTCGCGACTTCCTATCCCGAATTGTCGGAATTCGAGTTCGGACTCATCATTGCGACCAATGCGTTCCAGCGCTGGCTGATCCACTGTATGAATGCAGCCGGTGCTAAAGATATGGCGGTGCTTGACGTCTTAATCCTGCATCATGTCACACACCGTGACAAAGAGAAGCGCCTGGCGGATATCTGCTTCATTCTAAACATTGAAGATACCCATACTGCCTCCTATTCTCTCAAAAAACTGGTCGCCGCCGGTCTGGTGCGCAGTGAGAAGAAGGGCAAGGAGATGTTTTATTCAACAACCCCCGAGGGTAAAGCACTGTGCGTCCGTTACAAAGAGGTGCGAGACAGTTGCCTGGTTTCCAGTTTTGCCAATACCGACGATGAAAAACAACAATTGGCGGAAATGGCCAAGTTTCTTCGCATCCTTTCCGGGCTATACGATCAGGCCTCGCGGGGAGCATCTTCTTATTAAACAACCAATCGCTAGAGATCAGCTTCCGGCAGTGGCGGGATAGAGCAGCCCATCTCTTCCAACCTTTGCCTGACTTTTGTAGCTGTCTCGACCGCATGTATATTGTCGCCATGAACGCAGACACTGTGAAACTGGGTTGGCAAGTATTTACCGTTGATGCTGACAATCCCTCTTTGTTCGACCATACGCTGTACATGGTCAACGCATTCAGCACTACCATGGAGCACGGCTCCGGGCTGGCTGCGAGGAACTAAGTTTCCTGAATCTGTGTAGGCCCGGTCGGCGAAGACCTCCAGGGCCACTGGCAACCCGGCCGCAGTTCCAGCTTTCGCCAGTTCTGAAAGAACGGGAGCGAGCAGAATCATATTTTTATCATAATCCCGAACCGCCTCGGCAACTACCTTGGCCAGTTCAGCGTTTTCGCAGGCCATATTGTTGAGAGCACCGTGCGGCTTGACGTGACTGACATGGGATCCCATTGCCATGGTGATACCATCCAATGCACCAACCTGATAGAGGATTGAAGCCTTGAGCTCCAAGGGGGAAAGTTGCATCACCCTGCGCCCAAAACCCTGCAGGTCGGGAAAAGCCGGGTGAGCGCCAATGCTGACCTCCTGTAGCAGTGCCATTTCCACGGTCTGGGTCATGATCCATGGATCCCCAGCATGAAAACCGCAAGCCACATTGGCCGATTTCACGACTTTCAACAGCATGAGGTCATTCCCCATTTGGTAGGCACCAAAACTTTCCCCTAAATCGGCATTCAGATTTATTTTCATACGGCGTTATCCTTCACTAATGGTTCTCATGAGAGTCCGAATTTGTTGGCATAGTGAGAGCATCCATCACACCGCTTATCAGGCTGGTGTTATACAAAGCCTTCATATCGACGATTCCTGTCAGAGCCAAGGGTTCGATAGTGGTGATCAGTTCAACCAATTTTTTACGGTGTGCCAGCAACAAGGCCTCTGCAGCTTCGGGTGTTATCGCCTCAAAGCGTACCTGGCTACCTGGAGGCATAACCGCCAGTCTGGGCAAATCGACAGAACTCGCAGTGGCAATTTTGGGGTAGCCTCCTACGGTTGGTCCATCCGCCAACAGAACAATCGGCACCCCATTACCTGGTACCTGAATAGCTCCGGGAACAATGCCGTCGGAAATAATTTCAGGTTTTTTATCGGGATGATGAACCAGGGTTGGGCCTTCCAGACGACTGCCCATCCGATCCGATTCCCGACTTACCTTGTAGGTGCCTGTCAGAAAATCATGTCGTGCCGCATCGATAAAATAGTCATCCTGTGGCCCCATAATGACTCGTATTCGATTTGGAAAATCTACCTCGGATGGAGACTGAATGAGTCCGAGGGCAGTTAAATCTGCCCATTGGGGAAGTTGCTGATCAGGATCAGATTCAATGGTATCATGCAGGCAACTAAGTAAAGAATCGGGCAACAATTTACGACCGTCGAGCCCCCCGAAACCACCACGCAGGTAGGTCGCGCAACTCCCCATGACTTGTGGCAGATCCAAACCACCACTGATGGCGATATAGCCAGCCTTACCCGACATTACCGGCCCGATCTGCAAGGTATCGCCCGCTTCCAAAGTAACAGTTCTCCAGGATTTTAGAGTGCGCTTGATCTTGTCGCGGGTCAATTCAGCGGAGAAATCTCCCGTCAAAGCCAATCTCAGCATTCCTTCCTCCAAACGAAGGGTAGGACCAGAGAAGAAAAACTCGATCAGTGCGGTGTTAGCAGGATTTTTAGCCAACTTGTTGGCAACCCAGGCCAGATCAGCATGGAGCACTCCTGATTGAGGTACACCGATACGGCGATAACCAAACCTGCCCTGATCTTGGATGGTGGCCAGGGTTCCAGGAGAGACGATCCTGATTCGCGTACTCACGCGTTGATCTCCTGCAGCAAGAACTGGGAAAAATCGAGGGATCCGGCTTGCATCGCCTCGGCCAGTTCTTGATAGTGAGCTTCTGAAATAGACTGAAAATCAACCCGGTCTCCGGGACCGAGAAGCGCTGGTTCTGAGCGTTGAGCATCAAACAGAGCAAGAGGACAACGCCCCAGAAGTTGCCAGCCCCCTGGACTCTCCCAAGGATAAATAGCAGTTTGCTGCCCAGTAATAGCGACCGACCCAACCGGAACCCGAACCCGGGGTTCTGTGTGGCGAGGCAGGTACAGCGCAGGATCAACATCACCCATGTAAGGAAATCCTGGCAGAAATCCAATCATGTAAACCAGATAGGTCTGGCTGACATGCAGGTCGATAACCTTTTCCTCGGTCAGCCCCAAAGAGGCAGCCGCCGACTCAAGGTCGGGCCCATAATCCTCACCATAGCAGACCGGCAGGCACCAGTGGCGAGCGGATTGCTGGACGCTGGCTTCGGTTTCGCTCAGTACTGCGATCAGGCGATCCTGCAGTTCGGTTCTGGATAGGACCAAGGGATCAAAAATGACAGTAAGTGAACGGAAAGTCGGCACGGTCTCAATGACCCCGTTCAGTCGACCAGCAGTAATTTCCCGGGTTAATCGGACATCGAGAGCGGAAACAGCAGAAACTAACTGCTGGTCGATGGTCTCACCGAATTCCAGGGTCAAGGCTCTGTCACCTAAATTTAGAAAGCGCGGCTGTAGCATATTCTTCTCAGCTAACCTGTTAATTCGACGTTACTGACCAACCATGAGATTGGGCAGATATAAAACCAAGTCTGGGAAAACC
>JASJGU010000042.1:0-4564 GCA_033791385.1 Desulfuromusa sp.
CAACAATTGCCGTAGTCACCAATATCGATGCAGACCATTTAGATTTCTATTCAGGAATTGAGGAAATAAAGCAGATATTTATCGACTTCATCAATAAGGTTCCTTTTTATGGCCGAGCCGTTCTCTGTCTGGACGATCGGAATATTCAAGATATTCTTCCCGAAGTGAAAAAAAGGTTTATTACCTACGGTTTTAACCGTCAAGCCGATTTTTATGCTGAGGATGTTCATCACCGGCAGGGACGAACCAGTTTTAACGCTTTTTATAAGGGTGAAATGCTAGGCAAAATTTCATTTCGGATGCCCGGTCGCCATAATGTTTTGAATGCACTGGCGGTGATTGCTGTTGCTCATGAACTGGAAGTTCCTTTCCAGACAGTCATTGGCGGGTTTCGAAATTTTGGCGGTTTACAGAGACGTTTTGAACTGCGAGATGAAATCGATAACATTATGATCGTCGATGATTATGGCCATCATCCAGTCGAGATTAAAGCGACTTTGAGTGCGGCTAAAAGTGGCTGGAACAAGCAAGTGATAGCAGTATTTCAACCGCATCGCTACAGTCGCACAGCGGCATTGTTCGATGATTTTTTGACTGCATTTTACCAGGCTGATCAGCTGGTAGTCACCGATGTTTATGCGGCAGGAGAGGTGTCGATAGAAGGGGCAACGGGAGAAGCTTTGGCGCAGGGAATAGCTGAACATGGTCATAAAGCGGTGACTTATCGAGCAACTCTGGAAGAAGTGAGTGCTTATGTCGCGACAATTGTGCAGCCGGGTGATCTCGTAGTGACCCTCGGGGCGGGGAATGTAAATCAGGTTTGCGAACTGTTGGCGGAAAAGTTACGTCAGAAAGTTGTTCTTGGGTGAGTTGTTTGACACGCAAAGAAATGTTGTCAAAGAAGATTGGTGTTTTGCTGGGAGGCTTGTCGGCAGAACGGGAGATCTCACTGAAAACTGGAAATGCATCTCTGCGTGCGTTGCAACAGCTTGGTTACGCTGCGGTAGCTATCGATGTTCAGCAGAATCTGCCACAACAATTACAGGAAGCAGGCATTGAAATTGCGTTTATTGCCCTGCATGGGCGGTTTGGCGAAGATGGTCGGGTGCAGGGGTTGCTGGAAATGTTACAGATTCCCTACACTGGCAGTGGCGTGATGGCCTCCAGCATGGCGATTGATAAAGTTATGACCAAACAGTTGCTGATTTATCATGAATTACCAACACCCCGGTTTGATTTTATGCGCCCAGGGGACTCAGCCAGTGATCTGTTCCAGCGCTGCAATCATTTACCCTTGGTGGTGAAACCCTCACGTGAAGGTTCAACCATCGGGATCACAATTGCCAGGAATCGTGTTGATTTAGATGCTGGAATTGCAATGGCTGCCGCCCTGGATGGCACGGTTCTGGTTGAAGAATTTATCGCTGGTGCCGAGTTAACCGTATCGGTGCTGAATGGAGAAACTTTGCCAATTATCCAGATTGTCCCGAAGGGCGGGTTTTATGATTATCAGGCAAAATATGTCTCAGGCGATACTGAGTATTTGCTGCCGGCTCCGATTGATGCAGATAGTTATCAGCAGGTTCAGCAGGCGGCACTTAAAACGTGTCGAGTTCTCGGCTGTCGGGGTGCCGCACGGGTCGATTTTATGTTCCGCGAGGGCAAGTATTTTTGTATTGAAATAAACACTATTCCGGGGATGACAGAAACCAGTTTGTTGCCGAAAGCAGCTCAGGCTGCGGGGATTGATTTTCCGCAATTGGTTGAAATGATGTTACTCGATGCCGATCTGGATAAATGAGCTGGCGGCGCAATTTTGTTTAGCCAGAAACAAGAGAACAGTATGCGTGATCTGAAAAAAAAACCGGAAAAGAATAAAAAGGTTCGTCAGAACCGGCGCAAACAGCAGAAAAAGCCTTTGAATTGGCGCAAGCTGCTGCAGCGGATGTTTCGCGTCGGAGTTGCAGTATTTAGTGCAGTCATGCTTCTGGTTGGCGGTTTTTTTGTAACACAACTGTTGTTGGCCTCCGATCTGTTCCGGGTTGATCAAGTCACGGTGCAAGGGAACAGACGGCTCAATGAGCAGCAGGCTGTGGCACTCTCGGATATAGAAATTGGTATCAATACTTTTAATCTTGATCTTGGTCTGATCGGTCACAAAATAGAGGAGAATCCCTGGGTGCAACAAGCACATGTCCAGCGAATCTTCCCTCGCCAGGTGGTGATCAGTTTGAAGGAACGGCAGCCAGTGGCAATCATTAATCTTGGCTACCTCTATTATCTTGATGTTCAGGGGGAGATTTTCAAAGTTCTGGATGCCGCCGACAATCTTGATTATCCGATTATTACAGGATTTGACTACGACAAGGCACAGGGGCACGACGCAGAATATGCACAACGTTTACGGCAGATTGTCGGTTTGCTGTCCGATTTAAGGAAGCGCGTTCTGTTTAGTATTGATCAGGTGTCGGAAATCCACCACGAAGACGGCGGCGGTTTGTCGTTATTTACGTTAGAAGGTGGTGTCAAGGTTAAGCTGGGTTACGCCGATTACAGCAGAAAATTGGATCGACTGGAACGGATTTATGTCCAACTGCAACCTAAGTTGCAGATACTCGATTATATTGACCTGAATGTTGATAAAAAAGTGATCGTCCGAATTGAACGGCTGAAAGTAATGGCCAAGAGCTGATACCAAGGGGGTGTCATGAGCAAAAGAACAGAAAATTTAATTGTAGGACTTGATATCGGTACCACAAAAATTTGCTGCATTGTCGGCAATATGACGGAGGAGGGCCTCGATGTTGTCGGCATCGGTACCAGTCCGTCGAAGGGACTGCGAAAAGGTGTTGTGATTAATATCGAGAGCACTGTTTCCGCAATTCAAAAGGCGATTCGTGAAGCGGAATTGATGGCCGGCTGTGAAATTAAATCGGTTTTTGCTGGGATAGCCGGTGGACACATCAAAGGGTTGAATTCGCAAGGGGTGATTGCAATTAAAAATCGCGAGGTGACCAGTGAAGATCTGCAGCGGGTGATTGATGCCGCCAAGGCGATTGCGATTCCCATGGATCGTGAAGTTCTGCATATTTTGCCGCAAGAATTTATCATCGATGATCAGGATGGCATTCGTGAGCCACTGGGGATGAGTGGTGTACGCTTGGAAGCAAAGGTTCATATCGTCACCGGAGCTGTGGCCAGTGCCCAGAATATTATTAAAAGCTGCAATCGGGCAGGAATCGATGTCGCGGACATTGTCCTTGAACAATTGGCCAGCAGTGAAGCGGTACTGTCGTCAGATGAAAAAGAACTGGGTGTTGCGTTGGTCGATATCGGCGGCGGGACCGCTGATATCGCCATTTTTTCGGAAGGTGCGATCAAATATACCTCGGTTTTGTCCATCGGCGGCGATCATTTGACCAACGACATTGCTGTGGGTTTGCGAACCCCAATGGGCGAAGCAGAAAAGATCAAACAGGCCTACGGTTGTTGTTTGACTTCTATGGTTGGTAAAGATGAAACCATCGAGGTTCCATCTGTTGGCGGTCGTGAACCACGAATTTTATCTCGGCAATTGCTGGCTGAAATTCTTGAGCCACGGGTTGAGGAAATCTTTTCACTGGTTAATCGGGAAATCAGCAAAAGCGGTTATGCAGATTTGATTGCATCGGGAATCGTCATAACTGGTGGCAGCGCAATTTTACCCGGTATGCCAGAGCTTGCAGAGCAGGTTTTTAATCTGCCAGTACGACGTGGTAATCCTCTGGATATTGGTGGATTGACCGATGTTGTGAATTCACCTATTTATGCGACCGGAGTTGGCTTGGTTAAATATGGAAGCATGAACAGCCAGGCGCAGAAGTTTAAAATCGGAGAAAAGAACGTATTTGAGCGGGTTTCACAGCGAATGAAAGAGTGGATCAGTGAGTTTTTTTGATAGATAATTATACAATAATTACTTGTCAAATAAGTAAAATTTTGCTAAATTAAACTCACTTAAATATAACTAGTTTTCGAGTTCGCGGAGAAGTCGAAAACGCAGCATCAGGGAGGGCATTATGCCTAGTCAAGAGGGAGTCATGTTTCAGTTCGAAGCAGCACTGGATCAAACTGCAAAGATTAAGGTGGTCGGCGTCGGCGGTGGTGGCGGGAACGCTGTCAACTCGATGATCCGCAACAATGTTGAAGGGGTAGAATTTATCACTGCTAACACCGATGCGCAGGCATTGCGCCGCAGTGAAGCAGCGATGAAAATTCAGCTTGGAGGACATCTGACCAAGGGTTTGGGCGCTGGTGCAAACCCGGAAATTGGTCGCCAGGCCGCAGAAGAAGACAAACAGCGTCTGGTTGAAATGTTTGAAGGCGCCGATATGATCTTTATCGCTGCCGGCATGGGTGGTGGAACCGGAACCGGGGCTGCGCCAATTATTGCGGCGGCGGCTAAAGAGGCAGGTGTATTGACTGTTGGCGTTGTCACTAAACCGTTTACCCGTGAGGGTCGTCAACGGATGCAACGGGCTGATGCTGGTATTGCCGAACTGCGCGAAATTGTTGATTCTCTCGT
>JASJGU010000043.1:0-3732 GCA_033791385.1 Desulfuromusa sp.
CAACAGCGTACCGCTATCGGCCAGCTCAAAAACCCCTTTTTTATCACTTTTAGCGTCAGTAAAGGACCCCTTGACGTGGCCGAACAACTCTCCTTCGATCAGGTTCTCCGGCAATGCAGTACAGTTGATCGCGATGTAGGGGACACTTTCATAATCTTTTCGCGCGCCGAATCGCCAGTAATGGAGATTGCGGGCCAGAACTTCTTTACCGGTCCCCGATTTCCCGCTGATGAGGACTGATTGCACCCCCGCATCAGATATCTTGCGGGCATTTTCCAGGAGTTCATAAATAATGGCAGATTCGCCGATAAAGGTTCTGCTCAGAGATGCGCTGGTTGATGATTTAAGATATTCAACTTCATTTTTCAGCCGCGTGCTGGCCAGCAATTTTTCCAGAACAATTTTGACTTCTTCGATGTTAAACGGTTTGTTTAAGTAGTCAGCAGCACCGTTGCGCATCGCCCGGATAGCTGATTCAGCAGAGTCATCAGCGGTGAGCATGACAACCGGAAAATCGATATTTTCTGCTTGCAACATCTCCAGCAGATCAAGCCCGTTCGGCCCCTCGCCCAGATCAACGTCCAGCAGCAAGGCATGCGGCTGCCAAGCACAAATTTGTTCCACCGCCCGTTCCGAACTGTTGAGCATGTGCGTTTCATAGCCATCCTTCTGTAGCGCCCTGGACAGCATGCTGATGATCAGATCATCGTCATCCAGAAGAAAAATACGCCCTTTTTTACTCATGCGGTTACTCCCTATGTTTTTGTTCCAGTGGCAGAGTAATAACAAATGAAGTGCCGCTGTCTACCTGGCTGTCGACGACAATATGACCGCCATGTTGTTCAACAAGTCGTTTGCAGATTGACAAACCGAGGCCGGTTCCTTTGCTCTTGGTCGTGAAGAAGGGACTGAAAACCTTCCCTTGCAAAGCCTCTGACATGCCCTTGCCGGTGTCGGAAATTTCGATCCGGATGCAGTTTTCACCTTCCACACGAGTCATCGCAGTGATGGTTCCCTCTGTTTCAATAGCATCAACGGCATTGAGCAGGATATTCAAAAAAACCTGCTGTATCTGGGCTGAATCAGCCTCAACCTGCGGTAAATTTTTAGCAAAATTCTTTTCAAAATGAACGCTACGGTTCATTTTACTGCTGGCGGCTACCGCGCTATTTTTGAGCGAATTTTCTAGCAGCCGGTTGATGTCAACCAGATCAAACTGCGGTTGCGCTGGCCGGGCATAGTTCAACAAACTCTTAAGGAGTCTCTCCATACGATTGATTTCATTGATGATTCTTGCAAAAAGATCCTGGTCTTCCGGCTGCAGCTCCAGTTCATCAGCAAGAACATCAAGTGAAACTTTAACGCCGGCCAATGGATTTTTGATTTCGTGTGCCAGCCCGGCGGCCATCTGACCGACCAGAGCCATCTGATTTGCGCGTTGCAGCTCCTCTTCTGCATGTAACTGCTCGGTGATATCGCGACAGAAAGTGAGCAAATGTTTTTGCTCCCCCAGTTGCAACAGCCCCATACTCAGAGAGACAGAAATCTTGGTGCCGTCTTTTTTCTGTCTTATGACGCGTTGGTTCGACCATTCTCCCGACATGACGTTTCTGATCCGGTCTCGAAATATCTGTTCTTTACCGTCAGGAACCAATTTGACAGCATTCATCCCCAACAGTTCGTCCGTCGAATACCCATAAAGCTCAGATGCCGCCTTGTTAGCAGAAAGAATCTGTCCTAACGTCTCATTTTCCAGACCGGTGATCATGATGGCGTCGCCGGCACTCTCAAACAGAGTCTGATAGAGCTGATGAACCGATTGGAATTTTTGTTGTTCATCCTTCAAAGCAGCGGCCATGCCATTGAAAGAGTTTCCCAGAATGAGAAATTCGCCTTTCAGGGTATCGGGGACACGGTAATCTAAATTGCCCTTTTCCAGGGTTTGAGCAGCAGTCACAAGGGTGCTGATAGACCCGGTAAAACGTTTGAGAAAAAAGACTGTGATGATAAAAATAGCAATCGGACCGAGGAAAAGACACGCGGTTAATACATAGTTAGCGGCATTAATATCATTGTGGATTTTTGCAATGCGCACGGAAATTTTATCTGCTGAGGCCACCGACAACAACTTCATCTCCCCCAGTAGATTTTCTCCATGGGAAAAGGCCCGCATCCTGGCATTTTCCAGCCGCTCACTGTGAGCCCGAATAGTCAGAGCCCGGCTGAGCAGCTTCATGTAGTATTCAATAGTCTTGTTCAATTTATTCAGCTGTTTGCTGGTTTCTTCTGAATGATGACAGTTCAGGCAGTATTCTGCTGAACTTTCCATGGTTTCAATGAGTGAAATCGAGGCTGCAAAGTCTCTGGCATGGGGTGAGCCCTGGAGTAGCAGATCTGACTGGACAGCCTTGATTTGGTGTTCCAGGTTATCACGAAGAAATTTCACCTGGTGGAAAGACATAACTTTTTCAAGTTTTTTGGCGTCACCCTGAATGGATGTGACAATATAGACCCCGCCAGTGATAAAGCAGAGGAGCATCAGGGTTAAACCGAGTAAGACTTGTTTTTTCATAAGTGATTATTGTGTCAGTTGTTTAAATAGTTGTACGTTTTAAAATCGAGTCCAACGCTGTCGGCATAATCGAGCACCGGTTGATAGTCTTCCATCCTCGTTTCGATAAATTTTTCTACCTTCAGCCCGGCCAGAATGTCCCGACCATCCGCATGCTGATTCATTTCCAACAACTTTTGTTTTAATCCCAGCTTGAGGTCGTCGTCCAGGTCATGCCGGACAGACAGGCCATTGGCCGGGACATGGGGAGATGTCGCAAGAATTTCCAACTCATTCGAAATCCGACCATCTCTTGCCGCCAACCGATAAAAGACGGTGTTTTTCGCTGCACCAATATCGGCAAGGCCGTTTAATACGTCTTTGATGGTATCTTCATGGGTTCCGCTGAAATAATATTCCTTGAACCAGGTTTTATAATCATCAATACCGAGGGATTGGAAATAGGCCAGAGGCAGAAGATACCCCGCGGTCGTCGCCCTATCGACAAAAACCATCTGCTTACCACGCAGGTCTTCAGCCGTTCTGATACCACTGCCTTTTTTGACAAAAACTATTCCATAGTAGGTGGAGGCCCCGCCAACATATTGGGGCCTGGCCAAGGGCTCGACCCCCAGTTTTTTGATTGCCATCGCCCCGGTGAAACTACCAAAAAAAGCTCCATCCAGAGCAAGTTCATTGAAATTGTCGATGATATTCCCATAGCGTGGCAGAATGCTGATTTCAATAGAAACGCCGAGTTCTTTTGATAATTGAGCGAGCAACGGCTCATAACGTTTTTTCTGGGTAAAAACATTCTGCTCTGGAATCAGCCCGATTTTGAGCGTCCGGGGGGTGGATTCTGGCTGCGATTCTGGAGTTGCCTGCTCTTGCTGACTGCAACCGATCAGCAGCAGGCAGAGCAGATAAATAACTATCAGTCGAGTAAAAATAGCGGTGAACTGCTGGCGCATAGCACGAGAACCTCAGCTGATTCCAGTTCAACATCAGATTGGATGACATTGAATAATGAGTTTTTTTCGACCACACCCCCCTTCCGCATACCTTACTATAACTGTCAAGAATTAGGCAAAGAAATTAATCCCAGGAGCCTGTCGGACTCCTAGAGAAGATGCTCAGCAAAATTGGATGCCGAACCGGCAGGTTTCTTTTTCAATCATGTG
>JASJGU010000044.1:0-12856 GCA_033791385.1 Desulfuromusa sp.
GCTTCGGTCGCTGGTCTGATGCTGACTACTGAGGCAATGATTGCTGACAAGCCTTCCGATGATGCTGCTGGTGGCATGCCTGGTGGCATGCCTGGTGGCATGGGCGGAATGGGTGGTATGGGCGGAATGATGTAGTCCATCCTCTCACTGGTTAACACAAAAAGCCCTCACTGGAATTTTTCCGGTGGGGGCTTTTGTGTTGTTGCTTCGAAATTTTTATCGGAGAGACGCTGAAAAAAACTGCAAAAACAAGAATTTGCCACCAAGGCACCAAGAACTCCAAGAAAGGCTTTTCTTTGGGTTTAAAACCGAGGCTCTGGCAAAAACCCCAAAAAGGCGGGAATCCTGAAACACAAGCCTTCAAAAAAACAGATCTCTGTTTTTACGAGGATGACGACTTTTGCAACCGGCCCGCATTTTAAAAGATTTTTTCTGTGATTTTCTGTCTCTGCGTTAAGGCTTTTGATTTACTTGGCGCTCTTGGTGTCTTGGTGGCTATTCTTTGGGTCAACGTAACAGTAACTGTCGCGAGATCTCCCGTGGTATTGGCTTGACGCGACGAGTGAATTCATTTCCAGCGGTAATACAGAGAACATCAACTTCGGCTTCATCTTTCCCTTTGCCATAAGAGGCAACGATCGCCGCGGCTGTATCCAGTTCCGGTTGATCAGAATCTCCACAGAACAGACCAAGAGGGCCGGTAAAGTTTCGACAGCGAAGTTTTATCTGTTCGGGTTTGATCTGTTTCTGTAGTGCTTCATTGTCGGCATGATCGCGACCCAGAATCAGTTTAGCTGTTGCTGAAAGGCGAAACTGCCGGCCGACTTTGAGCAGTTCAACGTCTGCAACCGTTGCCATAGGATCATGCGTGAACAGGTCGTTCAACTGGTTCGAAAACCCTGCTTCGGTCAGCAGGCAGCCGCCTCCAGATCCCGGGTAGTCAAGGAGCCCCCATTCCTTGGCTAATGCTTGCTGGGGTTTGCGTGAACGTCCCTGGATATCAAGTAATTGTTCACGCGCCACTAACCCCGATTCTTCCATGGGGGTGGTCGGTAGCAGTTTTGCGCTTAAGGGGCGCAGGACTCTATCCGGAAATCCGGACAGGGTAGCAACTGATCTCAAGGCATTTGCGTTCTGACTCATGGGACGCTGGCCAAGAACTTCTCCGGAAAAGAGAAAATCAAAGCCGCCCTTGACCATCCGTTCTCCTGCTAATTGAAACATTAATGCATGACAGTCAATGCAGGGGTTCATGTTGCGTCCATAGCCATATTTGGGTGCTTTCACCATTTTCAGGTGGATGTCACCAATATCTTCAATAATGAGCGCGTGACCGATAGTCGTGGCGGCTAGTTTTGCTTTGTCTGCGTTAAAAAAAGGGGTGACAAAGGATACTCCGGTCACTTCGATTCCCTGCCGCATCAATACCATGGCGGCTAAACTGCTATCGAGTCCTCCTGAAATCAGTCCGAGTGCTTTGCTCATCAACTTTCCTTTGATTTTGGGATTTGGTCGGGCGTGCTAATAAAATGAACTGCAAGATTGCTGCGGGGGGGATGGTTGCCATCCAGGGAGATGAAAGAGAACAACGGGATGACTGTCATTTGAAGTGACTCTCCCCCGTTGTTTTTATTTAACCGGTACAATCAGGCGTCCTTCTTTTTATCTCCATCTTCCTTGGCAATTTCTTCGACTTGCCCTTCTTCAACATCTTCATTGGCCTCATTCACCCCTTTTTTGAAGTTGCGCAACCCCTTGCCCAGAGCCCCGCCAACCTGAGGTAATTTTCCTGCACCAAAGACGATCATGACCAGTACCAGAATGATCAGTAGTTCCTGCGTTCCCAGTCCAAACATAGCGATTCTCCCTGTATTAAAAGCCGACATCATAAAAACAATTTGAGGCTGATAAACATACACTGGTCGTCGTCAAAAAACAATGAATGTTGCGTTGATTTTGGATGGGACCATGATGGGAACTATAAATTTTCCGTGAAAAATAAACCGGGCTTGGATATACTCCACTGACGGTAAGCTAAGGCAGGTACAGATGAAAAATAGCCGCAGGAGGTGTTATGAGGGAGATTTTAATTGAGGTCGTCTATCTTGATGGAACTGAAAGCACCGTCAGCAACGACGTTCTAGACGTTTTAATTGCGACCGAAAAGATTATGCGCTTTAAGCGTGCTGACGGTTGGGTTGATATTGTTCGACAGAATGCCAAGCTTCGCGATTACAGGACTCGCGAAATATATGCCGGTCAGGATCGGCGCGCCCCTTGGCCAGGAAAAAAATGATTGGGGTGGATCTGTGATGTCACGCGTTGGTTGTTAACCAATCTTTTCCTGGCGTTCCTGCTCTGTCTTGCACTCAATACAGAGAGTTGTTACAGGTCGGGCGCGTAACCGCTCTACGCCGATGATTTCTTCGCAGCTTTCACAGTGACCGAAGCTGCCATCCTCAATTCGCTCCAATGCCTGACGAACTTTGTGAATCAACATGCGTTCGCGATCACGAATCCGTAATTCAAAGTTTCGATCAGACTCAAGTGACGCGCGATCGGTTGGATCAGGAAAGTTGGGGTTTTCCACAGTCATGTCGGAAACAGTTTTACCCACGTCCTGCAATAGAGATTCTAATTGCTGGTTCAATAAGTTTTTAAATTCTGCCAAGGTTTTATTATTCATAGCCCCATCCTTCCAAGCGCTTTGTTATTGACCATTGTTGAAGATCAAAATGCGCCTCTGAGTTGAACAAAAATTATTAAAGCCAAAACTGCTACCGCAAGCCATGCTGAAAAAATGTCACTACACTTTTTGGGTGGATTTGCTGCTAATTGTCGGGTTTCATCACTGACCACCGTTTCGGGAGCCCTGCTCACCAGTTGCTTTAGTAACTGCCCAAACCGATCATAACTATTGGAAAGAATCATAAAGTCATTTTCACTGCTTAAACTGACAAAAGCTCGCTTGCGCACCTGAATTGTGTCGACAGCAGTTAATTCAGTATAGGCCAGGCGTTTGCTGCGAAATAATTTATTGACCTCGACGGCGTCTTCCGTAATGTGGATTTTGCGTAAGCTGCTTTCAGCAAAAATGATACAGACTGGTAATAAGAATGCAGCGAGAATAACTGTCTTTGCCATTGGCAGCTGCAAAAACAAGGCACTGGCCAATAAAATGAAACTGAGCACAACAACCAACCCTAGTGGGAGCAGGAAGCTTTTTCGGATGCTGTAGATTGATGAGTCCATGGCGTTTGTTTTCCAAAAAAATATTATTAGAATTTATCAGGGTTAACCGTTTTTGCTAACTTACGATACTAAACTTTTTCGGATAAAAGTTCCACTGTTCCCGCCTGATTTTTTTAACAGACAGATTCCTTCAATAACCATCTCTCTGTCAATGGCTTTGCACATATCATAGATGGTCAGTGCCGTGACTGAGACAGCAGTGAGCGCTTCCATTTCAACCCCGGTCTGCCCGGTGACTTTGGTGGTCGCCAGAATGGTCACCCGACCGCGTTGTGGATCACTGTCAAAATCAATCTTCACAGCACTTAGTGGGAGCGGATGGCAGAGGGGGATCAGTGTAGACGTTTGTTTTGCTGCCATAATTCCTGCCAGCCGGGCTATTGCGAAGACATCCCCTTTTTTTATCTGCTGTGTCAGGATGAGCTGTAGGGTTTCGGGTTGCATCTGAATCTCACCTTTGGCAACAGCCTCACGTGCGGTCAGCGGCTTCTCCCCGACATCAACCATGATGGCTTTACCTTCTTTGTCGAAATGAGTCAGTTCGTCAGGCATTGGATCTCTCCATGGGTTTAGCAGGCTGTTGAAAAACTATCTGCGTTGCAACTGCGGCGTTAAGAATAGCCTCAAAATGCTCATTTACGGTATGTAAACTACGCTTTTTCGACCATTTTCGCCTTGCATTTGCTGCCTCGAAAACGTTTTTCAACACCCCGTTAGATGAAAATGATATCAAGAGCTTCACTGGCATGGCTGATACCGATGACTTTAATTGTCTCGGGGATATCCAGGTTTTTCAGATTTCCCTTCGGTAGAACGCACTGGGTAAAGCCTAGGCGGGCAGCCTCTTTGACGCGTAGTTCTGGTTGTGAAATGGCTCTGACTTCTCCGGTGAGGCCGATTTCGCCAAACAAAACCAGTTTTGGATTAATGACTCGGTTGAGATGACTTGAAGCAAGTGCAGCAATGGCCGCCAGGTCAATGGCTGGTTCATCGAGACGAACTCCGCCAGCGACATTGAGGAAAATATCCTGCCCGGATAGTGATAATTCGACCTTTTTCTCCAGAATTGCAATCAGCAGGGCGATTCGTTTGTGATCGATGCCGATAGCAGTTCGCTGCGGGGTGCCGAAGGAGCTGCTTGATACCAGAGCTTGCAACTCTACCAGCAGCGGTCTGCTCCCTTCCAGGGAGGCAACGACGGCACTGCCGGCGCTTCCTTTGGGGCGTTCTGCTAGAAACAGTTCTGAGGGATTGCTCACTTCGCGCAGACCCTGTTCCTGCATTTCAAAAACCCCGATTTCATTGGTCGAGCCAAAGCGGTTTTTTACTGCTCTAAGAATTCGATAAGGGTGTCCAGGATCGCCTTCAAAATAGAGGACGGTGTCAACCATGTGTTCCAGAACCCTCGGCCCGGCAATAGCGCCATCCTTGGTGACGTGCCCGACCAGGAAGGTTGGCAGGCCATCCCCTTTGGCCTGAATCATCAACTGACCAGTGCATTCTCGCACCTGACTGACACTGCCGGGAGCTGATTCCAGGCTGCTGGTAAAGATGGTCTGGATTGAATCAATGACCAGAAAGGCTGGTTGCAGTTCTTTGATGCGCTGCTTGATTTGTTCCAGTGAGGTTTCTGCCAGCAGGTAGAGATTGTCGGTTTTGACGCCCAGGCGGTCGGCACGCAGTTTGACCTGCCGGGTTGATTCTTCCGCGGTGACGTAAAGTGCCGTGTCGTTTTTTGCTAAATTGGCAAAGGCTTGTAGCAGCAGGGTTGATTTTCCAATTCCCGGATCGCCACCAACCAGGATCAAAGAACCGGGGACAACTCCGCCACCGAGGGTTCGGTCCAGCTCTGTCATCCCACAGCTGAAGCGATCCTCTTCACGGCTGTTGATTTCTGTGAGCTTTTGCGGTTTGCCCGGCTGAGGCAGAGCTCGACTATGACCGGAGACCGCAATTGGCTGTTCTTCAACCAGGGTATTCCATTGCTGACAGTCGGAACATCGCCCTAGCCATTTTGGACTTTGAAAACCACAATTTTGGCAGCTGTAGATAGTTTTTTGACGAACCACAAATATCTCCATGCAATCTCTGCAGAATAGCCACGCATCCTATTCTGAACATTGGCAAACTGTCAATTAATGATGATGGCTTAGCCCTCTTATGGTTTTTAGCGATTAACTCTTCAGCATCTTTGTTAGTAAGTCCGGGCCTGTCCCGGTTTTGCTGAATGGTTACTTTTGCGCTCACGCTAATTTGATGGCGTTGAAAACTCCGTCCTCTAGAATAGATGATTTTGTTCAGATATATATGGTTGTTTTTATAGCCTGTTATCTGCAACTTTTCTGGGGTATACTTACAAGTTATTGTTTTCCGTTGCCCTGTCCTGTTGTTTGGGAGGCTTTATGACCTATGAAGATTTAATGACAGCGCTGACTGAGTTTGATTTGCCCCAGCAGGTCACTTTGAAGAAAGTTCGTGAACGGCATCGTCAGTTGGTACGCCGCTATCACCCTGATATCGGGGCTGATGCGGGTAATGATAAGATCAGAAGAATCAATGCAGCATACAAAATTTTGAACGAATATATCAGCGATTACAGATTTGATTTCTCCCGGGAAACTTTTTTGGGACAATATCCGGAGGAGCGGGTGCGGGAACAGTTTTATGATGTGGGGTTGTGGGGCGAGAAGAACTGAGAGTATTTTACCATAGAGACGCTGAGTTGGAGAGCCGGAGAAGAAAGTCAAAACAATTAATTTTGCCACCAAGGCGCCAAGAGCATCAAGGAAAAACAAAACCGATTATTTAGAGTCTTAAAACCTCATAGACGCTTTTGACTTTGGTTCTCTTGGCGTCTTGGTGGCCATCTCTGGTTTCAAAGTTTTTCTCCCCAACTCTGCGTCTCTCCGTTAAACATAAATTGGTTAGGTTCAGTTTTACAAACAGAAACATAGGTGATTTTTTGTTAAAAATAGATCAAACAGAAGCATTGATACAGGTCGAACGTCCTTCCCGCTATCTAGGTGGGGAGCTCGGCAGTATTTGTAAGTTGGATGCTGGTATCGAGGTACGCATGGCGCTGGCTTTTCCCGATGTTTACGAGGTGGGGATGAGTCATATTGGCTTCCCAATTCTTTATAATATCCTCAATGGCCTCGATTGGATCGCTGCAGAGCGGGTTTACACACCTTGGGCCGATATGGAAAAGTGGCTGCGTGACCATCGGCAGCCGCTTTGTTCTCTGGAATCGTCCCGGCCATTAAGTAAATTCGATATTATCGGGTTCACCCTGCAGTATGAACTCAGTTACACCAACTTGCTGGGGATGCTCGACCTTGCCGGAATTCCGCTGCGCCGGGAAAAGCGAGGCGAGAATGCACCGCTGATTGTGATGGGCGGCCCTTGCGCGTTTAATCCAGAGCCGCTGGCCGATTTTTTTGATGTTGCTTTGATTGGTGACGGGGAAGAGGCAATTGTTGAGTTAGTTGAATTGGTGCGCCAGGCGAAGCAGGAGAACTGGAATCGCAAACAACTTCTGCTAAAGTTGGCAGAAAAGGAAGGGTTTTATGTTCCGAGTCTCTTCGATGTCAGCTATCAATCGGATGGCTGCATCGATAAAATTACCCCCCTCCAGCAGGGGTACGACAAGATTCGGCGACGCTTTCTCAATGACCTGGAAACCGCACCATTTCCGACTCAACCGATTGTCCCGTTTATGCAGACAGTGCATAACCGTATTGCTATGGAGATTGCCCGTGGTTGTACCCGTGGCTGTCGATTTTGCCAGGCGGGTTATATTTACCGTCCCGTTCGTGAGCGTAGCCCTGAAAAAATTCGCGCGCTAGTCGCAGAGGCGCTGCAGAATTCAGGCTACGAAGAAGTGACTCTCCTCTCACTGTCGAGTGGTGACTACACTTGTATTGAACCGCTGCTGCAGGAGTTGATGGCCGAATATGCCGATGACAAAGTCTCGGTTTCTTTGCCCAGTTTGCGGGTTGGTTCCCTCACTCCAGAATTGATGGAAGAGGTGAAAAAGGTTCGCAAATCTGGTTTTACTCTGGCTCCGGAAGCGGGAAGCGAACGGCTGCGGGGGGTGATTAATAAGGGGATCAGTGCCGATGATCTGCTCGAAACGACGAGAAATGCGTACCAGCTCGGCTGGCGGTTGATCAAACTCTATTTCATGATGGGCCTGCCGACAGAAACTGATACCGATTTGCAGGCGTTGATTGAGCTTTCTGCACAGGTAAAAAGAAGTGGCAAGGGCACCGGTGGTAATGATGTCAATGTTGCCGTTTCTACCTTTGTCCCCAAACCGCATACTCCTTTTCAATGGGAGGCACAAATTGGCATTGATGAGACATTGCGTAAGCAGCGAATTCTGCGGGACGGGCTGAGACAGAAAAAACTTCGCTTCAAATATCACGGAGCAGAATCATCATTCCTGGAAGGGGTCTTTGCTCGTGGTGATCGCCGCTTGTCCGCTGTTCTGGAGCGAGCTGTGGAGCTTGGGTGCCGTTTCGATGGCTGGTGGGAATGTTTCGATTTCAGTAAGTGGCAACAAGCTTTTTCTGATTGTGATATCGATCCAGCTTGGTATCTGCGGCAGCGTGATGAAGATGAAACTCTCCCTTGGGATCATATCGATTGTGGAGTGCCAAAAAAGTTCTTTTTGAGTGAGCGGCGTAAGGCTTTTGCCGGTACGGAGACTCTCGATTGTCGCGATGGCATTTGTCATGGATGTGATGTCTGTGATTTTTCAGAACTGCGGATGCGCCTGACTGATTCAGAGAAAAAAAATGTGGTAAATCCTGCTGTTGAAAAAGGGACAAAGGTTGACGATTCAGAACAGTGGACCCGGGTGCGGCTCAAGTTAAGTAAGCTTGGTCGGGCCAGAATGGTCGGACACCTTGAATATCTGAAAATGTTTCAGCGAGCGGTGCGGCGAGCGGAACTGCCGATCCGTTTTTCTCAAGGATTTCACCCGATGCCGAAGATATCTTATCTGGAGGCCTTGCCGATGGGTGTCTCCAGTGAAGCAGAGCTCGTTGATCTAGAGTTGTTTTGCCATGTTCCGGTAGAGCAGGTTATTGAAAGAATTAATGTTCAACTTCCGGCTGGGTTCAAAATAGTTGAAGGAGAAGAAATCCCTTGGAGGTCATCCTCGCCTTCGGCGGCTGTAGCGTCAAGCTGTTACCATATTCCGTTACCAGAACCGGCGCCAGAAGATCTGCATGAGCGAATTAGCAATTTTCTGCGTGCGGATCAGATCATCGTTTCACGGGTTAAACAGGGGGTTGAAAAGAAAACAGATATCCGACCGGATGTTCTCGAGCTGTGCCAAGTTGGTACTGAGTTGAAAATTGAGATGATTAAGGGGAGTCCCTTACGGGTCGCAGCCAATTTACTAGAATTGGAAGTAGAAGATATCCGCCGTTTGGGGGTGCGAAAAACTGGCCTTATATTGAAAAAGTCGCTGCCTGGATGAGCCTCAAAGTATACTAAAAACTTAAATTATCACTTTAATAAATATAGCTTAAATAGGAGAAGTTATGACAAAGGAGTTGGTCATTAGTACCACCTCCCACGAAACCCGGGTCGCTTTGCTCGAAGGTGGCCATATTGCCGAACTTTATATTGAACGGGATCGGCAGCTGGGGATTGTTGGGAATATCTACAAAGGCAAAGTCGTCAGAGTTTTGCCGGGAATGCAGGCGGCTTTTGTTGATGTTGGTCTGGAAAAGGCGGCGTTTTTATATGTTGCTGATGTGATGGATGAAATGGAGCAGGTTGAAAGGAGCATTGAGGGGGAGGATCAACCGCTTGCCCAGGACGCTTGCACCGAATTGCCCATCCTTCCGCCGATAGAAGATCTTCTTACTGAAGGTCAGGAACTACTCGTACAAATTTCCAAAGAGCCAATTGGAACCAAGGGGGCGCGAATCACTTCACATATCTCCTTGCCGGGACGGCATCTCGTCTATATGCCGACGGTTGATCACGTTGGGATTTCGCGACGGATTGAAAGTGAAGAAGAGCGTGAACGGTTGCGGCAGATCGTCGATTCGATGCGGGCTCCGGGAACCGGATTTATTGTCCGAACCGTTTCAGAAGGTAAGAGTGAAGATGATCTGCGCCACGATATGGATTTTTTGGTTGGTCTCTGGGGAAACCTCAGCCGCGGGATTGACGAAATAGGTGCACCGAGCCTGATTCATTCTGATCTGGATGTGACCAGCAAAGTCTTGCGTGATATTCTGACTGAAGATGTCAGAAGAATTGTTGTCGATAATGTTGAAGAGCACGATAAAATAGTCCGTTTCCTGCGGACCTTTATGCCCCGTTTGAATTATTGCATTGAACTTTATAAAGGGGATGAACCGGTTTTTGATGCCTACGGACTTGAGGTGGAAATTGCCCGCTCTTTGGGGCGTAAGGTCTGGTTGAAAAGTGGTGGTTCTATCAT
Organism: Desulfuromusa sp.; assembly: GCA_033791385.1. GTDB lineage: Bacteria > Desulfobacterota > Desulfuromonadia > Desulfuromonadales > Geopsychrobacteraceae > Desulfuromusa. The sequence continues at coordinate 9,719 of JASJGU010000044.1, forward strand.
TATTGAACAGACCGAAGCGCTGGTTGCCGTCGATGTCAATACCGGGCGCTATGTTGGTAAGCACAATTTTGAAGATACGATCCTCAAAACCAACTTAGAAGCCCTTAAAGAAATTGCTTTCCAGCTTCGTCTAAGAAACATTGGTGGCCTGATCATTATCGATTTTATCGATATGGAAAAAGAAGTTCATCGTGAAAAGGTCCATGCCGCCCTGGAAGAAGCGTTGAAGCAGGATAAGAATAAAACGAATATACTGAAAATTTCTGAGCTTGGTCTGGTAGAGATGACCCGTAAGCGGGTGCGGGAAAGTATCGGTCGTACTCTTTGTGAACCTTGTCCTTACTGCGATGGGAAGGGATATGTTAAAGGCAAGGTGACCGTTATTTATGAAATTCTACGTGAACTTCACCGTGAAATGGCCGATCTGGCCGCTGGACACGTGACCCTGCTGGCTCACCCGGAAATTACCAGTTTGTTGCTAGATGAAGAGCGTTGCGGGCTGGACGAACTGGAGCGGCGTTATGGACGCACTGTTTCGATTAATTCACGACCGGGATTCCATGTTGAGCAATTTGAAATTGCGGTGGGTTGAGAATGCTGCATTAGTAATTCAGGCCGTAGGCTGAAGGCTGTTAGGAATTTACTGGAAATTATTGTTACAGGTTTGATCTCCCTAACAGCCTAAATACCTTCAGCCTATCACCCTGAAATTCATGGCAGATAAACGGTCTGCTGGAAGACATTTTGTATAATAAACAGGCTGATAAAGCTGATTAAACAAGCAAAAATAGGGGTTGTTACCCAACTTCCGGCAATCCCGCCAACCGTTTTCCAACGAATATTATGCCCCCCTTTAAGCAGGCCCATTCCGACAACTGCCCCGACAATTGCCTGTGAGCTAGAGACCGGTACCAGCGGTATCGCTGGTAACCCCACGCTGAGGAGTAATTGTTCCAGTTGTTGTGAGGCAAACACGAACAAGACCACTGAGTGCGCCCAGACGGCAACCAGAGCCATGACCGGTGAAAGATTGAAAATTCCGCTGCCGACAGTATCCATAACCCGCTTTGAATAGGTCACAACACCAACAGCAATTGCCAGACTGCCGAGAAAAAAGAGTTGTTGAGCTGGATTAAAGCTAAGCCAACCGAAAAGTTCAATTTCGGTGAAGGGAGAAACCGGAAGAAACACCCCGACGACGTTCGCAATATTATTAGCGCCCAGAGCAAACGCTCCGAATGCTCCCATCAGCACCAGCCCATACCTGGTTATTTCATCCAGCCTGAACATGTGCAGTTTCCATCTGAGGATAAAATACGAAGCAATTTTATACGATACTACTGCAATGATTCCAGACAGCACCGGACAGATTACCCAGGTGAGTACAATTGTAGAGAGGGCTTTACTGTCTGTCGGTGATCCAGAAAAAATATTCCACCCGACAATCGCTCCAACAATGGCTTGTGATGTTGATACTGGATAGCGTGCCAAGGTCATCAGGTAGACGCTCATGGCTGCAGAAAAAGCAACCACAAAGGCTCCGGCGACCGCATTGATAGCACCCAGTTTTCCGAGTGTCTGGGATGCTCCTGCGCCACTGATAACGGCTCCCAAGATAACAAAAATGCAGCATAAAATAGCAGCGGTACGAAATCTGAGCATCCGTGTGCCGACAGCTGTGCCAAACACATTGGAGGCGTCATTGGCACCCAGAGACCAACCCAAAAACATGCCACTTGAAAGGAAAAACATAAACATAAGTGCTGCCTAGAGAGAGCGTTTAATAACGCAGATAGCGAGACTGTCAGCCAAATCTTCAGCGTAATCAGCTATTTTATCGATACTTCTGGCAAGGTCACGCAGTTGCATTTTTAAATCCAGCCCCAAACTTTCATTGTTGAAAATAGCCTTCTGTAGGCGGGTTGAGCATTTGTCGGCTTCGGTTTCCCAGAATACAATTTTGTGAATATGATCGGTGGTCTGGGAAATGTCTTTGAAATAAGCTCTTAACGCCAAAGTTGCTGATTCGACAGCTCTAATCACACAGCTAACCAAGGTTTTCAAATCATCGTGAAAACTTGGATCGATATGTGGGCGTTCAATCTCAATCCGGAACATGACTCCCTTAAATCGTCCCAGCAACGCATCCATCTGCTCAATCAGTTCCAGAACATCTCCCCGCGATTCAGGGATCAGAGTTTTTCGGTAAAGCAAATCCTCGATTGAGCGGCGCAGAGTGTCGGCTTCTTTTTCCGTTGCAACAATATGGGCGAGATGCTCACTGAATATATCGATTTTATTGATTAAAAAAGCATCTATCCCCTGTGCAAAAATAAGTCCCGCCTCGCTAGCCAGATTTAGAAAACTTTCAATCTCTTTTTCTATTCCGGTACGAGTTTTAAATATACTAACAAATGCCATGTGTAACCTCTTTGAAATCAGAATGTTGTCTATTTTAATCTGAACAATACATTCAGCCGAAACACGTAATCTGTCAAGGGTTTATCCCTGAGTATTGCGGTGGAGAATGTTAAGGCTTCGATGCCGAAAAAAATGATAAATGTTTCAGGAAAAAACTAATGCTTCCCTAATATCTGTTTTATATTCTGCTATGCTTTTAACATTGAAAGGGCTGTAGGGCTAATGTTGTATTTAAACAGTATCATTATTATGAGGAGTTAAAAGATGAAAAAAGTAATTTTGCTGATTGTATTGTCCTTGTTTGCTCTGGGAGGATTCTCTCAAGCTGAGACCTTGAGTTTGTTGACCTGGAAAGGCTATGCCCCCCAGGTTCTGGTAGATAAATTTGAAAAGGAAACCGGAATCAAGGTTGAGGTGACCTATTCCAACAACGAAGAGATGATCGCAAAGCTTCGGGCAACCCGTGGTGCCGGATTTGACTTGGCGCAACCAAGCCAGGACCGGATTTCTTCGGTGCAGGAAAAGTTTAAGATTTACCAGGCGATTGATTATTCTAAAATTGAAGCAAAATATTTTATCCCTTCGATGTTGACTGCAGTCAAAAAGAACACCCAGGTGGGAGGGGGCTCTTTTGCCGTTCCGTTCTGCTGGGGAACTTCGGGTATGATCGTCAACTCGGCAAAAGCTTCGGGAGTAAATAGCTGGCAAGCGTTATTG
>JASJGU010000045.1:0-40626 GCA_033791385.1 Desulfuromusa sp.
TCCACGCTGTGCCGACAGGTGGAGAAATTCTCTGGGCAACCTATTACTTCCGGGACGAAGGCCTGGCGGCCGCTCTGTTGCTGGCCTGCCGCCGTGGTGTCCGGGTCAGGGTGGTCATGGAAGGCGATCCGCGTACCGGCGACGTAAACAGCCGGGTAAGACAACTTCTAGAGGGAGATGAAGCGTTAGGTAAGGGGCTGCGTTGCCTTAAACACAGTATATTTGACAACTATCTCCTGAGGCGTGGCCGTCTGCATGAGAAGCTGTACTATTTCAGTCACCCGGTTCCCAGCACCCTTGTCGGAACGTTCAACCCCTCGGGGAATATCCCAGAAGATCCAGCAATCATAAACGACATCGGCGATCAGGACCGAGGGCACAACGTTTTGGTCGATATCCGCGACTCAGCTCTGGTCGAGGGGTTGTATTGGCACGCCAAGCGACTTTTCGAGGGACGACATGGTCCATGGGAGAGCTTCCTCCCGCAGAGTAACAAGGTGGTTGAATCGGGAAAAACCAAGGTTATCTTCTTCCCACGGTCGCAATGGGGGGCTTTTAATGTCATGTTTGACAATCTGGCTTCCGGCAGCAGACTGCGCATGGCCGTTTCCCACCTCAATGACCCAGTCATCTGTAAGCGTCTATTTGTTCTAGCCCGGCAAGGCGTATTGATCGAGATACTGGCTCACGACACGCAGCGGCGGGTGCCTGCGTGGGTTGAGAAACAGATGAGAGCGAACGGCATCACCTTTAACCGCTATGTCCACCCTGAGGGGCTGCCCATGCACAACAAATTCATGCTTTTTGAAACTGCGGAGAAACGGATCGTGGCGTTCGGCAGTTTGAATCTTTCGGTTCGATCACTACATGCTAATCATGAGCTGCTGGTTGTGAACGATAATCTGGAGTTTTACCAAACCTTCCGGCGTCGTTGGGACGAAATCTTGTTTGAGGTGGAGGGTTGGCAAAAATAGGTTCCCGTTTTCTATGACCTTGGCACTATCGATTTCTAGGTACTAATTGCGATGAAGCGTAAAATAAAAACATTTTTCCGAAGCATAAAGAAAAGAAAGCAGCTTAAAGCTGTCTTAAGGGCTGACATAAGTTCACTTCAGAAAAGTATCGAGCAGGCACTAATTAAAACACTAGATGTGCAGGGAGTTATTCAATCTCGTTATCATGATCCTGGTGGTTTAAATAATCTAGGGATGTTTATCCACAACCTTGAATATCAGGAAGAGCCTTTTGCAATCAGTAAGTTGCAAAATTCAGTGACGGCAAGAAGGGAGTATCGTTTTCAAAGTTGGCAAGAAAGTTATTTGGATAATCGTCTGGCCGCTAAAGCTTTTTTGTTGGCTCCCTTTAGAGACGAAAATTATTCATGGGTTACTGGCGAAGTTCTCTATCCCGTTAATAGTTTCTCCGATCTGGAGATAAAGACAATTTTCGATAAGCTCAATGTTTCTAATGAAAAGTTAAAAGAGCTCTCAATTGACAGGTGCGTTGAATCGTTAATTGATGAACTGGAAGATAATACAAAAATAAAATCAGTTTTGCTCAATCTTGTTAGTCAGATTGAAACTGAAAATGCAGAGAAATTTGTAAAAAAATACTTAAAGGAACGAGAATCCTTATTGGTGTGTTCACCCGTTTTGTATCAAAGGCTCGAGACTCTTTTCTCGATATACTTTTCTTCTTTTTCTAAAGCAGATCTTTCTTTCATGTACGGCTTGGTGCATGGAGATTTCAAGAAGCAAAATATTATGGCTGATGAAAAAGGAAACTATAAAGTCATAGATTTACAGTACTTTACTTACGGTATCAGAATATGGGATCTGGCTTTTTATTATTCAAAGGATAGTCGTGAATTTGGAGAAATTTATCCTGAACTGCTACAGAACTTTTCCTGGGGGAAAATCGAAAGAGAAACCTTCATTGTCTTCTATGCCATAGCATCGATTCTTCATATTAAGAAAAAAAACTTCCATAAGATTATAAGCCTTAAACTTAATCCCGCAATGAATTATTTGTCTGTATCTTTTAAGGTTCAGGAATAATATTTGCTGGATCTTGTGCTGCCATCCAGTTAAACAGCTTTTCATACTCGGGTCTCAGATCATCAATTCCAGATATGATCTCAACGATTTCGGTCGGGTGTTCTGCAATAGGAATATCAGCTCCAGAGGAAGAGATAAGGCCACTGATTTTATGTGTGTTGCTCCCTGAGGCCACAAAGGGAACTCTCGCCTTGCAGGCGGCATAGATAGCGTGATGTCGACCGGTAATCAAGTATGAACATGTTTGCAACGACAGAACAAATGAGCTCCAGGAAACATCATCTAAAGAAAAATATTGAACATTCTTGAAAATGACCTTGTCCTGAGCCCAACTCCCTGCTTCGGGAAAATAAAAATCAGTTTTTACTGCTTCTCCATTGAAATTTATGATTTTTTCGGTTTCATCAATTGGTGCAAAAAATGATGCATCAATCACCACTTTTGAAGAAATATTGTGTTTTTCTCGCAGTTCCCGCTGGCTGATTTCTTCCCTGACGGTAATTCCCGCAAGATTTTCAAGTGTCTTATCAAAATCATGACAATTATTTTGCCAGACTGTGTTCAGTAGAAAAGCCGGGATTTGTCCGTCGATTGCTTTTTGCAATACTGACATTTTTTTGATAAAAGTTTTCCGCGAGTTATGCATGGATCCTTCGCCGTTGACGATCAGAATGTCGTACGGCCTGTAACTCCGGACAATCTCCCAGCCTATATCCTTGGCAGCATGCTCCAGGGAATCAATGACCGCCTTGCAGCCGCAGTGAAGCTTGGAATGGTCGCCCAATATACGCACCCTTAATGGTTTGTTTGGCCTGGGATTTTGCGCAAAGGGGGGATTCCTGTAATCGTCTTTCGTTTCACGGTCATAAATAAGACCAAGGAATGACGCGTATTTTTTAAAATAGTTCATAATGCTGCCTTCGTCCGGAATATTGCTAGTGTTGATACATTGATCAACCTGTGCTGACAGGGTTTGTGTCGATAATGTCTCGCCCTGTTTTTTGACCTGTCATCATGTCGAGTATCTTCTTTGCGGGATCGCCGGGGATAAGGACTCTCGCGAGAAAATTTTCGCCCTGCAATTTAAGGGATCTGTATTCAGATTCTTCTGTAAGACCATTAAGAAAATTTTGCCAATCGTCCAAATTGTCAAGCAATGTCAGCGGAAAGTAGTAATCCAGGTTCAGGCCATACTCTGTTACCGCCACAGGTACGTCTGCTAAGGCCCCATCAAGGGCGATGGTTGATGGGGTGGTGATAACGCCTAGAGCATGAGACAATAGCCAGGGTGTGGTTAGGGGAACCTCTGTCTCGCCAAGCATGTCGGCTATATCGACATGCTGGATGTTACGCAATCTTGCAGTCAACTCGTCGCTGCGATTACGGACCGAGTCGGGATGAGATTTCAGGATAAAGCGGAATTGCCGGTTGCGTTTGGCTGTGGCTTCTAAATCATGCAGAAATTTCGCAAAATATCTCTCGTCGTACCTGTGCCAGTGCAGGTTGTCAAAGATCCCGATCAGGGGAGGGCCGCCTGTATTTGCAGCTGGGTTGTTTTTGTTGATGATCAGTTTCTTCGGACACCCAACGGCCACGGACTTGACACGGGTTTCTGGCGCAACCCAAGCGGGAAGCTCTCCTACCGGTCCCCAGGTAAGTACTGTTTTTGCAATAAACTTTACTTCTGGTCCGTGAATCTCATCACAGTAACTCAGGCCGACATTCTCAAAACCGTGTTGCATTGTGTAGGTCGATACGCCCACGACATTTGCCAGACTGGTAACGATGTATGGCAATTTGTGTTTGGCCGTGGTGGATTCCACCGTGGACAGGAATGCGTCAGTCTGTAAGAGCTTATTAAGGATTTGAAATAACCGGCCAAAACTGACTGTCATCTCGACCGAAATGTTTTTCTCTTTTAGTTCATCAAGAATTCTGGGTTCTCTCTTGGCACAATTGTTTACCATCCAGAATGAGAGACTGAGATCTTGGTAGCTGCAGCATTTCTGGTGCAAGTTAATCAGCAGTTCGATATCATGAGCTCTTGTTATAAGTAGGACGACATGTTTCTTGGCGCGCTCTTTTTGATGAAGGAATAACTTGCTGTATACGAGTTTGTAGAATGGGGCGATTGTTCTCAGGAAGGTGGCATAAAGTTGCTCAAGGAATTTTTTGCACGTTTTTGCCATTGATAAAATCCAGCAGTCAAGGGATGAATCGACTTGACAGTCACGCAGTTTCTCAGCAGGAAAGCTCAGCTAACGTTATTGTTGCTTCGCATAGATGAATTCCGCCAGTTCAAAGTCCCATATTGTGTCTATGCTGACCATGTTTCCCTGTAAAACCAAAGCGCCGGTGTGATCTCCCTTAATGCTTTTCTGATCGATCAGGCAGCCACGTCTGATGGCATAAGCTACGCCGTTGCGGTGGTATACAGGGACTAGCTGCTGGCGAGCGATGATCTGCTTGCCGGCCTGATCGTAATAGTCGAGCAGGCCCTCTTTGACGGTCAGCTGCTTGAGCGGGTGATTCTTGGAATCAGTCTCAGAGACTGTCCAAACCGCATCCCAACCACCATCGATGAGCATGCGGATAGTGTTGCTGACATGTTCGGTTCGTCTTAGTGGGGAGGTAGGCTGCAGCATGACGACGATGTCGTAGGTCAAGCCGTCGAGACGTTCCATCTCGATGAGGGCATGGGTCAGAACCTCGAGGTCTGAGATGCGATCACCTGAAAGCTCTTCAGGTCGGTAGAAGGGGGAAGCTAGCCCTGATTCCGAAGCGACCCTTGCTATCTCCTCAGAATCTGTTGAGACAACGGCCCGGTCTATTCCGGAGAGTTCAGCTACCAGATGTCCCACACGAGCAACCAAGGGAACGCCAAGGAAAGGCTTAAGGTTTTTCAGTGGGATTCCCTTACTGCCCCCACGGGCTGGGCAGACCACAAGGATGCGTTGTCCATCAATCATAGTGACTCCTGGTTAATCCTGGTAAGCAGTGCGGGTAGCTCACGCAAATCCTCGACTCGGAGAGGCCAGTCACTGATATGTGATTCGGCCCATCCGGCAGACATTGCTACAAAGTGACAGCCGAACTGCTCGGCACCCTGCTGGTCGTCGACTTGGTCGCCAATATGGACAATTTCACCAGGAATTGTCCTGGTTTTTAAAGCAATAGTCTGCAGGTTGTCAGTTTTAGAGGCTTCGGAACCATAGACGGCTTGAAAAAAATGATCCCAGTGACGTAACTTCAATAACTGCCGTAATGGCTCTCCAGGGGTTGCAGAGTTGACAAATAATAAATACCCGTTATTAGCCAGTTCGCCAAGCAATTGACTGGCTCCCGGAATCTCCGCACATGAGGCAATAGCATTTTCGCACTGTGCAGTATATTCATTTGCCAGACGAGCAGCCCATTTGTTGACAGAAGAGTCTTTCGGCAGCAGGTTTCTGGAGATTAATCCCTCAGTAATTTTGCCGGTTTTTTCATAGCGATCAGCTGCGGGGCAGCGCTCAAGGACTTCAGCAACTACCTCCCCAGAAACATCCCAGGGACGAGCAATCGCAAAGAAAGTTTCCCTTTTGATCTCGTTAGAATCAACCAGCGTACCATCGAAATCAAAGACTACACACCTGATCATCAGTGTAAAACCTTCAATTAACCATGGTCTTGTTCAAGTTGGGGTTTGAGTTGAAAACGACCCCAGTGATCCACGACCGTTTTTCTCTCAGACCTGGCAAGCTTGTTGATGTTTTTATCTTTGTAGAAAGAATCGTTGTCATAGTCGCGACTGGAGACCTCTTCAAAAATCACCCCGGTTTTAGTCCCGAAGGAGTGCCACACCCCTGGCATAACCAGCACACTTTCACCGGGAACAAGGGTCCGTTGATGGTTATCAACCGTACACTCCAATTCACCGTAGAGAACCTGAAAGGTTTCTTCTTTTTTTTCATGATAGTGGAATGGATGTTCCTGTCCCGGTAATTGGACAACAAGTTTTTTACAGTAATCCCGGCTGATGCATTCGACCAGCACAGCGCCCGTCTCAAGGAAATTTGAGACACCATAGTGGTGTGAATATTCGACCTTGAATTCAGGTCCAAGATGAATTTTTGCCTTATTAAGTAAAGCCTTAACCTCATGCACAGCATGTTTGATCACCAGTTCATTTTCGATGGCAGGAAGTTCAACTTGAGTTTCAAAAATTGGTGCATTTACGGTAAAATCTTTCAGGCAGGTGGTTCCTGATTTAAAATGCCCACTATCAAGCTGCCCCTCAATATAGGGGATGGCGAAATAAACCTGGTCACGTTCGATGATCGAACCTTTGCGGATTTTACCTTTTGCATAGACGCCGCGCTTCAGTCCGTCAATTGCATTCTGTTCCGCTTCGGAAGCAGGCTGACGCTCTTTAGGACCACATAGCAGTTGAGCCCTTTGCTTTGCCTCAATCCACTCGGCAACCTGCTCTGGAGTTGATGAGTAGGCGTTGAGTGGATATTTATCAGTCTCAATTCCAATATGACGCTCAAACAGTTCAGCCCCCAAAGCAACAGCCAGTTCTACCGGAACCATATCTGCTGGTGTCTCATGGGTAGACCAACCGATGTGGATACCGGGATAGCGGGCACACAGCACCGCAATCTGCTGCAGATTCATATGCTGATCGGGGGTTGGATAAATGGCAATACAATGCATGAGAGCAAAGTGAACTCCACGATGCTGAAAGAAGCTGACCAGATTGTCAATATCCCGAATGGTCAGTCCCCCAGTTGAAAAGATCACCGGTTTACCAGCGGCGGCAATCTTCTCTAACAATGGCCAGTCTTTCCCGGAACAACTTGCCACCTTAAGGACATCAAAATCCATGTCACAAATAACATCGACGGAATCTTCATCAAATGGGGTACAGATGGAGACCATCCCCTGAGCCCGAACTTCGTCAAGAAAAATCTGGTATTTATCCCGGAGCAGGCGGGTTGAAATAAAGCGCTGAACTTGCTTATGCTCACTGTTTTTCTGGTGATCTGGATGGATAAATGTGTCGAGTTGTCTGAATTGAAACTTCAGTGCCGCCCGAGCATTACGGTCTTTGACCACTTTAGCAAAAGAGCGGACGATATTGAGTCCATGCTCTACGTCCCCCTGGTGGTTGTTTGCCATATCCAGGATAAAAAGATCTCTAAAATCAAATTTCTGATCCATATTTAACTCCGTTTATTGTTTAATTTATTGGTTCTGTTGAGAGGGCATCCACAGAGTAGCCTTTGCTATAATCGATATAAACGCATCGACCCTCACGGTTTGAAATATGTGCAGCAGAAACGACCAGCATCGTTTCCAAACCACATTCGAGAGAAATCATGCTGTTTTGCTGTGGATCATTGATGTTCGCTTCAATATGCTTAAGTTCTGTAATAAAATCGTCCGGACGGGTTTTTTTAAATAGCTGGCTTTCTTCCGAATTGCTGCCATATTTCCATCGAACCAGATCCTCACTGCCGATAGTGATATCAATAAAACCTTCTTTTCCCTGGATACGACCCCACTTGCGCGTTGGCTGGGTAACAACATCCTGAACAACGCGACCAACCAGCCCTTTTTCTGTCCGCAGGTTCAACATGCACAGTTTGTCGTAATCAAGCTCCTCGGTTTTTACATACTCCAGAGTTGCCATGACTTCTGTAACCCGCCCCGCATTCAAATTGCGGGCGAAATGTTGCCAGAGGTTGATGGCATGGGAGTGCTCAGCACTGGCTCCGCCACCTCTCTGCCAGAAGCCCAGATAACTGTCCTGCGGTCCGTCAAGCCAGGGGTGAGCGGTAAAAATCCCCCCCCAGTACTCACGAAACTCTACATCCAGTGTCTCTACTGGACCAAGCGCTGGTATAAGTTCAACTGTTTTAGCTGCAGATTTACTGACTGCGTGATCGTAACCAACAAAAACCTGTACACCGGTTTCTTTGGCCAGTTGGTACAAAATATCGGCGTTTTCCAGCCCTGGAGTGCAAAGGGGTTTTTCCACCAGCACCGCTTTCGGACGCTCCTCAATCGCCTGGATCGCGAGATCCATGTGTGAATCGGGCGGAGTTCCAATGAAAATCAGATCAAATCCGCTCCGGGGAACATCCGCAACTGTGAAAAGTTGAATCGCATCATCCCATTGCCCGTAACGTGTCGGGTAGATCTCTTCCTTTGTTCTTCGCAATGCTGCAGGGTCGTTATCACACAAGGTCACATTCCAGCCTAAACGGCGAGAGGCGTTTGCCAGGTGGTTGCCGATTGATCCGGCGCCGTAAATTTTGACGTTATACATAGGTTTCTCCCAAAATACTATGATTGTAAATAAGTCGACAGATTGTCGGAGCAATGACTGTAGTCGCCGGTTCTCGCTCTTGTTTAAGTCGACGCCTTGTAAATCCAGAACAAGTGCCGGGAATGCTTTTTGACTTTGAGGTCTTGAAATCTATCTAGGAGTAGGCTGTATCGATTAATAATCGCCTGTATCTCTTCGGTAGTTATCCCAGGGAAGCGGTGGTCGTGCAGGGCAATGTTGTTTCGATGGCCAGGTTTTCTCATGTTGATGCGCTTCTCGATGGTTCTGCGGTGCGTCTGATACCAGCCGCTTAAACGATCCGTCCATGGTGGTGACGCTGGTCGTTTGTCTCGGTACCCCGCTTCATCCAGCACATCGATCATCCTGTCTGCAGCTAATCTTCCTTCAAGCGCAGCAATATGTGGCTCCATGGCGGCTTTGCGAACCTGATAGTCGAGCGGGCCGAGCGGGCCATCGACAATCTTCCGTACAGTTGACAGCAGTTCGGTCAGGGTAAAGACGCGTCGACTGACATCGCGGGTAATGGGAAAATCGTACTCATCGACAGTGACTGGCTCGAAATTCACTCCGGGCGTACCGAGTATTGCCGATTCGACCAGGGTTGTACAGCCGTTAGCAACCACGATCTTGGCCGCCATCAGCCAGGGGTGGACATTCCCCTCGTTAGTTATGATCAGATTATCATGATCCCTTGCAATCTCCATCCACGTCTGGTGACTTTCAGAAGGGTGAGGGCGCAGGACCACAGTATGATCGGCAAATGCGTCGCAGAGAGCAGGTAGCATTTTTTTAAAATGTTCGAAAATGGTGATTTTATGCCGTCCTTTGCCTGCATCGAAAGGGTCTATTTTCCCAGTTTTTTTCCCTTCTGCCGCCTGCTTCAATTCGCCGAGTTCCGAGTAATAGTGGTTGACCTTGCTGAAGTTAGTATTAACCAGGATGAAGTTTCCGTAACGCTGCTTTATGGTTTCAGCCTCAGGACGATAAAACTCGCGCAGTTCGGGGCGTAGCAGGTCGATTCTTGGGTTGCCGGTCACCTTGATCGGCGCATTGCTGTAACCACTGAAGGCTCGTAAAGCGCGGGCGTTGTCCTCCCCCCAGGTTGTCAGGCAGGCGACATGTTTCAGTGCCACGGCGGACAACCTCCAGCGATGGTAAATGGCATCGGGTTCACGGAGAAGCCCTTCTTCATCCCAGGCCAGAATGTCGTGCCCGGTCTGGTTGAGAATTTTGAACATGCGGTCGCTGCGAGTCTTCATGCTTTTTGCCATATAGACGCCACGCGGGACAGATGCCGTTTTGAAGTGAATATACGCACGCGATCCGATCAGGACAGGATACCCTCGCTCTGCTGCAACACAGGAAAGCAGGATCTTGGCGTCCATTTCCCTGACCTGGTTTTCGACCGGCATGATTATCGTGGAAGGAAGTGCTGCCATCTCGTTTTTCAATTTCTATGCCTCTGGGCTAACAACTGGTTTGATCTCGACAAAAGCCTGCAGAATCTGCTCGATCTGCTCAGGGGAGTGTGCGGCACTGACGCTGCAGCGCAACAAACTCATCCCTGCCGGTGCGGCAGGGGGGAAAACCAGATTGACATAGATGCCCCGTTCCAGCAGCATTTTCCAGACGAACAGAGTCTGCTCTCTAGTCGAAACGCGAACAGCCACGACCGGGCTGATATCCGGGCCAAGTTCATAACCCAGATCCTTGAGCCCCTGGTAGAGTTGAGTCGCATTTTCCCAGAGTTTGCTGCGTAATTGCGGTTTGTTTCGAATTACCCGCAAGGCCTCGCGAACTGATGCAATAGTCGCCGGGGAGGGTGATGCGGTAAACACATAAGAACGACTTACGTAGCGAATCAGGTCTAATTTCGGGTGGTTGCTGACGCAGTAACCACCGATGGCTCCGAGGCTTTTGCTGAAGGTGCCGACAATGAAATCGACATCCTGCTCCACACCGGCAGCTTCGGCCATGCCTCTTCCCTGATCGCCTAAAACCCCCATGGAGTGTGCTTCATCAACCATCAGCCAGCCGCCGTATTTTCTCTTAAGGGCGGCAATCTCTGCCAATGGAGCACAGTCCCCCAACATACTGTATATTCCTTCAACAATGATCAGAGTATTTGCGGTTTTTGAACCCAGACGTTGTAACTTTTTTTCCAGATCTTTCAGATTGTTGTGGCGAAAGCGAACCATTTCAGCGCCACTCATCCTGCAGGCATCATAGATGCTAGCATGCGAGTCAGCGTCAAGAAGGATGACATCTCCAGGGCCAGTCAAGGAAGCAATGACACCAAGGTTCGTGACAAAGCCTGTTGAGAAGATAATGGCTTTGTTACACCCATAAAAAAGGGCTAATTCCTTCTCTAGATCGCGGTGCCCGGAAAATGATCCGTTGGCCATTCGCGATCCGGTCGTTCCAGTTCCTTCTTTAAGTAAAGCCTTTTGGGCAGCGTCTATACACTGTTGATCAAAGGTCAAGCCAAGGTAATTGTTGGTTCCGACCAGCATGACCCGTTTCCCCCCGATAGAGGCCTCAGTAGCAGAATAAACCTTCTCAATGACAACATTGAAAGGATCAATTCCTGAGGAGAGTAACGTCTCACGGGCGGTGGCGATTGTATCTAATTTATCAAGGAGACTCATTGCTGTTCCCCGATAATCTGTTGAATTTGTAATGCAAAGTCTTTAACCGTCCGTAAATCTGACAGGTTGTTTAAGGGGTAGGTGATGTCGAAAACATCTTCTACCTCATTCAACATCTCCATGATTCTTAGCGAGTCAAAACCTAAGTCATTAATTAAATCCGTATTTCCCTGAATGGGTACCTGTTGAGGAGCATATTCTTGAAGAAGAATTTCGACCTGCTTGAAAATAGTATCATATTGAACGATGGGCATGGTTGCTATAACTCCAACTTTCTGAATAATGGATTTAGTAAAAAAGACGTTTCATCCCGTCTTGAAGCAAAATCTTGGGTTGCCAGTCAAGGGCTTGAGTGATTTTGGTGTTATTACTAACCCAGTCCGGATGGAAAATTTCTCTTACTTTGCCCGGCGTCAACATAGGTTGGTAGTGTCCCAAATGAGCCATTGCAATATTTATTTGGCCGGCAATGTACAGCAATCCTCGAGGAATCGAAAAACAGCGGGGAACTTTACCGTTAAGATGGGTCGCGATGGCTGCAATTTGAGCCCAAGTATAGCCATCCGGATGTCCGTCATGCAACTCAAAACACTGACCTTGATTTTTTCTGTAAGATCGTAGCAGGCATACCACAGCCTCCGCCAGATCATCAACGTAAAGCAACGAAAACCGACCTTCTTTTCTACCGACCATGGGAATAATACCACGTTTTATCAGCTTCAAAAGTGGTTGCATTTCACGGTCTCCAGGGCCATAAACAGCCGGAGGCCGAAGGATGTGCCAGGAAATTTTGTCGTTATACCGCGGAAGAATATCCTCACCAAGTTTTTTGCTTAATGCGTATGCGGAGAGGGTGGGTTCGCGGGCGGCTAAGGAAGACATCAGTAAGAAATGTGAGACTCGCTGTTCGACGGCGACCTGAAGCAGTCGTTCTACTCCTTCTGTGTTGATCTTCTTGAATTGTTCAAGTGTCGCCCCGCGAACAGCTCCGGCGCAATGAACGACCACGTCGACGTCGGTTACAAGAGCACGTAGACTGTCCACATCTTCAAGGGTTCCTGTAACCCATGTGACTGACACTATCGGCTTGGGGGGGGAAGAACAGGGTCGGTGCAATGCTCTAATCAAATAACCCTGTTCCGTTAAATATTTGAGCAAGACACTGCCAATGAAGCCAGTTGCTCCTGTAAGCGCCACTGTGATCAAAATTGCATTCTTTTTTCGGGGGCAGTCGGGGGCGCCTTAACGTGCATGCCTTTGTCCGGCAGTAGCGAGGTGTAAATCAGGGATATCCTCGTCCGGCGTCTGTTTTGCAAACAAAGGTTTAACGGCCAGCCGATTTTTTTCTTCTTGACGGGTCAAATAATCGCGTTGAGTTCCGGCACGGGAGAGTTTCCCTGAAGAAGTTCGGGGGAGAGTGTGTACAGGGACAAGTTCAATGGTGCAGTTAATGCCCAAGTTCTCATGTATGATATGGGCAAGTCGGTTTGAGATCTCGCTTCGTTTGATCTCGTCCGTTTCCCGATATTGGACAACCAGAACAGCTGTTTCAGAGCCGTCCTTTGCCAAAACTGCGATTGCAGAAGCATCTCCGGGACGGATTTCAGGCTGCTGCTCAGCATGAAACTCAAGATCCTGTGGCCAGAAGTTACGGCCATTGATAATGATCATGTCCTTTTCACGTCCGGTGATCATCAACTCTCCGTTGAGCAGGTAGCCGATATCTCCTGTGTTTAACCATCCATCTTCGGAGAGAACCTTGGCTGTTGCAACGGGGTCAGCAAAATAACCACTCATTACGCTTGGACCCTGGACGTAGATGGTTCCGCATTTTCGATCTGGCAGAATCTGGCCAGATTCATCACGAATGGTAATCTGATGCCCGGGTAATGCCCCCCCGCAATTGACCAGCTTTTTCGTGTGGCATTCTTCCGGATTGTTCTTCAAGCTGTCAGTTATAGGCAGCGCTTCTTGTTTGGTAGATAGGTGTTCCGCGTCGATTTTGTCGACCATGGCACCTTGGCCAAGCTTGGCAAAGGTAATGGCGAGTGAGCATTCAGCCATGCCATAGCTGGCGAGAAAGGCCTTGCCATTAAAGCCAAAAGGAGCCATTTTTTCTGCGAAGGCCTCTAAAACTTCAATTCGGATCGGTTCAGCTCCAACCCCTGCTACTCGCCAGTTACTGAGGTCAAACTGGTCAGTTTGATCATGTCTGATTCGTCGTGTGCACAATTCATAACCGAAAGGAGGGCCAAAAGAAATAGTACCTCGGTTCTGCGTCATCAAGCTTAACCACAGTCGTGGCCGCATAGCAAAGTCACGGGTTGACAAGTAGTCAACAGAAAGTTGTGATGCCAGGGGAGCCAAGACAAAGCCAACCAGACCCATATCGTGGTAATAGGGCAGCCAGGAAACGCATCTGTCCCCTTGGCGCGTTTTAAGACCATTTTTGGTGATTCCAGCAAGATTCTGCATCACTGCTGCCCCGCTAACCATAACGCCTCTCGGGAAGAGCGTGCTTCCAGAGGTGTATTGGAGGTAGGCGGTTTCTTCCGCTTGTAACGGATGCAGCTCAACGTCCATTTCAGTAAGTTCATCAAATGTCTGAGGAGTGCCTACAAGTTTCAGTCCCAGTCCGTTGGTCGCCTCCTGAAGGTAGGGCAGAAAATCCGCTGGTGCTACAGCAAGGGATGTGTGACTTTTTTCCAATAAACCCCGTAATTGCTCAACGTAAGCTTTATGTCCACCAAGATGGATCGAAGCAGGTAAAGGTACAGGAGTGTACCCCGCATATTGACAGGCAAAGAAGAAACGGGGAAAGTCGGGGTGAGTTTCCGCGATGATGGCAACCCGTGCTCCTCTTTCCAGTTGCAGACCAAGAAGACGCTTGGCGAGAGTTTGAGCTTGTTTTTGAAGCTCCGCATAAGTGAGGGTGGTACGGAGTTTCCCTCGTCCATCATAAAAATTAAAACCGCTTGCCCCTCTGGCAGCATAATCGAGCGCTTCTGCCAGATTTGGAAAGTTTGCGGTCCGCAGAGGGACATTGCTCTCTGTAGGAGTAGGAGTAAGCATATTTATTGCAGCCCAAAAGTCGGAGTGAGTTTGTTGATTGATCGTAATCAACCTTGCAAGGTTAGTGCCTGTTTATAAAATGATCGCTATA
Organism: Desulfuromusa sp.; assembly: GCA_033791385.1. GTDB lineage: Bacteria > Desulfobacterota > Desulfuromonadia > Desulfuromonadales > Geopsychrobacteraceae > Desulfuromusa. Next base: position 14,206 of record JASJGU010000045.1, read on the forward strand.
TTAAGGACGTACAGAATATTTGTCAAATGGAAAGGTATAAACTGTTGCGTTTAAGGCAATTAGTGTGTTGCAGCTTTGCCACAAAAAATCACTCTTACGTAATTTTATACGCTTTTATTTGTTTTGTAGTGAGTTAATACCTACGCAAAATTCAAAGCTGTATATAATCAACATCGGATGCAAAATAATAGTGTTTTCTCACTTCTATGTCCGGGGTCTCCGGAGGGCGTAAATCCCATCACTTTCCTTTGATAATTCCTTCTGCAAAGACCTTTTGCAGCGTTTGCAGGATTTTCTGATTTACTGTTTCATTCTTTGGAATGATTTGCGATAAATCTGGTGGACCTGGCCAGCCTGGGTCATGAAATGCAATCTGGTTGAATACCTGTGTCTGCGCATAGCGTGGCAAGATGTGAAAATGTACATCGTTATCGACCATCATCAACATAAGATAATTGATTTTGTCGTAAGAAAAACAACTTTTAAGGTGGTGTTCTACGGCGGTTGTTATTTCTTTTAATTCTGTAAAGGCTTCGGGCGTTATCTTTGAAAACGTATCGACCTCATTTTTACAGATAAGGACAAGAGCTCCCAGGGTTGCTTGCTGGGGACGTAATAAGACGACCCAGTTGTTATAGTCCTTAATCAGGGTGTCTGGATAACCGAATTTTTTCATCGTTGCATTCATCGGATATGTCCTTGTCTGATAGTTCTGTTTTATTTGGGATAACGGTTTTTTCCAGACTCCTAGGCTGATCTAACAATATTCAGAGCCCAACAAAATTTACTTAGCAAAAATATCTTACATGATAGTTGGGTTTTGAGTATTATTCAAGCCGTCGGGTTTCTTCTGTCACCACATAGCTATTGTGCTTTCGTCTGCTAACCATATTTTGAGTCATTCAATGTCGAGTGAAACTTTTAAAGAAAATCAAACGGTTGAACCGTTAGATATTGTGCCTGTTGCCGGACGTAGATTGTTGCAACGTTTTATTGACCTGCCCTGGTCACTGTATGCGAGAGACCCCTGCTGGGTTCCACCACTGAGAGCCGAAAGAAAGTGGCATCTTTCGTCGAAAAACCCTTATTTTGCACATGCTGATTTTCAGGCTTGGATTGCCTGCCGTGGAGAACGTACTGTTGGGAGAATCAGCGCACAGGTCGATCAACTTCATTTACAGCGATATCATGACGCAACCGGTTTCTTTGGACTTTTAGAGTCAGAGGATAATGCGGAAACTTTCCATGCCTTGTTCAAGGTTGCTGAAGAGTGGTTACGCCATAAGGGAATGCAGCGGATCCGTGGTCCATTTAGCCTCTCAATTAACGACGAGTGTGGTTTGCTGATCGAAGGCTTTGATAGTCCACCCCCAATTATGTTGGCTCATGCTCTTCCTTACTACGGTTTGCGCGTAGAAGAGCAGGGGTTTGTCAAAGAGCAGGATCTTCTGGCATATCGGACTCATCCCGAGGTCTCTCCGCCACGACATCTTGAGGCTCTTGCCAAGCGGGCTGCTGGTCGGGTTAAAATTCGCACGATGCGGCGTGATCGTTTCAATGAAGAGCTGGACATTATTCGGGACATTTTTGAAGACGCATGGTCAGAAAACTGGGGCTTCATCCCTTTCACTTCCGCCGAATTTTCTGAACTGGGTAAAAATCTTAAGTTTTTAGTGGATGCTGAATCGGTTCGGATTGCTGAAGTTGATGGAGATCCGGCTGGCATGATCGTTATGTTTCCCAATATTAATGAGATGATAAAGGATTTGAATGGGCATCTTCTTCCGTTTGGTTGGTTGAAGCTTTTGTGGCGTCTGAAAGTTGTCGGGGCCAAGTCGGCGAGGATTCCTCTGATGGGTGTCAGGCGTCGTTATCAGGGGACAAGACTAGGGGCAACTCTGGCTCTGATGTTGATTTCACCACTGCATGAGAGGGCTCGTAAGCTAGGCATCAAGGAAGTAGATATGTCGTGGATTCTTGAACAAAACCAAGGGATGCGTAAAATTATCGATTCAGTAGGCAGTGTTGCCTACAAAAGATATCGTATTTATCAGAAGGGTCTCAGTGAGGAATAAAATTGTCTAAACAGCCTTTTTTCGTGATTATTCTGGCTGCCGACCGTGAATTGAATGATCCGGTCGCACGAGCTTCAGAAGTGAGCTGTAAAGCGCTGACTCCAGTATGTGGCAGGCCGATGGTTTTGCGTGTGCTTGATGCTCTGGGTGATTCTGATGAAGTCGGCAGCCGTATTCTTTGCGGGCCGAAACAGGATTCGCTAGAGCAGAACTCAGAACTTAGGGAACTTGTCAGCTCTGGGCAGGTGCAGTGGTACGCCCCGCAGGCGACACCGAGTTTAAGTGCATTCAGTGTGCTGCAGGCTTTGCCAGCAAATGTGCCGGTGCTTGTAACAACGGCTGATCATGCCCTGTTGTCTGCTGAAATGGTTGATCACTTTTGTCGCGAGGCACGTAACAGCAGCTGTGATGTGCTGGCCGGGTTGGCTCGTCATGACCTGATTATCAAAACTTTTCCTGACACTCTCCGGACGGTCACAAAACTCAAGGACGGCGGTTTTTGCGGTTGTAATCTGTTTGCCTTTCTTACCCCAGAGGCGCGGCTTGCCGCAGATTTCTGGCGCGAGGTGGAAAACGAGCGTAAGAAACCCCTGCGAGTTATAAAAGTTCTGGGTTGGATGTCGGTAGTGCGTTACCTTTTGGGGCAACTTACCCTGGCTCGAGCATTAGCTGGACTGTCAAGAAGAATGAATCTGCGGGTTGGGGTCGTCGAGATGCCTTTTGCAGAAGCCGCTGTTGATGTTGACAAGGTTGATGATTGGCATCTGGTTGAGTCTATTCTTGCGAAAAAACAGCAGAAAAACCATCACTAAAAAGACTTTTCTGTTAAACGTACATTTGATTAGTTCGCAAACCACTTTTTTAGTATTTTCCAACTATGGTAAATACAAAAACTAACGTGTGGTTGTTGCCACCATCATGAAAGTATTTTTTAAACATGCTAAGAGGATAAAATTAGATGGAAAAAAAGATAATCGGTTACACAACAGGGGTTTTTGATTTGTTTCATGTCGGACACCTGAGAATATTGCAAAAAGCAAAAAGTAGATGTGATCGACTCATAGTCGGTGTGAGTACCGATGGATTGGTTGAGACATACAAAAACAAGAAGCCCGTCATCCCCTTTGAGGAAAGGATCGAGATTGTATCTGCGTTAAAGTGTGTTGACGAAGTCGTCCCGCAGACGCATCGAGACAAGATAGCGGCGTACCATGAAATTAAATTTGATGTCATGTTTGTTGGGAGTGATTGGAAAGGGTCGGAATTGTTCAATGAGGTTGAGACCGAGTTGGCGGGATACGGTGTGAATGTCGTTTATTTCGAATACACAAATAATGTTTCTTCAACTTCATTGCAGTCTACTCTTCAGGCCATATATGATACAGATGCCCTGGTAAGATGAAAGCTGCAGGTCTGCTGGAATAACCAGTAGCATTTTTTAAAAACATAAATATCAATTTATTGGATTTGATTTGCTCATCAACCGATATCTCTATCGCGAGATCTTGACCCCACTTGTCTCGATTTGCGCCATCTTGGTCATTATTTTTACCGGTTATTCTGTCGCCCGGTATCTTCCCAGTGCTGTCAATGGGTTGATGACGGGCAATACGGTTCTGGCTCTCGTCGGTCTGAAAGTGCTGATTGCCCTTGAGGTCCTGGTTCCCATAACTTTATTTTTTTCTGTCATAACAGTTCTGGGCCGGATGCATGCTGAGTCGGAAATCGTAGCATTTGAGGCATGCGGTCTCAGTGAGCGTTCCCTGCTCTTGGCGGTTTTGCGGATCTCGTTGCTGATAGCTGTTTTCGTAGCTGTTCTCTCCCTGTTTGTGCGTCCTTGGGCATACGAAGAAAGTTATTGGCTTAAGGCGGATGCCGAAGTCAACTTTGATTTATCCCGTCTTCGCCCTGGTCGGTTTAATGAAATGGGCGAGAATAAGCTGGTTGTTTTCCTTGAAAAGATAGATGGCGGTCAGCAGCGTGCAACAGGTGTTTTTGTCCAGCAACCTAACGAAAATGGCCCTAAGATTACCCGCGCCAAGGAGGCCTGGCAGAAAATCGATCCCGTAACAGGAAAGAAAATCATTGTACTCCATGATGGATACCATACTGTTTTAACGCAGGATGGCAGTAAAACCGAGACGATCAGGTTTAAAACCTTCCTTTTGCCGCTGATTTCTAAAGAGATCACGTCGATTGGATATCGGCGCAAGGCGGCTTCAACCAAAAGCCTGGCCGCCTCGTCGAAAGCTGCTGACAAGGCTGAATTTCAGTGGCGAATGTCTACCGGTTTTTCGACTGTTTTGCTGGCGTTAATCGGTGTTCCTTTGAGCCGAACGTCACCGCGGGGGGGGAAATATGCCAAAACTTTTTTAGCTGCGATCGTTTTTGCTGCCTATTACAATATGACTGCTGTAGCCAAAATGTGGGTGGAACAGGGAGTCGTTGATTCGTTTCCTGGCATCTGGTGGCCCCATATTCTGCTCACTGTATTGTTGTTTGTGTTAGTGATGCGTTCTGATGTCTAAGGTTCTGCCCCAACCTTTTCTCGACTTCACGATGGGTATTGTTTTGTTTTTTAAACGGTCATGAAAATATTATATCGCTACATAGCTGCTCGGTTGATCTGGGGTTGGTTGATAGTTCTTCTGATTCTAACCGCCTTGTTCTCTATTCTGGAGTTGGTTGGTCAGCTTGACGATATCGGAGAGGGTAACTACCGGATTTTCGATGCCTTCATGTACGTATTCTATACCTTGCCCGGAAGGGTCCTCAGTTTAACGGCAGTTAGTGCGCTTTTGGGAAGTATCGTTGCACTTGGAAGTCTGGCTAACGGTAATGAACTGTTGGCTATGCGAGCCTGTGGGCTTTCCGTCTTTCGTCTCGCCCGGATCGTCATGACGACAGGTGTAACACTCATGCTGGGAGTGTTGCTGCTGGCTCAGTTTGTTGTTCCACCACTGGAGCATAAGGCCAAGATCAACCGTGAGGTTGCTCTTGCCGATTTGGGAACCCTGCTTCCAGAGGGCGGATTCTGGACCCGTCACAACAACCGTTTCATCAATGTTGGTTCCTCCACCTATGATGGTGGGCTTGTCGGTGTCAGTATTTTTGAGTTTGATGAACAGGGGAAATTTTCTAATTACATTACCGCCCGAGAGGCGGAAGCCGGAAAAAATGGGCAGTGGCTTTGTCGGGATGTCAGGCAGGTTAGCTTTCTTGATGAGCGCATTGTTGACCGCACCTTTCCCACGCTGGCGTTGGATATTTTTCTCACGAGCGAACAGGTAGATGTTCTGAGGGTCATCCCGAATCTGCTTTCTATCAGTGATCTATACAAATACATTGACATACTGCAGGAAAGGAGACAGAACACCGATCAGTACCGTTTGGCATTATGGCAAAAGCTGACTTTGCCGATGAAGATCGGGGCGATGATATTTTTCTCTCTTCCTTTTGTTTTTGGTCCTGCCCGTGAGGCAAGTTCTGGACGCAGAATTACAATTGGAGCGATTTTCGGTATTTCCTATTATTACTTCGATCTGGCTTTTGGTCATGTGGGTGTCCTGCTTGGTTTTCATCCAGCACTTACAACGTTACTTCCCCTTACTGTTCTCGTCTTTTTTGCCACACGGCGTATCCTCAGGATACGCTGAGAACTTCCGGGTTTCAGTTCTTCCCGATTCTTACGGTCATTCCACAAAACGACAATATTGTTTTAGGTTTTTATTGGTCTGTAAGGTTTTGCAGGAGTGGAACTGGCAGTGAAAATTCTTTTTCTGGGACGAATCGACCAAGCGACTCTGAGTATCCCCGAACTGAAATATTTAATTGCCAATTCATGCCCGTTTGACTGATTCGATAGATATTGTACTTGGCACATTTTCCGGCTTCTGGGTTTAGTTCCGATGCTGATGGTGCGCCAATAACCGGGATTTTACCAATCGGAGTCGGCAGTTCAGAGAAAAGAGGGGTGTGGGCATGACCATGCAGTACCAGTTCCGCACCCTGTCGAGCCAAGACGGCAGCGAAAGGCTCGCTGTCAGTGAGACGCTTGCGCCATTTTATGGTGCCTGAAACTGGTGGGTGATGGATCAGGATGATCCGTAGCAGACCTTTTTTGCCGGTTTTTTGCAGGAGATCTTCCAATACGGTTAACTGCTCCTGACCCAGACTGCCAATAGCAAGCAACGGGAGGCTGGGTCTTGCTGAGCAGAGACTGATCAGTGCAACCTGACCGCGGATTCGTAAACTGGGAAAAAAATTTGCGGTTTTTGGACTATCCAGGCAGGTGTCGGACTTAAGGTATTGAGACCAGCTAGCAGAAGATTTAAACCAGTTTTTTCCAGAATAGGCTTCATGATTGCCTGGAATAACTGTGACCTGCTGAGGGGGACCAAGGGAGGGTAGCCATTGGCTGACCTCGGCATATTCCATAGGGAGCCCGAGGTGTGTCAGATCACCGGTAACCGCAATATGATCTGGCTGGGTAATGCGCAGATCATGTAGAAGAGATTCTATAATGTCCCGACGATGGACAATCCGTCGCTTGTGTAACCATGAAAAATAGCCCAGTATGCGTTTGTTAAACAATTGAGAAAATTTTATATTGTCTAAAGAGGTTAAATGAAGATCGGAAATGTGCGCCAGGGAGAAGCTGTTTGATCGGGGCGGCCCCGTAGCTTCTACATTGTCCTCTGCGGAAAGGGTTGTTGTCTCTATCTTTACATCCACCATGTGGTGAGTATATAGTACCGACTTTATTTTTTCCACCGATGTTTCCTCTGTACGTAACAACTTAAACAAGCTCGGACCTGATGACATGAATCCCGCCGAGCATTCCGATTAAAGTAGCTATCTATGGCAATTTACGCACGAATTATCCAAGAAAATACCGTCTGTTTATGGGGATTGTCTTCTCGTGAACGTCTTGATCGCATGCTCAATAAAGCTGGCATTTCCACAAAACAAGAGGGCACATCTCCTTTTGCTGAAGGAGATACTGTGCTGCTGTTGCGTGGTGATTTTCTCTATGATCAGCGAATTATCGTTAATATGATTGAGATCGATAATGTTGTTCTGGATTTTAATAGTCCCCAAGGGCGCAAACCTGTTGCCGCTCATGTTTCTGCTGAACAAGCCGATCAGATAGAAGCAATCATCAGCGAGGGGCTTTCCGATGATTTGCCGGCTGATTTACGCCGGGAAACACCGGGGAGTCTGGTTCCTGTCTATCTTAAAAAATTACGTAAGATTGATCCTCCCTACCTGTACCCGATTACTGAAAATAATCGGCGCAGATTGGAGAAGCGTCTTTTTTCAGGCTCTTATAAGGGAGTCACTGACCTGATTACCAAGTGGGTTTGGCCGGTTCCGGCACAATGGGTGACGGGTATATGCTCTCGTAACGGCATCGTGCCGAACCACGTTACCAGTTTGAGTCTGGTTCTGTCGATCATGGCTTTGCTTCAGTTTTACTATGGTGCTTATGCCTGGGGCTTATTTTCTGCATGGTTAATGACTTTTCTAGACACCGTGGATGGTAAACTGGCCAGGGTTACGATCAACTACAGCCCTTTTGGGAATATCTTTGATCATGGGATCGATCTGATCTTCCCGCCTATCTGGTACATTGCCTGGGGATTAAGTTTACAAGCAGGTTCTCCTGAGATAATGGGAATTTCGGTTTCTCTGCTGATCTGGCTCACCGTTGCCGGTTACATTATTGGACGAATGTGCGAAGGCTTTTTTAAGCAATTACTGGAGCCCTCCGGGATTTTTTGCTGGCAGGTCATCGACTCATGCTTCAGGCTGATTACCGGCCGGCGTAATCCCAATCTGGTATTGTTGACAATCAGTCTCTTCTTTGGGCGTCCTGAGATCGGCCTGCTGGTGGTCTGTTTGTGGACTGTTCTATCCAGCCTGTTCCTGATTTATCGTCTGGTAAAAGGTTTTCGAACCCGGAGCCAGTCAGGTGAGCTCCGTTCCTGGTTTCTGGATGTTGACCCCGTAAATGATAAACTCACTCTGACTCAGAGATGGTTCTGTCAACGGCCGGATTTAGACGCTGGAGGCGATAATTAGCGGTTTTTTAAGAGATGCTGCGGCGGGGAAAGATGCCGTTGTGGACGGGCGTTGCCTGCGGGTGGGGGTTCTGACCAATCCGCGCAGTGGTGGTAATAAAAAAGGACTCAAAGAGATTCGCAACGTTTTGGTTAGCTGGCCGGACGTCGTGCATTGTGAGGCATTTACCCCGGAAGGGATGACCGAAGCCCTGAGCTGCTTTGCCAGCGAGGGGGTCGAACTGATCGTTATTAATGGCGGCGACGGGACTGCGCACGCGGTGTTGACGGCCATTGAGTGTACCGCGATTTTCGCCCAGCCACCGCTGCTCGCTATGTTGTGTGCTGGCACGACCAGTATGCTCCCCAGAGATGTGGGAATTCAAGGGCCATCAGTTGTGGCTTTGATGCGTGTCCTCCACTGGGCAAAACACACAGATGCGAGCCTGATCATTCAGCCACGTCCGGTTCTTCTGGTGAAAAGGGCATCTGGTCAGCCCGCGCTTTGTGGGATGTTTTTTGGCGTCGGAGCCATCTGTCAAGGCATAAAGGCTTTCCACAGTGGGATCAACCCGATGGGTTGGCGGGGTCAGATCATGCCAGGTTTAACCCTGCTGCGAATGTTGCTGGCGATCCTATTTAAGAATCAAAAGAGAGTTCCGCCGCTGTTGACAAGATCCTGCCTTGATGGTCAGCAGCAGGAAGAGAGCGCCAATCTTTTTGTCCTCATCAGTACCTTGGAGCGTCTTTTTTTCGGTATTCGACCTTACTGGGGGAGGGAGGATGGCCCTTTGCATTATACGGCAGTTGGCGCCGCTCCGAAATATCTGCTGCGGATTATACCTTCTCTGTTCAGTTGGCAGAAAAACCGCTATGCAAAGCCGGACAATGGTTATTTCAGTCACAATGTCTATGAATTGCGGTTAGAACTTGAAGGCGATTTCACGCTCGATGGTGAGTTGTATGCAGTGGGGCAGGGGCCACTGACAATCGAGGCTGCTGGTCCGATCAAGTTTTTGTGCTCACCTTGATGGCTGTGGGGAATCTTAGACACTGATGAATAAGACAGCAATCCCAGTCAAGGTTCTTGAATTCTACCGGTCACAGGAAGCCCAAACAGTTCCGCCCGGCATCAGTGCGCTGGTTGATGCTGCCCGCGGGAACCACGGTGACTCGGTTTGTGCTGTACTGTTTTATGGCTCCTGCCTGCGCAGTGGCAACGCTGACGATGGTCTTGCCGACCTTTACCTGTTGGTCGACGACTACCGCAAAGCTTTTAAGAACCGTACTATGGCTTTTTTAAACCAGCTACTGCCGCCCAACGTTTTTTATCTGGAAGTCCCGTTTCAGGGGCGGGTTTTACGGGCAAAGTATGCCGTCCTTAGCCTCGCCGACTTTCGCAATGGGACAGAGTGCTGGTTTCATTCCTATCTCTGGGGGCGGTTCTCTCAAAAGTGCGGTTTGATTTACAGCCGCGATGACGGTGTTACGCTCCAGGTTCAGGAGGCGTTGGCTTTTGCCACAATGACCTTCATCAAGCGTGCCTTACCGCAAATGGAAGCCACGTTCACTGCCCGTGATTTGTGGTCACGGGGGCTAAGCCTGAGCTACCGTTCGGAACTGCGTCCGGAGCAGCCAGATGGAGCGACCCGCCTGTTTGATATCGATCCAGAATATTACCAGGAACTGACCTGCGCGGCTCTTGATGCAGCGCCATACGCCGTGGCAGTTATGCCAGCCGAAAAATCCTCTCGCTATCAGGTGGAAATCCCTACGAGAGTGCGGCACCTGAACAATTTGGGCTGGCGGGTCAGAGCTCTGCAGGGGAAGCTGCTCTCTGTTTTGCGCCTCTTGAAAGGGCTCTTGACGTTCAAAGGAGGGGTTGATTATATCCTCTGGAAAATAGAGCGGCATTCGGGAGTTAGAGTTGAAGTGGGACCATCTTTAAGGCGCGTGCCACCATTGGCGATCTTTGTCATCTTCTGGCGTTTGTACCGGCGGGGTGCTTTTCGTTAGTCCCTTTACATGTCAGAGGGGTGACATCCAGTTGAACATCGGGCCGCGGATTGGCAGCTCTTTCTCAGGAGGTTTTTAACACGAAAACATGGATACTTTACTGGTTGAAAAAAAAGAATCAATTGCCATTATTCACTTGCATCGACCGGCTTGTTTGAACGCTGTTAATACGCAAATGTTAACGGAATTGCAGCAACTATTTGAAGAGCTGCTGGCTGATGAATTGATCAAAGGGATCTTATTGATTGGCGTACAGGGGAATTTTTCCGCCGGGGTTGATTTACAGGAAATCCGTCATTTTACTCCGCTAGAAGCAATTAATTTTGCTGAAAAAGGCCAGAAATTATGTTCTTTGATTGAAAATTTTCCGCGCCCTGTTCTGGCTGCAGTCAGTGGTTATGCCCTTGGTGCCGGTCTGGAAATAGCTCTCTCCTGCGATTATATTCTTGCCGATGCAACGGCTCAATTTGGCTTTCGTGAACTCTGTTACGGAGTTTTGCCCGCTTTTGGTGGCACGCAACGTTTGCCGCGGTTGGTGGGGAAATCACGAGCGAAAGAAATCCTTTTCACCGGGCAAATGATTGCTGCAGAAAAAGCACTGCTGATTGGGTTGGTCAATCAGCTTTTCCCGCAGCAAAGCTTGCAGGACGATGTTTTCCAGCAGTTGGAAAAAATTTGCAGCTATGGTTTGTTATCTTTGCAAATGGGGAAAGAAGTGATCGATGCCGGTTATGATATTAACCTGAATGCAGCATGTAAAATGGAGCGGGATGCTTTTGCGGTCTGCTTTTCAACAGAAGACCAGAAAGAGGGGATGGGTGCATTTATTGAAAAGCGGAAGCCCAATTTTAGAGGCAAATAGTAACGATGAGTGACTGGCAGTTGTTACATACAGATGTGATTAACGGGGTCGGTTATCTGTTTCTAGATAACAGGCAGCGGTTTAACACCCTGCATAGTGAATGTATTCATGAACTGCGAGAGGCTCTGGCTGTTTTTGAGGCGGATTCTGCTGTCGGTTGCATTGTTATAACGGGTGATCCGGGAGAAAGTTTTGCTGTGGGTGCAAATATCGCTGAAATGCTTGATTTTAAACCACTCGATGGCTGGAATTTTTCCCGTTTGGGCTATGCGTTATTTGATCAGATTGAATCCTCAACCAAGCCGATAATCGGCGCCTTGAACGGGATCACCATGGGAGGCGGTTGCGATCTTGCTCTGGCGTGTGATATCCGGCTTGCCAGTGATCGCCTAAAAGTTGCTCATCCGGGAGTGAAGCTTGGCATTATTACCGGTTTTTGTGGAACCCAAAAACTGCCACGACTGGTCGGGTTAAATAAAGCAAAAGAAATTTTTATGACCTCGCGGATTTTCTCGGCTGAAGAAGCATTACAAATGAAACTGGTCGAGCAGGTATATCCGGCTGATCAGTTCATGCAACGGGTGCAGGACTATGCAGAGCAAATTGCTCATCAACCACCGATGGCACTTCATCTGGCGAAAAAACTTCTGAATGCAGCAGAAAATGTCTGTGTTGCTAATGGCCAGGTGATGGAGTTGGGAGCTTTTGCATCCCTGTTCCCTCGCAGTGGGAATATGGAGAAAATCGAAGAGTTTTTCGCTGAACACTCTGATTGACACTCCAGCCTGATATTGCTATAAAAAATCTACATCAGGGCGCATAGCTCAGGGGGAGAGCACTGCCTTCACACGGCAGGGGTCGCTGGTTCGATCCCAGCTGCGCCCACCAATTAAAATAAGAGAGGTTAGCCGATGGTGGTTAGCCTCTTTCTGTTTGGCTTATATCGATTACGCAGATCCGTACTTGTATGGAGGGTAGAATATGCTCCTGACTGGACAACATCTCATTTCAGATTCTGTTTTTGTTAACAATAAAGAAATCTTCCGTGCCGTTAATCCAGCAACAGGGGAACCTTTGGAATGTGAATTCGCCGAAGGTGGTAGCGAAGAAGTTGCAATGGCTGCAACTCTAGCTGAGCGGGATTTTGATCTATTTAGACAAACTAGTGGTCGAAAACGATGTGAGCTTCTGGAAGCTATCGCAAATGAATTACTGGTGCTGAAAGATCCTATAATTGAAAGAGCAAATCTGGAAACTGGCTTGCCAATACCTCGTTTAGAGGGTGAACTAGGTCGTACGGTCAACCAGTTAAGAATGTTTTCTCAACTGGTTGTAGATGATGATTATAAATTGCTGCGTATTGATCAAGCTATCCCTGACCGGCAGCCGTTCCCTAAGCCTGATCTTCGCCTGACTCAGATCCCTCTCGGTCCAATCGCTATTTTTGGTGCCAGTAACTTCCCGCTGGCGTTTTCTGTTGCAGGTGGCGATACTGCATCGGCTTTAGCGTCAGGTTGTCCGGTTATTGTTAAGGGGCACCCCGCTCATCCAGGGACGTCTGAATTGGCGGGACGAGCGATCCATCTGGCGGTTAAAAAAACCGGTTTGCCTGCTGGTGTTTTCTCTTTGATTCAGGGCAGCGGTCATGACGTTGGGACTGCTCTGGTCAAGCATCCACAGATAAAAGCAGTTGCTTTTACCGGATCACAGGCGGGGGGGCGTGCCTTATTCAACCTGGCTGCGGCTCGTCCTGATCCAATCCCGGTTTTTGCTGAGATGGGCAGTGTTAATCCTGTTTTTTGCTTACCACAAGCTCTTCAGGAAAATTATCAATTATTAGCTGGAAAATATGCTGAATCATTGACTTTAGGAGTGGGGCAGTTTTGTACCAATCCCGGTCTGCTGTTTGCGGTCAAGGGGAGAGAATTAAATGCTTTTGTGCAGGCTGTCGAGTTGCATCTTCGCCGGATAGAACCTTTGCCTATGTTGCATATTGGGATTAAACAGAATTTCAATAGTAAGTTGAAGCAACTTCAAACACTCCGGGGTGTTAATCGTGTTGGCGATCATGATTTTTCGTCTGATGAAGGCTGTTTTGTTTCTCCTGCCCTTTTATCCTTATCGGCGGCTGATTTTCTTGGTCAACCGAATGTCAGTGAAGAAATTTTTGGACCGTCTTCTATCGTTGTCGAATGTGAATCTCAGGATCAGATGTTGATTCTGGCGAAAAACTTACCGGGGCAATTGTCTGCAACCGTTCATGCGGCCAGCGTAGAGGAAAATTTTTGTCGTCAGTTGTTTACAATTTTAGAAAAAAAAGCGGGACGCTTAATTTTAAATGATTTTCCGACTGGGGTTGAAGTTTGCAGTGCTATGAATCATGGTGGTCCATATCCAGCAACCACCGATAGTCGTTTTACTTCCGTTGGAAGTGCGGCAATCGGTCGTTTTTTACGTCCAGTTTGTTATCAAAATTTTTATAAAGAACTGCTACCTCGTGAATTGCGGGACGACCAGAAATTTAATAAACTATGAGCTCAATCAAGCAGAATACAACATTTCTAGACATAGAAGATTGGGGCCTAACCGATTATTGGCGTGCTTTTGAGCGTCAAGCGGAGATGGTGCAGTCACGTCTTGCCGGACGAGGGAGTGATGCCCTGATATTTGTTGAACATCCAACAACTGTTACCCTTGGTCGACGCGCAACTCAGGCAGATTTGCATTTTCCTGAAAATGTATTTGCTGAACGTGGGGTAGCACTGCAAGAAATTAATCGTGGTGGTTTGGCAACGGCTCATGAACCGGGCCAGTTGGTGGTTTATCCTATTGTTGAGTTGAAGCAAAAAGATTTACGCTGGTACGCGAACCAGTTGCTGACAGTTGTCGTCAATTTGTTGGCCGATTATGATGTCGATGGTTATTTAAAAGATGGTGAACCCGGTGTCTGGGTTGAAGGGCGAAAAATCTGTAGCTTTGGAATTGCACTGAAAAAATGGATTTCATCCCACGGTATTGCACTGAATTTAAATAACTCTCTTGAGACTTTTGCTATGATTGTTCCTTGTGGACGACCTGATGAGATGGTGACCTCTTTATGTCGTGAGTTGAAACACCCTGTCGATATAGGTGACGCAAAAATGCGCTTTGCTGAGCATTTTTGTGTTGCGTTCGATTATCATAAAAAATAATAAGATGGGTTCGATCGCAGGTAAGATGGAATCAACTTTCAATAGGGGGTACAAATGAGTCGATTAGCTGGGAAAACACTATTTATTACCGGTGCAAGCCGAGGCATTGGTTTAGCCGTTGCACTAAAAGCCGCCGCCGAGGGCGCAAATATTGTTATTGCTGCCAAGACAGATGAACCACACCCTAAGCTCCCTGGAACGATCTATACCGCGGCTCAAGAGATTGAGGCTGCCGGAGGGAAGGCGCTTCCACTTAAGGTTGATATTCGTGAAGAGTCTCAATTGGTTGCTGCTGCAAAGCAGGCAGCAGAAACGTTTGGCGGAATTGATATCCTGATTAATAATGCCAGTGCTATCTTTTTATCCAGCACCCTGAAAACTCCTATGAAGCGCTTTGATTTGATGAATCAAGTCAACGTTCGCGGCACTTTTCTCGCCAGTCAAGTTTGTCTGCCATATCTCTTGAAAGCAAAAAATCCGCATATTTTAACTTTTTCACCACCGCTTAATTTGAACCCGCGCTGGTTTAAGAATCATACCGCCTATACTATGGCAAAATATGGCATGAGCATGGCGGTATTGGGTTTGGCTGCAGAATTTTCCGATCAGGGGGTTGCGGTGAATGCTCTTTGGCCGAAAACAGTCATTCATACGGCTGCATTGGCGATGTTGCAGGGATTAGTTGATCCACAAAGATGTCGCACACCACAGATTATGGCTGATGCCGCTTGCGCTATTCTCGGTCGGGATAGTCGTGAGTGCTCAGGGCATTTTTATATTGACGAAGATGTGTTGCTAGAGGAGGGTCTCTCTGATTTTTCTTCTTATGCAGTTGCTGCCGGAAATCAGCTTTTCCCTGATTTATTTCTTGATTGATTTTTTACATGATTGTTTTCCGTAGATTTGCTATGATTAAACAATTGTTATAAATTGATACTAAGGAGCGTTGCATGTCTACCGATTTTAAGACTGTTGTCAGTACAATTCGAGATCTTCCACCGATGCCAGCTGTTGCTGTTAAGGTTCTTGAGTTGCTGAATGATCCTAATGTGAATTATGAAAAACTAGGTGAAACAATTTCCAGTGATCCAGCAGTCTCTGCTCGTATGCTGAAAGTCGCTAATTCAGCTTTTTATAGTATGAAACGGCAGATAAAAACCCTTGAGCATGCCATTGCTATTGTTGGTGAACGCACGCTGCGGAGTCTGGTACTGGCCGCTAGTCTTGAGGGGATGAATAAATCTTACGGGCTGCTGGAAAAAATGCTCTGGGAAGATTGCATGGGTTGTGCTATCGGCAGCCGTATTCTGGCACGTAAGTTTGCTTCTGCAGATCCTGAAGAAGCTTTTCTCGCAGGGTTGTTTCGGCACCTGGGGAAAATAGTTATGAATTACAGTGACCCCGAGGCTTACCGTTCTCTGGTTGAAACGGCTTACTCTGACGGGATCAGCACCTCTGAGCTGGAAGGGCAGTTTTTCCCCTATGCCCATGCGGTTGTAGGTGCCGCCGTGTTGGATAAATGGAATTTTGCCCGTACTTTGGTGATGTCCACCTTACACCATGAAGATTTAATTATTTCGCTCGATGAAGAAGAAAACGCTGAAGCTTTATTGCGGCTAACCGCGACGGTTAACCTTGCAGGGCAGGTTTGTGTGAAACTGGGAATTGGCCGTCGTGAAGCTGATGAAGAATTGAATATTTTTAACAGCCCGGCCGCTAAAGCCCTCAATTTGGACGAGGCAGATGTCCAGAGCGCCCTAATTGAGATAGAACAAGTGTTTACTGAAAATCGGGATTTCTTTATCGGGTAAAAGAAGCATAAACACCGGTTATGTGTAGATGGCTGTCGAATTCGACAGCTTTCATCAGGGAGGCATTTTGCCTCCCTTTTTATTTGCAGCACTGTTATTATCCGCTGCATGAAAGAGCGTCTGGATAAATTATTGGTGCAACGGGGGTTGGTTGTTTCGCGTGAACGAGCGCGGGCTTTAATTCTGGCCGGCAAAGTCATCGTTGATGATCATCGGGTCGATAAAGCTGGTGCGCAAGTGCCGGAGGATGCTGAACTACGTCTGAAAGGTGAAGACATCCCTTATGTTTCGCGCGGGGGATTAAAGCTGGAAAAGGGGCTCCAGGAATTTTCGGTTGACGTAAAGGATAAAATAGCGCTCGATGTAGGTGCTTCAACCGGCGGGTTTAGTGATTGTCTGCTGCAACATGGAGCAAAAAAAGTTTATGCAGTTGATGTTGGTTATGGACAGTTAGCCTGGACGCTTCGCGAAGACCAGCGGGTTATGAATTTAGAACGATGCAATATCAGGCATCTTCAACCGGCCCAGCTGGCGGATATCCCCACTTTAGCCGTAATTGATGCTTCTTTTATTTCATTGGCAAACGTTTTACCAAATACGCTCAATCTTCTGACTGATGATGCTGAGGTAATCGCTTTAATTAAGCCTCAGTTCGAGGTCGGAAAAGGGCAGGTCGGCAAGGGTGGGGTCGTGAAGGATCGGCACCAGCATGATCTGGTCATTGAGCAAGTCCGCAGTTTAGCCAAAGATTTGAATTGCAAGGTACTCGGATTGACAGAAAGTCCGCTTTTAGGCCCAAAAGGAAATCGCGAATTTCTCATTTATCTACAAAAAAATAATACAAGCACATAGAGAATTTTGTTTTTGTAAAGTTTTCAATTAGATATTGGCTGAAATCTTTGCTACTATTTCACTGTGGTATCGATTCTGAACGAGGGAGATGATGATGAATTCTGATTGCTTATTCTGTAAAATCATTGCGGGCGAAATTCCGGCGACTATTCGCTTTGAGGATTCACAACTGGTGGTTTTTGAAGATATTGGTCCTCAAGCACCCCACCATTTGCTGATTGTTCCCAAGAAGCATATCCGAACCACTCTTGACTTAACCCCGGTTGATAATGAATTGGTCGGACATATTTATCAGATAGCTGGAAAAATGGCACGCGAGTTGGGTTTTTCCGAGGCCGGTTTCAGGGTGGTTAATAACTGCAATGATGCCGGCGGCCAAACGGTCTGGCATCTCCACTTTCATCTTCTGGGTGGACGTGATATGACCTGGCCCCCCGGCTAATATTTTAAGAAGGTTTTATGCCAGAGTTTGACGACCGAACAGAACAGCGCTTAATGACTGACATTATGGAACTGTTGGTGACCCATTATGGCGCAGAATTATCTGAAGACGAACTGGATCACGAAATAGAGCGGGTTCAGCAGGCTCTTACTGATGCAAGAACTTCACATCAGGGACAAGTCCGTAAATCGGGCGAACCTTATATTTTTCACCCTTTGCGGGTCACCCATTTAGCGGCACGCCACTGGATGGATTTTCCTTCAGTGATTGCTTCTTTGTTGCATGATGTCGTTGAAGATACCCCGGTTACTTTAGAGGCTGTTCGAGAGAAGTACGGTGAGGAGGTCGCTCATCTCGTTGATGGTTTGACTAAAGTTACATCGAAGATAATGACCAGGGATGATTTAAAAAAAGAGACATACCGGAAGACCCTGCTGGTTGCGATAGATGATATCCGGGTGCTGTGTCTTAAATTCTGGGATCGGATCGATAATTTACGAACGATTGACGCTTTGCCACCGCATAAACAGCAGATGATTGCTGAAGAAACACGAATGGTTTATGTGCCCCTGGCACAGCATTTGGGTATGGGCTATGTGGCTACTGAGCTGGAATCTCTTGCCTATTCACTGCTTTATCCCCGCCGTGCAGCAAGTTACGAGCAAACAATTACGATTCAAAAACAAGAAAATATCGATTTTCTGCGTAAAGTTCGTTCTCACATAAATAATGCCTGTAAACAGCAAAAACTGGATGTCCATTTGAAAGAGCGATGGCGCCCTTTTTCTGTGGTCTCTGGTCGCACCAAACACCGCGGCTTTACGTCTCTGTTTACCTTAGAAGTGCAGGTTGACCGGATTATGGATGCTTACCTGTTCCTGGGGATATTACATAGTTTATTTCCGCCTATCCCAGGGAAAATACGCGATCATTTAAATCTGACCTCTCAGTATGGATATCAGGCATTAAAAACCACGGTTCAGGCTGATGAACATCGGATGCGGGTTGAGATTACCACCAGAAAACTGACCCGATTCAATGAATCGGGGGTGCTGGCACCAGGTTTTAAATTTCGCCATAAGAATTTTAGTGAGTTGATTCGATCATTGATGGATGGGGAATCGGCTTTTGATACCGAATCACTGCGCTTGGCCTCGGCAACCATACAGGTTTATACACCCCAGGGAGAGATGCGAATCTTGCCGGAGGGAAGCAGTGTCCTCGATTTTGCCTTTGAAATTCACGACTCACTTGGCTTGCATGCCCGGCGTGGTCAGGTTAACGGACGAACCCGGCAGCTCAAAACGCGCTTGTTGGATGGGGATCAAGTTGTTGTTGAAACTTCAGAAAAGCCAGAGGTTCTGCCTAAGTGGCTGGAATGGGCGGTGACGCCACGTGCCCGTAATAGTATTCGTCGTTATATGCGCAACAAGGTGAGGGCTGCTTGATGCTGTTTTGGAGAAAACTATGTTTAGATCTGTAATTTTATTTGGATTCATACTGCTTTTACTCGTCGTGCCGCAAAGCTATGCAGGGCAGGTGAATGCATTTATTTATCACCGTTTTGACGAGAGCCGCTATCCGTCCACCAACATATCTGCTGATATCTTTATCCAGCAGCTTGATTATGTCAAACAGCAGAATATCGATGTTATCTCCCTTGGCGAGGTCGCAACACACCTGACCGAAGGAACGGATTTCCCCGCTCATGCCGTTTCTTTTTCCATTGATGATGCGTTTCGTTCCTTTTATGACGTAGGTATGCCGATTATCCGCCGCTACGGGGTTCCCGTGACCTTGTTTGTCAATTCTGATGCCGTTGGGACCTCCGGCTACTTAAACTGGGATGAACTTAAAGAACTGGCAGCAGAAGGTGTCGAGATTGGTAACCATACTGCAAGCCATGCCTATCTGGTTGAATTACAGCCGGGTGAGACATTCCCACAATGGAAAAAGCGCATTGGGGATGATATCGAAAAAGCTCAGCAGCAATTTGAAAAACATCTAGGTTTTAAACCGACCCTCTTTGCTTATACCTATGGTGAATATTCTGCTGATGTTATCGAGGTGATCAAGGATTTAGGATTTAAGACTGCTTTTTCCCAACAGTCAGGTGTTATCCACTCTGCTCAAAATCGTTACATCCTGCCGCGGTTTCCTATGGGGGGACCGTTTGCAACCCTCTCTAGTTTTAAGACGAAATTAGCAATGCAGCCGTTGCTGGTGACGGCAGAGGACCCTATTGATCCAGTGATACAACAGAATCCGCCCGTTTTACATCTGCAGATTGCAGGGAAACAGATCGATCCGCAGCGGCTTAATTGCTTTGTTCAAGGAGATAATCACTGTTGGGTGGAAGCCGATGTTGTGAATGGTCCCGGGTGGTATCGAGTGGTTGCAGAGCAACCGTTGAGCGGTCGGCGTAATAAATATACGTTAACCCTTCAATCCAAACAGGGCGATTGGCTTTGGTATAGTCATCTCTGGATCAATGCAAAAAATCCTGCAGAAAATGGCGAATAGCAGTTATTGACAATTTAAGGCAGGGTGGTTTTGTGCATTGCAGGCAGATGCTCTGAATTGATTAGCCGTTGGTGCGGAGTTTGGCACTAACAAAACGATTCAGCTGGTTTGACCGAATCATTGCTTGCAGTTCTTTCACATAATCTACTCCGCGAGTTGAATAGCGCAGTAACCCTTCAGCCAACTTTAACCCTTTTGGACTTTGCCCGGAAACTCTACTTTCTGAACGTAATTTCCTCAGGTGCTGATAGGCAGAATGGGTATTCAAATTTTTTAGATAAGAGCGCACCGAGTCGTAGACGGTGGCAAATTTTTGAACTTCGTAAGTTTCCCCTTCAGGGCGACCTTGTGGAACAATCCCCTGACCAGGGACGAATGTCCATTCACCAAATAGATTATTGGCCACGCGGGAAAAGCGTG
The DNA here is from genome assembly GCA_033791385.1 of Desulfuromusa sp. Taxonomy (GTDB): domain Bacteria; phylum Desulfobacterota; class Desulfuromonadia; order Desulfuromonadales; family Geopsychrobacteraceae; genus Desulfuromusa. The sequence goes on from JASJGU010000045.1 coordinate 34,460, forward strand.
ACGTTCCCCATGCCGATTCATTTGCTGCTTGAGCTAGAACCAGGTCAGCTGGAATAAAATCGATTCGATTCAGGAGCTTATCAACGATTTGTTCATGTTGATTCTCGCTAGCTTTGACCTTGTAGCGTTTGGCAAGGGTTGACAAAATTTGCAGTTGTGATTCATCTAATTTTTTCATTTCTGTCAGGGTATGATTGATTTTTAACAGCTGCTCTCTCTCAACACGGATTTCATCATTAGCCAGCAGAATCATCGGCAGCAGAGATTTAAAGAAAATCGCTTTACGCTGCTTGCTGGAAGATATTTTGTGTAGATCACCGGGAAGGTTTTGGAGGATCAGTGGTGGGACCCCATTTTCCAGGGCGTCTATTTGATAGCTATAGCGCTGGAACTCTGATTCCAGATCTTTATAGAAGTCTTGCCCGATAATTTGAATATCGGGACCTTCATAAACGGGGGTGCTACCCTCTGTATAACTGACCAGTAACAGACAAAGGGCAAAAAACAGAGGGACAATTGATTTGTATATATTTGGAATACTCATAAGCTCACTGGTTTACATTAAGGGAAATCAGCGGCATTTATATAGAAAAATTTCTACTTTGTCAACTGGGTGTAGAGTTAAAATTCCTTATTTATTAAGGGTTTGAGAACGCTAACTTAATTTATCATCTTTTCAGGAGAGGCCTTTGAAATCATTTAGAAAAGAATTGTACTTTGAGCTTTCCACTCGGCGCGGTTTCGTTAATATTACTACTCAGGTTGAACATTGTTTGCGGGAGAGTGGTATCAGTGAAGGTCTGTTATTGTGTAATGCGATGCACATCACCGCTTCTGTTTTTATTAATGATGATGAGTCAGGCTTGCATCATGACTATGAGCGCTGGTTGGAACAGCTTGCACCGCATCAGCCATTGAGTCTTTATCGCCATAACAATACTGGCGAAGATAACGGCGATGCCCATTTGAAAAGGATGGTCATGGGTCGGGAAGTTGTTGTTGCTGTAACGGCAGGAAAGCTTGATTTTGGCCCCTGGGAACAAATATTTTATGGCGAGTTTGATGGCAGACGTAAAAAAAGGGTTCTGGTTAAAATCATTGGTGAGTGACTCATGTGCACCTAATATGCTAACATTTACTTAACCGTATGTATCTTATCGAAAATATCATGATAGATAATAGGGATTATCTATTCTAACGTTATTTTGTTGTGACATTGTTATTTTTAATATCATAAGAAGGAGATTGTTTATGGGTTTGGATGAAGGTGTTTGTTACACATATGAGGCAGCCCTTGAAAAAGCGATTGAGATGGAAGAACAAGGCTTTCGGAATTACCTGTACGCCATTGACGTTGTCACAGATCGTCAGGCTAAGGCCATCTTGCGTGAAGCTGCGATTGAGGAATTGAACCATAAGCAAAAGCTGGAGATGGCATTGCTTGATGGTCATGATCGAAATGTATCTCAATTACAAAAAGAAATTCCATCAATGAATTTAAATTATGTTTTTGAGCAAAAAGAGATTGCTCCGGGAGCAGATGCTCGAACCTCTCTTGCTTATGCGATTTACTTGGAACAATGTGCCGTCGATTTTTATAAAAGATTAATGGCTGGCTGTGAAGGAGCGCCAATGGCTTCTCTTTTTCAGCGTTTGCTTGCAGATGAAACCCGCCATCTAAATAATCTTGAAGAGTTTTATGAAAAACATTTTTTGACTGAAAATTAGTATATAGACCTGAATCTTATCTTGTTTTAAAAAAGACCTTGTCGTGAGAGGGGTCTTTTTTTATTGTCAAATAATCACAGAAGAATATCTCTGTTGTACTTGACAAAGAAGATCAAGATTTTTATCTTCCTGTTCACAAAATTGACAAACTTAAGTTTTTAAAGGAGAAGCAGATAATGTCTGACAAGGTAGAAAAAGAAGAAGGTAGTATTTCTATTCACACGGAAAATATCTTTCCGATCATTAAAAAGTGGTTGTATAGCGACAAAGATATTTTCTTACGTGAACTGGTTTCAAATGCCGTTGATGCCATTCACAAACTACAAAATATTAATTTGATTGACGGCTTACAACTCGCTGATGAATATAAGGTTAATATTCATCTTGATAAAGAGGCCGGAACCCTGACTGTCACTGATAATGGTATCGGTATGACGGCTGATGAGGTGCGTAAATATATTAATCAGGTGGCGTTTTCATCGGCAGAAGATTTCATCGAAAAATTCAAAGATCTGGAAGATAAAAATCAGATTATTGGTCATTTTGGTTTGGGTTTCTATTCCAGTTTTATGGTCGCAGAAAATGTGGAAATTCGTACCCTTTCGTATCAGAAGGATGCTGAAGCGGTTCACTGGCAGTGTGAGGGGACGACGACCTACAGTCTTGAGTCGATTGACAAGAAAGACCGTGGAACCGAGATTGTTCTGCATCTGAATGAAGATGAAAAAGAGTTTTTAGAGCCTGATGCTGTCCGCGAAGTGCTGAAGAAATTCTGTAATTTTCTTCCTGTGTCAATTAACCTTGAAGGGGAGGAGATCAACGATAAAAACCCTCTCTGGACTAAATCTGCAGCAGAAATCAGTGATGATGAATATAAAGAATTTTACCGAAAACTCTATCCCATGTCAGCTGAACCCTTGTTCTGGATTCATCTGAACATTGATTTTCCTTTCAACCTTAAGGGGATTGTTTATTTTCCTCGCTTGTCGAATGAGTTTGATGTCACAAAAAGTCACATCAAATTATTCTGTAATCAGGTCTTCGTGTCCGATAATACCCCGGAACTGATTCCCGAATTTCTCACTCCGCTGCAGGGTTGCCTGGATGCCCCCGATCTGCCTCTTAACGTTTCACGAAGCTATCTGCAAAATGATCCTCAGGTGCGCAAAATTCGCGAGGTCATCAGTGGGCGGGTCGCTGCCAAAATTGTTGATCTGGCTAAAAATGATCGCGAAGCTTTTGAACCGATCTGGGAAGATATTCATTCCTTTGTTAAATATGGAATGATGCGCGAGGATAAATTTTACGAGAAGGTGAAGGATCAAGTGATCTATCATGCGACTGGCGAGGACAAATTTACGACTCTGCCAGAATATCTTGAGCGAGCCAAAGAGAAGCATGAAAATAAGGTTTATTACGCCAATGATGAAGGAACCCAGGCAATCTATCTGAAACTGTTCAAGACTCAGGGGATGGAAGCGTTGATTCTGGATGCGATGATTGATAATCATTTTATCCAATTTCTAGAGTCCAAAAACACTGATCTTAAGTTTGAGCGGGTTGATTCTGACATCACCGAAAACCTGTTGGAAGAAGATGCCAGTCAGAAGATTGTTGGTGGGGAAGATAATAAAACCAAAGAAGAGAGAATAGAGCAGGTTTTTAAGGATGGTCTGGATATCAAGGGTTTGACAATTCGGATTGAAACACTGAAAGATGATAGCGTTCCCGGGATGATCCTGCTTAATGAACAATCACGACGTTTTAAAGAAATGACCCGTATGATGGGGCAGGGTGAAATGCCCGATATGTTTTCTGACCACACTCTGATGGTCAATACTGCCAGCCCCGCAGTTGAAAAGATTCTCAAGTTGCAGGATGAAGGCAACAAAGAGTCAGCCAACATGTTGATTGAGCAAATATATGATCTGGCCATGTTGTCACATCAGGCGATCAGCAAAGAACGTATGGCTGGGTTTCTAGAGCGAAGCGGTAAGCTGCTCGGGATGATTTAGCTGATGTAGCAAAATAGATTGTCGCAGAAAAGCCGGGCTAAATTGCCCGGCTTTTTTATCTATCCAGCTGTCCAGTTTGTCTTAACGCTTCATACAAAATAATTGCTGCTGAATTTGCGAGATTCAAACTGCGGACTGCCGGAGAGAAGATTGGAATCAGGATCGCTTGTTTGGCTTCCGTGGCAAGAAGATCTTCCGGTAGACCCAGAGTCTCCTTCCCGAAAACAAAAAAATCACCCGAAGTGAAATCAACGTTAGTGTAGCTTTGTGTTGCTTTTTTCGAGGTGTACCAGAAGCGTCCCTGTGGATGTTCCTGCTGTAATTGTGGCAGTGATTCCCAGAGATGCAATTTGACTTCCGGCCAGTAGTCAAGACCTGCCCGTTTCATATGTTTGTCATCAAGAGAAAAGCCAAGTTTTCCAACTAAGTGCAGGTGTGCTCCAGTCGCCGCACAAAGACGACCAATGTTCCCGGTGTTTGGCGGGATTTCTGGCTCGATCAGGACAATATGGAAAGGTTGATGATTCTGCATAGCGCGGAAACATAGCACAATGGTGCAGGTGAGGGAAGGTTGGTGAATTTAGAAAATATCAATCAGTTCGGCAGATGCTAATTCTGTCTGGCGTCTTTCTTCTCCAGCGTAGAGGGAGATAGACCCTGCACCTCGAATATTATCAGTAGGAATGTTGACCCAACCATTGCATCGCTTGAACTTCACAATATTATGATTGTTTATGAGTGTAGATAGCATGAAATCTTTAACCTGATCGTGCTTACCATTCGGGTACATAACTGGTATCAACATTTCCAGGGCTCCTTTATTCATCAATTCATTTAGACATTATGTGCGCTCCCACACACAAATTATGACCTCAATGTATCTATGCAATAATTCTGCCTTTTTTGTAAACCACTAAGTTATCGTTGTTTTATGGTTGGAAGGAATTAATTGTCGGGAAAGTTTACAGTTGATGTTGATAATCTGCGGGCCTAAAACCCGGGGACAGTAAAAAATGCTGTCCCCGGTAGATGTTATTAGCGAGTGAATTACTTTTGACTGACAGCTAAAGCTTGAGCAACATCAGCAATCAGATCATCAATGTGTTCAATGCCAATCGACAGGCGGATCATTCCGGGATCAACTCCCGCTGAACGTTGTTGCTCTGCAGATAATTGCCGGTGGGTGGTGCTGGCCGGATGGAGAACCCCGGAGCGTGCATCACAAACGTGAATGACCAGGGCAATCAACTGGCAGGCTTCCATGAATTTTTTGCCAGCTTCCTGGCCCCCCTTTATCTCAAAGGTTATGACGCCACTACAGCCTTTAGGCAGATATTTACAGGCGTGAGAATAGCTGAGGTGGCTTTTCAGGCCGGGATAATTAACCTTGGAGACCGCAGGGTGTTGTTCCAGGTATTCTGCCAGCGTTTGAGCATTGCTACTGTGACGCTCCATCCGCAAGGTGAGGGTTGTTAAGCCATGATCGATGAGGAAGCTGTTCTGTGGTGCCGGGCAGCAGCCAAGGTCACGCATATACTGAACTCTGGCTTTAACGATATAAGCCATCGAGCCAAACTTTTCTGTGTATTTTAAACCGTGGTAACTGGGATCAGATTCCGTCATCTCTGGAAATTTGCCATTATCCCAGTTGAAATTGCCGCCATCGACAATAACTCCGCCGAGGCTGGTTGCGTGACCATCAAAGTACTTGGTTGTTGAATGGACAACAATATTGGCTCCAAACTCCAACGGCTTGCACAAGTATGGCGTGGCAAAAGTATTATCGATGATCAGGGGGACATCCTGCTCCTTGGCAAGGGCGGAGAATTTAGCAAAGTCAAGGACGTTTAGCCCTGGATTGCCAATTGTTTCAGCATAGAGACAGCGTGTTTCGCTACGAAAAGCTTTTTTAACTTCATCGATATCGGCATCTGGATCAACAAACGTGACTTCAATCCCCATTTTAGGGAAGGTGTTGGCGAACAGGGAATAAGTTCCGCCATAGAGGGTGCTTGCGGCCACGATATGTTGGCCAGCCTGACAGATGTTTAAAATAGCTCCACTGACAGCGGCCTGACCCGAAGATGTCGCCAATGCAGCGACGCCACCCTCCAATAAGGCAATTTTTCCTTCAAGTGCTGCGGTGGTCGGGTTGCTGATGCGGCTGTACATGTGGTCGGCCAAATCTAGATCAAACAGTTTGGCAACATGATCCGCACTGGTATATTTAAAGGTGGTACTCTGGCAGATTGCCGGTATCCGTGGTTCAGTCGGCTGTGGCGCATAGCTTCCCTGCACCGCCTGTGTTTCAATTTTCCAATTGTTTTCCATTTTGATTCTCCATCTTGCTATGTGACTGTTGAATGAATGGTGATTTTAGCAAATCTTCACTGTAAAAGCGAACCTTGTCCACGGAATACACTG
>JASJGU010000046.1:0-3058 GCA_033791385.1 Desulfuromusa sp.
ACAACATTATATATTTCCCTAAGATCAATTGTCGAAGTAATGATGCGGCTAGACCAAGAATCTGTCAAGATACTGAACCTTCTCCGACACAACTACTGATTGACAAGCAGAAAGCTTCCGTGTATTTCTAACCCAATCAGTTAACTTTGGAGGTATAACGTGGTTATTACACGCGCAACAGAATACGCAATCAGAACGATTATCTATTTGGCTCGTCAGCCGAAAGATGAAATCGTCCTGAAAAAGGATATCTGCCGCACTCAAAGTGTGACCCCGGCGTTCCTGACCAAAATATTGCAACCCTTGATAAAAGCTGGCATTGTCAACTCGCAACGTGGCGTAGGCGGTGGTTTTTTACTCGCCAAGGCCCCCGAAGAAATAAACCTGCTCGATATCTTGCAGGCGGAAGAAGGCGAGCTGAAACTGAACCACTGCCTGGTTGACGAGGATGCTTGCAAGCGCGACAAACTCTGTTCTGCTCACGAGGTTTGGCATGAAGCCCAAGATGCAATGGTCACAGTATTACAGAAGTACAACGTGGCGGAACTGGTTCAGCGAGAAAAAGACAAACTTGGTGCCTGATTGCCGATAGCAGGCTATTACATAAAATCAAACCAAAAGAGGTCGTGGAAGAATCCATGACCTCTTTTTTTAACTAAAAAATACCCTGGAGACCAGGAGGGATAAGGTCGCCAGGGCAAAGCAGGAAGCTGCCACTGCCTCCTGTAATCTTGCTCTTTAACCTCAGTCTACAACCCACTTACAGGCTGTCAAACCCCATTACCAATTAATTTTATCTCACATTTTCTTCCGGATAAGCGTTAATCTGATGAACGCTCAGGTCGGCACCATAGAACTCTTGTTCTTCCTCCAACCGGAAGCCACAAACAACATCGATCAGCTTGTAAACAACGAATCCGGTAACAACTGCATAAACCACAGCCAGCAGACTACCGACCAGTTGCGCCATAAAGGAAACACCGCCTAAACCACCAAGGCTAGTTGTACCGAAAATCCCGGCCGCGATGCCACCCCAGGTCCCGACGACACCGTGCAACGGCCAAACCCCGAGAACATCATCGATCTTCAGTTTTTCCTGTTCGATCTGGAAACCGTAGACGAAGATCAGAGCACCGATGCCACCGACAAAAAATGCGCCAATAGGGTGTACCAGATCAGACCCAGCGCAGATGGAGATCAAGCCAGCTAAGGCGCCGTTGTGAACAAAACCAGGGTCATTCTTACTGGCAACCAGAGCAAAGAGCACACCACCAACCATCGCCATCAAAGAGTTGACAGCAACCAGCCCAGAAATTCCGTCCAGATTTTGGGCGCTCATAACGTTGAAACCGAACCAACCGACGGCGAGAATCCAGCTACCGAGGGCGAGAAAAGGAATATTGCTGATCGGAATCGCCTGACTACGGCCGCGGACAAAACGTCCCACTCGTGGTCCAAGGATAAGCACCGCGGGTAAAGCCAACCAGCCACCGATGGAATGAACGACCACGCTGCCAGCAAAATCATGGAACTGAGCACCGAAAGTTGTTTCAAAAAAGCTCTGCAACCCGGCGCTGTTCTGCCCCCAGATAATCGATTCAAAGATCGGATAGGAGATACCAGCAAAAACCGCCCCAGCAAAAACCTGCGGCCAGAACTTGGCTCGTTCAGCAATCCCGCCGGAAATAATCGCCGGGATACAGGCCGCAAAGCAGAGCAAGAAGAAAAACCGTACCAGTTCGTAACCCTGGTTATTCCCCATCAACTCAGAGGCGGGCATTAAAAAATGGACACCGTAGGAGATGGGATAACCGATCAAAAAATAGACAACGGTCGAGACCGACCAATCGGAGAGAATTTTGACAAAGGCGTTAACTTGGTTCTTACGCCGGACAGTACCGACCTCAAGAAAGGCGAAACCTGCGTGCATGGCGAAAACCATGACTGCACCAAGCAATAAAAACAGAACGTCCCCACCACGCTGCAGGGCGACCAGCGATGCTTCCATCAGAAAGACCTCCTCGTCTTATTTATAATTGTTGTCGACATCATTGTTCAACGACCCGTGCTCTACTTCAATTGCCGTGCCGATTAACAAAAGTCCTGATGCTGGAGGTTCTGTCTTTTCCAAAAGCGAACAGTGCGCACATTTTAGCCACCACTGCCCAAACATTAGTCACTGGCTCATTCAGAGCCAGCATCAATATATAAAAAAGAGTGGAGAAAGGCTTGCTTGCATGTTTCGCATTAACAATATACAATCTTAGGGATTCTATTAATTCTCTAATTCTGCCATCAGTTGAACATCATCGCTTTACGAGGCTTCAATGCGAAAAATCATCAGCATCCGCTGGAAAATCCTGGCTGGTCTGCTTGTTCTGGCCATCTTCCCGATGCTCTTACTCACCTATCTTTTTTCCGACATTGCCAGCAGTCAAGTCCGCGAGCAGATGGAACTAATGGCAGACCAAGCCGGTCGCTACATCATGCAGGGGGCCTCCCAGAGCGAAGACGCACTGCTTGAATCACTCGAATTGCTCGGCGGCGACGCTGAACTGCTAAATGCCATTTATTTTGGCCAGATCACCGAGGACCGCGAGCAACTGCACTCCATCCTAAAAAACACCCAAGCACAATTTGGCTTCGACCGACTTGAACTGGTTCTCGCTGATGGCCACCGGCACACCTTGGATGCAGAGACGAAAACCGGCGAGCCAGTTATCATCAAAAAGTCCGCTGCAAAAAAAGTTGAGTTTATATCAAGTAGCGATACACATATTTCTACCAACAAAAATCACCTCAGCATCACCGCCCTGGTTCCGCTTAACCTTGAAGGATCGCTGATCGGTAACCTGCGAGCACTCCGCTACATCGACGATCAGTATGCCAGAACCCTGCAACAGATGACTGGTGCCGAAATTGCTTTTCACGACGGCGAGAAGATTGTCGCCAGCAGCCTTGCTGAGTTTAAGGACCTACAACTGGACCTCGATGTAATCCTCGATGATGACGCTGTGCTACTGAAACTGAATAATCGTTCTCACATCGTTTATAATTA
>JASJGU010000047.1:0-5437 GCA_033791385.1 Desulfuromusa sp.
GAGGAAACCAACCCATTTGAGCAATTCTACGCACTCGCAGGATAAGTGTGTTCGGGGAATAGACCCACCTGGATAAATACGGCTATCTCACGAGGATGCGACAGAACCCTCATCGATGGGTGTTCAGTGGATGTTGATTGCAGGGGTGATGCGCTTTATCCTACTATACTCATAGATTGTTATTGTGAAAGTTGCCTCATTAGTCCAACGATCGAGTTTTCAGAAGGGACAACACATACTTTGGCTCCGTTGCTTTCCAGGCGTCAAAATGATAGTTTCCAGTACTTGTCAGCGGTGTCTTTCGGGGTGTACTGCTGTCCGTAGTCGTGTGTAGGCTTTAGGGAGAAAAATATGAGTTGGGATGAAGAAGAGGACACCACTACATACAAGGTAGTGGTGAATCACGAAGAGCAGTATTCCATATATCCGGACGATAAGGAGAATCCTTTGGGATGGAAGGACGTCGGCAAGAGCGGCACAAAGCAGGAATGCCTGGACTACATAGACGAAGTCTGGACGGATATGCGTCCTTTGAGCCTGCGGAAAAAGATGGAGGAGGCGGCGCAAAGAAAATCATGATCTGGGCATTGCATTCATCGTACTTCAACATGACTTCGTACCAAACCAGATAGGGCTTTTAACCTGCTTATACTCTAAGGGAGCGAATCATGCTGCACCGGTAACGGAGATGGAAAAAAGAATAGCAGACATCATGCAACCTATTTTGGCAACTCAAACATTGGGTATTGACGGAGACTTATTCGATTCAGGTTTATATTCATTGATGTCTGTCAAGATTGTATATAGACTTCGGCAGGATTTGGGTGTTCCTGTGAGTGTCGTTGATATGTTTCACTATTCGACGCTTAGCGGATCATTTAGAACAGGCATCGGGTATTCGCATCATAAAATATAAACTAAAAAAATTAAAAATATATGAATTCTAATCTCGAAAGATCTATGCAGCATTTGCGTGGGTTTGGTGTCAGTCACATCATATTTTCACTGCTCAAGGAAGGCCTCCTGGACGATCTTAAGGATGGTTGTTCCCTGGAAGCGATAGCGGAAAAACGCGGATTGGAAACAGCGAAACTGGAAGCTGTTTTTATTTTTTTAGTTCATGAAGATATCCTCCAATTTCTCGATGGACACTATCGATTGACAGACTATGGCTGCAGTTTGCACAAGTATGCAGGGCATTTCTGTTTGTTTGTTGGCGGTTACCAACCTGTTTTGCAGGATTTATTAGGCCATTTGCAGGAAAGAAAGGGGTCTACTCGCAATGGCTATTGGGTGAGCAAAGGCAGTTGCGAGATTTCACGTTATGACACGATTCCTCTGACACGCGATTTTTTGGAGCGGCACGGTGGCAACTTTCGTTCAGTTGTTGATATTGGGTGTGGCACGGCTCTGTATCTGACGACACTTTGCCAAGCTATTCCTGGGCTTGAGGGGGTGGGAGTCGAGCCTGATGCAAACTCGGTAGCTGGTGCCATTGAACATGTCAAAGAAGTCGGTTTAGAACAACGTATTGAAATTATCCAATGTGATGCTTTAAGCTATGATTATTGTGGGGAAGAACAAGTAGTTTTAGCTAATTTTGTATTGCAAGAAATTCTGGGGCAAGTAGGGAAGCCTGCATTGTTGGATTTTCTAAGAGCCCTCAAAGGTAAACTTGCTGGTGCAAAGTTTGTCGTTATGGAAGTTGATTATGCTATCGAGGACGAGTCAATCATGCACTCTCCGATGGGTCTTGGATTTTATAATCTCTACTTTATGTTGCACCCGTTAACGCAACAACAACTTTTAACCAAAACGGATTGGAATCAACTTTTTGAAGAAGCTGGTTTTATCATCCTTGAACAACAATCTGTCGACAAAACGGTCGACCCAACCGGACTCGTAATTGGCTATGTTATGCGTTGAACCCAAAAATATGTTACGCGTTGAACTCACGAAATGAGTTTAGTGCAATCTCACAATGAGTGGGATCCCCTTGAAGAAGTCATTGTCGGTATTGTTGATGGTGCGACAATACCTGGGATGTCCCCTGGTGTACGGGTTACCATGCCCAGTCGTTATCATCAATTCTTTTCGGAGAATCGTGGCAAGACGTTTCAAAATGTTGATCCTGAACTATGTTACAAAGCACAAATCGAGCTTGATGGTTTTGCTCAAACCTTAGAACGTTTAGGAGTCACGGTGCAAAGACCTGCCAGCCGTGACCATAGCGTCAAATACAGCACACCGCATTGGGAATCGACGGGTTCCTATGCCACGATGCCCAGAGATTCTTTGATTGTTATTGGTGACCAAATCATTGAGGCACCCATGTCGTGGAAGTCACGCTATTATGAAACGCTGGCTTTTCGTCCGCTCCTGAAAAAGTATTTTCAGTCGGGTGCTCGTTGGGTAGCTGCTCCCAAGCCGACTATTGAGGATGCTTTGTTTCTTCATGACGGCTCAATGGAGCAGCCCTGGGTATTGAGTGAATTTGAGCCTGTGTTCGACGCAGCAGATTTTTTCCGTTGTGGACGAGACATTTTTGTTCAACGTTCTCATGTTACTAACCTCTCTGGTATCGAATGGATGCGGCGGCACTTAGGCAATGAGTATCGTGTGCATATGATACAGTTTGATGATCCTACGGCAATGCACATTGATGTTAATTTTCTTCCTTTATGCCCAGGAAAGGCTTTGGCCAATCCGGAACGGGTTCCCGAAATTCCCGAAATGTTTAGGGATTGGGAGATATTGTATCCACCTGTGCCGAATCTAACCGATGACGCTGAATTATATATGTCGAGTCGATGGGTTGCGATCAACATTCTTATGTTGGATCCCAACACGGTGATTGTGGAGCAAGAAGAGCCGGAATTACAGACGTTTTTCCGCAACCAAGGCTTTGATGTTGTGCCTGTTCCCTTCCGCAACTTTTGTGCCTTTGGAGGTTCTTTCCACTGTGCTACGTTAGACATTCGCAGAAATGGAACGCTAGATTCAATCTTCTGATGCTCGATCTAAGTCGCAACATAAATAGGGAACCCATCTGCGGGAAACTCGCTGAAGATTTGACGGCGAGTTTTCAGCGTATTAACGATTATCATGAAGTCGCTGCGGTTGAGGTTCAAGAACGAATAGCGAAAGTGGAGAATTACCCCAAAGAACGGATTTGTTTAGTTCAGAGTACAGACGAAGCGTTGGACCGAATAATTCAAACGCAACCGCAGTATCGCTATGTTGTCATGTTGCCGACTTTCGATGGATTTGCTCTGCGTTTTAAACTTTTGGGGTTTCCAGTTACGCAACACATTTGTGAGAATCGTTTGCATGTGTCTCCTGCTGATATTGCATTTCTGCAAAAGGAGGATCTCTTGATTACGGCTTCGCCAAACAATCCAACGGGAGCCGTATTGAATGCAGAGACATTGGCAGCACTTGAAGCATCTGGAGCAACAGCCTTCATTGATGAAACTTATGTTGACTATAGTGAAAGTGGCACCATCCTCCATCAGCTTTCAGAGCGCCATTTTGTGTTTCGTTCACTTTCGAAATCCAGTGGAGTCGCCGGGTTAAGGTTGGGGGTGCTGTTTGGGCCCGAGGAAAAGATCGCCAAGATTCGCCAATTGCAATGGTATTGCAATATGTCTACTTTCAGTTTGCGAGCGATTGAGCATGCTTACAGTTGTGACTGCCGTAATCTACATGGCGAGCAAGTAAAAGAAGACCGTGCAAAAATAGAAGCATGGTTGTTAGCCCAGGGAGCCTCATTACTACCAAGCCAGGGAAACTTCATCGCGATAGAAGATGCCGACGAAAGGCTTTTAAGATTTTTCGAGGGCGAGAAAATTCATGTCAAACGAACAGAATGCTTCGGACTTCCCGGATATTTGCGGATATCCCTGGGGACGCGGGAAGACAACCAGCAGTTGATGCATAGCTTTGGTCGTTTTTTGAAACAGGCGCAGCAAGCATCAAAAGAAGTCGCAACTGCGGGTTAGTGCTGATATTCAATTTCGCCAGTTTCTACCAAGAACAAGATCAGTATATTGCCCCGCTTCTCTGAGATACTCCGTTGCGTGTTGATTATGATCTGATTTTATCAAGTCGCATAATTTTTGAATTTGAAGGTACGGCTTTCCGTTACAATCATATTCCATCTGTAGGACTGGTGTTACATTGACGCTTTTCACCAAGGTCTTCGGCGAGTCATTGACATAGCCTTTAACCAATTCAAAATTAGTGACCAAACTCAGTGCATGATAAGGCGCTGACCACATTGATACAAGGCCACCAAGACCATAAAATATAGGGGCTCTGCGATGCGGATCCCTCCGGGTTTGATAAAATTCAAATGGTTGGATGTTATGGGTATGGTGGCTTATGATGGCATCGGCGCCATATTCAATCAATCCATGTGCGATATCTATCTGATCCCGACGCGGAAAAAGTTCAAACTCCATTCCCCAGTGAAGTGAAGCAATTATAAAGTCGCAATCTTGTGAGCGGCAGTAGGATATTTGCTCCTCCAATAACGATACGTCCACAGGCCCCTGAAAACGGTGAAAAGGAATGACATTAACTATATATTCTTTCCCGTTATATTCTTTCCCGTTTGGAAAGGATCGGTTATTCACATGGAATGTGGCTGCTACGAGCCCCAATTTGATGCCGTTCAATTCTATGATCAAGCCTTTTTTTTGAGCTTCTGGAGTCCTATTTGTGCCCACGTAATAGAATCCCTCGGCTTCCACCGTGTCATGTGTGAAATTGAAGCCTTCCATGCCACGATCTAAAATATGATTATTGGCTGTGCAAAAAACGGTATAGTTCTCCTCATCCTTATGGCCTTTTACAGCGTCGAACTGTTCACGCGTTAAGTTGATGTACCAGCCAGTTCTAGCTGTTTTAGTAGTCAGCGAGGATTCGAGGTTGGCGATTGAAATATCCGCATTGAAAATCAGTTTCGCGACCTTCGCGTAAAACTTCCCCGTCGAATTCTCCAAACCATTGGCGCACATCAAATCTCCCACGGCGCTGATGGTCAAAGATGTGTCACCTTTAAATCCATCTGGCAGAAAAGGAATGTTGATCTGTCGGCGGTTTTCTGCAAAGTATACTTCGAGATTAGAGCCTTTTTCCGATTTTGTTACCGGATTTCCTGATTTGTATAGCCAATATACATAGTATAAAAACCAGTAAAAACCGTATCGCTTCTTGAGATATCGATCAGCATCTTTGTTTACTGGATACCGCCAAAACCCTAAGATATCTGCCGCTTTGAAGACAGGATTAAATAAACACCTTCCTTTCCATGAAAGAGCCTTTCTAGCATTGTATGGTAAATTCGATTTCAAATAAGTGCACCTCTGACGAATAAACGCTTACCACGGGATTATCCATGCATATTATTATCCGGCATTTTGTTTTTCTGATA
>JASJGU010000048.1:0-3806 GCA_033791385.1 Desulfuromusa sp.
AAAAAGGCCGGTGGTCTATTGGTGAATCAGTATGAGTTCAACTGGCCGCCATTTTGCGACGGCGGCGAGCTCGCCAAAGGCAGTTATGAATCTGGCATCGCCAAGATCAAACAGTGGCTCCCTCATGATCTCGAAAAAGCATCGGCGTACATCAAAGAACATGCTGTCCATCCTGAGAATGCTGGCGGTTTCTCCGCGCTAATTGAGGTCGAAGAGCTCGATGGCACACTGCACAAGTATTTGCTCGATACCGGCTGGAGTTACGAATGGATGGACGCGGCGTTTAAACGTGAAGGGATCGACAAGATGCTGCTCAACCGGGAGATTGAAGCGTTGTTTATCTCTCACGAACACTTTGATCACTTCTGGGGTCTGCCAGTTACACTCAAATATGATCCGACTATCACTCTCTATATACCTCAAGGATTTTATAAGGAGGGATTACAGTACATCAAGGATTGTGGTCACACAGGAAAAGTTGTCACCGTACCGAATGGATTGAATCCACATATTCCTGGCATGGCGACATTTGTTTTTGATATTCCGATTATCTGCCGGGTTTACGGTGAGCAATCGATGTATTTCAACGTCGCCGACAAAGGCTTGGTCAGCGTTACCGGTTGTTGTCACCAAGGGATCATCCAGTTTGCTGAAACAGCATACAAAGAAATCAAATATGAAAACGATAATTTCCACGGGATCTATGGCGGATTGCACATTTCTCCGTTCGACGACTGGGATCCAAAGTATGACGATCTGGTGATTTCCTTGCGTAACTATGACTTTGATCGTATCGGTTGTAACCATTGCACCGGAATTCTGTGTGCCAATAAGTTTATCAAACAAGGTTATCCGGTCATTGAAGGGACGGCTCGATTCCGCTCCAAAGATAAGGCTTATTTAGGCAATGGGGATGTCATAACATTCGGCTGATCTTCAGGCCGCTGATCGCATGTGAAACGTCGGGCTGTCTTTGCCGGGCAGCCCGACTGTACGCCAGAAAATTGTGAGAAAGCACACCATGTTAAGAAGACTGAACACAATCCTTCCACCAGCGGTCCTTGCTGATGCGGAACAGGTCGCCATAAAACTGCTGCCTGCCGTTATGTTACGCGCCAATTTCATTCCGGGAGTTAGACAACGCCTCGGCTGGCGTGGGGTGAAAGAATGTCCGAATCATGGCTTCAGTGTTAAGATCGCCGAACAGGAGGGCGTTTTTGGGCTCAATTTTGTGGGGGCAACACAACAACGCGGACAGGGTCATGCCACATTCGACCTGTATTATTTCCCTTCACCGGAAGAAGAATGGCTGGAATCATTCTCTGTCGCGGCCTGCATCGCAGCACTGCAACCAGACTACCTGCAGCATGTGCGTGAATTTACAACTCATGAAAGCTTAAAAACTCTCTTTCATATCGGCCAACTCAAGCTTGCATTCAACTCAGGAAAAAAGGCCGTAGAGCTTTCACTTGTGGCGGCAGATCAACTTATTCTGATCAGCGCCGATGGTGTAACCATAACCAGAGAAAATCGACAGGAGCAGGTCGTTGCTCCCGGTGAGGTTGATCAGAATCTCGCCGCATTCTCTCTTGCGCTCAATTTTTTCAGAGTCCTCACCACGTCGTTCAGTTTCTGTTTCGAAGAGGCACCGGAACACCTGAAGCGCAGTTATCAAACTGGTCACCACTACATCTACCATCATGACCAGCAATTGGAGCAGGAGCTGCGTTCAGAGATCAAAGTGATCAACCTTGCGCTAACCTGGGGAACAAACCTCCCACTGACTCAGCTCGATGATAGTTATCAGACCGATATTCTGTGGCATTCACCCGACCCCAAGCCGCTTGAATATGTAGATGAAGCCTGGTGGCAGGCGCAGGTTCCCGGAGCCCGCTTCAGTGTTGATAAAAATACGATGGGCATCACTGAGCGCCCGAAATTAATCATACTGACCGGTTTTCTCGGTTCAGGAAAGACCAGCTTCCTGAATCATTTCATCGAATATCAAGCCGAGCATAATGCCTTTGTCGCCATCGTTCAAAATGAAATTGGAGCTAAGAGCCTTGATACTCACCTGATCGGCCAGCATTATGCGGTAACCGAAATGGATGAGGGATGTATCTGCTGCACACTGGCTGGAAGTTTGAAACTGGCACTGTCAGAAATTATTTCCGGTTTTCAACCTGACTTTGTCGTTGTTGAAACAACCGGACTGGCAAATCCGGCAAATTTCTTAAGCGAAGTGGCCGAATTGGAAGATCAACTCGACTTTTGTTCGATCACAACCGTCATTGATGCTACGCAGGGATTTGCGGTTTTACAAAAGTACGGAGTTGCCAGAGAACAGGCTATCCTTGCAGACGTGATCTTGTTGAACAAAACTGACGGCATCCCGGCTGCTGAGCTCAAAGCTCTGACAGAAGAGATTCGTACTCTAAATCCCCTTGTGGCAATTCATCAGGGCAACCATGGAAACTTTTCAGCTCCGCAGCTTTACGGTGTCAATCTGACCGGAAATACCCAGCTGGCAGACAGTCTCAAACTGATCAACACAACGAAACACCATACACATGGCAGCCAAAATATCTCCAGCATTCTTGTCGAATTGAAGTCTCCCCTGAATAAGGAACTGTTCCTTGCAAAAGCGACAAAATTGTCAGAAAAAGTTCTTAGGATTAAGGGTGTCATGCAATTCACAGACAACGAAGATCGCTACTACTATCAATATGTGCCTGGATCTCACAACTTGACCCCAGCAGCCGAAGATCTTCCCGGGGAAAACTTTCTGGTCATCATTGGTGAGGATATTGAAAAAAGCGCGCAGCCACTGTTGGCGATGACAACAGCCTGATTGATACGCTATACCAACGGTCTACGCACATAGGGCTGTAGAGAAATTGACAAAATCATTATGGACTTAGAAGGCCAGATAAAACATCAACTACAGGAGGAATAGCATGAGAACACTTTTAGTAAGTCTAACCATTTTTCTTTTTTTAGCAGGATGCAGTAACTCCGTTGCCCCGGAAATGAAAGAATTTATGGGGGCCCTGAACTCAAAAGAAAAGATAGCAACTGTCGTGAACAAGTATTCTTCAACTTCAGGAGTCGTTCCTGAATCTTTGCAAGCCTGCAATCTAGGGGCATCGAAAATCACAAATACGGAAAAAAAAGGTGGAACAGTTCTCTATACAGCTGAAGTGACAGTTGATAGTTGTGAAAAATCTGAGACCGCTGCAGGCACAATCAGAACTTTTGCTATTGCCTGGAAAGACGGAAAGATCGTTTCATTTGATTGGCAAGGGCCCAAAAGCGGCAAGGTTGAGTATTGAAATCGGACCAACATCTGTTTTGCAGCGCTGATGTTGGTAAAGGTTCAGCCTTTCAATAATTTTCTAAGCAGGGTGGGGCACAACTGCCCCACCCTGCTCTTAACTTGACCCAAAGGAACAATTCATCGGATTCCATTGGTGTAAATATTCAGTTCAGAGCATAACCTTTTCTGCAAAGTCTACAGCTGGAGCAGATACCCCCCTCTCAAACACACCATCATTTAAACAAAGGATTCATTCTGGAGAGAAAAATTGAAGGAACACATCAATCACATTGCTTTATGATCATACCCGGTCTTGTGTAGATAGTATTCGTAATCCCCCTCATAAGATCTCATTTTTCCATGGTCAATTTCAAACACCCGATCAACCAGTGAACGGAGGAAATGCCGGTCGTGACTAACCAATAGCAAAGTTCCAGCAAAGCTCTGCAACGCCTTCAACAAAACCTCACGTGATTGAATATCCAGATGG
>JASJGU010000049.1:0-3768 GCA_033791385.1 Desulfuromusa sp.
TTTTTGTCAGCGAATAACTGCTGCCCAAGCTTGACCTGATCACCAACCTTCACACACATGCTTGGCTTCATGCCGACATAATCTGGACCCAGTATTGCGACGGTATTCACCGTCAAACCGTCAGAGATTACCTGTTCGGGACTGCCGGTAATCGGCAAATCCAAGCCCTTACTGATTTTAATCATGTTAGTGCACTTTCTAAAAAGGGTTGTGAATCAATCCGTGTGTCACACATTTATGCAATGTCCGTCAATTTAGTGGGGTTACTGCACGGCGAACAAAGCCATATAAAATTCAAACTTAAATATATACTTTTGAGGACGCTCCCAGAGTGCTGTCTTTTGACAGCTATTTCCAAGTTTGGCTACCAATTTACAAGAATAGTCAAACAAGTATAAAATGCCCCCTACGGAAGATTAGCCTTGCTTGAATAAATGTGCTATTTGTTAAAAAAAATCGTACACAGTATACACGGGCAGCGGGGAAAAACAATAAAAAACATGACATTCTTTTTTTCTTTTCACAGTTTCTTACCGTTAAAGAAGATTGCACCAAGATCGGCTTAAAATATAGCTTCATGGGGTAAAACAGTATTTCATACTTTGCTAAAAGGGGAGAGGAAATGAAACAATTGATTTGCGCTTCAATCCAATTCAATATTGCTCTTGGGCATATTGACGCCAACCTAGATAAGATAATCACAGCCTTGCAGCGGGTCGCACAACAGGGAGCAAAACTGGTCGTATTACCCGAAATGTGGAGCTGTGGTTACGATTACCGCAACCTTGTAGAACTGGCTCAAGAAACCCCGCGCGTCTTGCAGGAATTGCAGAACAAATGCCGCGAGCTTGAGCTGGTAACCGTTGGCAGCTTGCCAGAATTAAAAGATGGCACCATCTACAATACTGCTTATGTGGTTGATAGGGGTGAGATTGTCGGTAGCTATCGCAAGTTGCACCTGTTTTCAACGATGCGCGAAGATCAGTTCCTTGGTGCAGGGAATCAGAGTTTGGTTGTTGATACTTCAGTTGGGCGATTAGGGGTGGCGATTTGTTATGATCTCCGTTTTCCTGAACTGTTTCGTAAGTTGGCATTGGAAGGAGCGGAAATCATCTGCATTCCCGCAGAATGGCCGAAACCACGGCAGGAACACTGGAAAATATTGCTGCGTGCTCGGGCGATAGAAAATCAACTGTTTGTGATTGCCGCCAACTGTTGCGGTGTTCAGGGTAAGCTCGATTTTTCTGGCTTAAGCCAATTGATTTCTCCATTGGGCAATGTTCTGCAAATGGCAGCGGAAGAAGATACGGAACTGGTGGCAATGTTTGATTTTTCCGAAATGGAAAAATATCGGAAGAAGATTGATATCCTTAATGATCGGCGGGCAGATGTTTACGGAACACCTTGATCCCAACTATTCAGCCAAAGGCTGAGCGTCCTGACGATATTGACTCGGAACTTGCTGCAGGTTGTCAGCAAACTGCAAGATCCCAGCACCATCAACATAAAGATAACGGCTTGGTTTTTTAGCTGCTTTTGCTGGATTTGTTGCCGCTTTTTCAATCACGGCTTCGATGGCATCTGGCTGTGAACGCGTATTACCCCTGACCATCTCAATCAAGCGGGTGCGGAAATCAACATAGAATTGTTGCGTTTGTTTCAGTCCCGGTGCGCGCAGTGGCAGTTTGACCATCAGTTGATCAAACCCACCGGTCAACGCAAGAATCACTATGATCCATAAAAAATATTTGAACAATTTCAGCATGACAGCTCCTCACAATGGCACGAACATACTACCCGCGACGCAGGGAAAACTCAAGAAATCGATCAAGAGTTTTGAATGACTGTGATTTGACTTCATCTATAAGTTCGATGTAAATAATGGGGCTGCAAATGTTACTGAAACGTTTGTATGAATCAAAATACGGGGCATGCCCCTATAAATCTATAATCGAGAATTATAGCCAATTTCTTATCTATAAACAGGAGTTCAGAGTATGAGTACAGTAGATTACGATGTCATCATTGTTGGAGGAGGTCCGGCAGGAATGACAGCTGGTCTTTATGCTTCCCGTGCACGCCTAAAATCATTGTTACTTGAAAAGATGATCATGGGTGGACAGATGATGACAACCACCCTGGTTGAAAACTGGCCCGGATACCCGGGCGGAATTGGTGGACCGGAATTGATGATGCGTTTTCAGGAGCATTGTGTTGAGTTTGGTCTGGAAACCGATTCCGGTACAGTCGAGCAAATCATTGACAACGGCGACACTAAAACACTGCTCGTTGACGACAAGGAGATGACCTGCAAAGCAGTTATTATTGCGACGGGAGCTATTCCGAGAAAATTAGGCATTGTAGGAGAAGAAGCTCTCGTTGGCAGAGGCGTCTCCTATTGTGCAACCTGTGATGGTGCCTTTTTCCGTGAGGTTCCAATTGCGGTGATCGGCGGGGGTGATACGGCCGTCGAAGAGGCTATTTTTCTGACCCGCTTTGCTAGCAAGGTGATCCTAGTCCACCGGCGTGATCAACTACGGGCCACGCAAATCCTTCAGGATCGTGCTTTGGCCAACGAGAAAATAGAAATGGCCTGGGATTCTGTGGTTGACAGCTTTGAATCTGACAACACTGGTTTGACTGGTGCGGTGTTAAAGGACACCAAAACCGGCGAAACCCGTACAATTGAGATTCAGGGAATGTTTGTCGCTGTTGGCGTAACGCCAACCACCGAATTCATCAAAGACTTGGTTGAGCTGACCGATGATGGTTATGTTAAGGCAGGCGAAGATACCCAAACTTCCGTACCGGGGATTTTTGTCGCTGGAGACAATCGCACCACGATTCTCAGACAGGTTTCTACTGCCGTAGGTGACGGGGCAGTTGCAGCGGTTATGGCTGAAAGACATATCACCGAGCTAGACCAGCAAAAATAAGTTCAGTCTAAATAACCGACATGCAGGGGGGGCAAATGCTAGCTAAAGTTATTTCCGGGGCGTTGATTGGTATCGACGCTTACCCGGTTGAGGTAGAAGTTGACATTGCGCAAGGGCTCCCGCAATTTTCCACGGTGGGCCTCCCGGAAGGGGCCGTTAAGGAAAGTAAGGATCGTGTCAAGTCTGCTATCAAGAACTCCGGTTATGACTTTCCCGCCCGCCGTATAACCATCAATCTTGCCCCCGCCGATATCCGTAAAGAGGGTGCCGCTTTCGATCTACCGATCGCCATCGGCATACTCTGCGCGACCGGCTTGGTCAATGCCGACCATCTCAAAAATTATATCCTCTTAGGCGAACTTTCCCTCGATGGTCAAATTAAACCCGTACGTGGAGTTTTGCCGGTTGCTGTGGCGGCTCGAGATTGGGGCGATTATTCTCTCCTGGTGCCGACTGATAATGCCGAAGAGGGTGCCATCGTAGCAGGACCGAAGGTTTACGCCGTGCATGATCTGGGAGAAGTCGTCGCGCTGATTAATGGTGAACAACAATTTACCCCCTACCAAACCACAGAGAACCTATCAACCCAGAACTCATCTGCCGACGGAGAAGACTTTGCCGAGGTGCGTGGCCAGGAACATGTCAAAAGAGCGCTAGAAGTTGCTGCTGCGGGATCACACAATATCTTGATGTCTGGACCTCCCGGAAGTGGAAAAACTATGCTGGCGCGACGACTGCCAACAATCCTTCCCGATTTTTCCTTTGAAGAAGCCCTCGAAACGACTAAAATTCACTCCGTTGCCGGGTTGCTCTCACGCAAAAATGCCTTGGT
>JASJGU010000050.1:0-6980 GCA_033791385.1 Desulfuromusa sp.
AGTTTCTTTTAATTCTTCAGACTTAGAGCATTCCTTATCAATCTCTGCAAACTCTAAAGCGTCGTATTCCCCTTTAAGTCTAGAAATTTCGCCTTTGTGTTCTTCCCCGATAAGAAGAAACAATGACGGCCAAAAAACCACTAAACCTATACCCATTACTACGGCATCCTTTGTCGCCTCAGAATCTTGAGCGCTTGCGAGGAGTCTTGTTTTTCTTTCAACACGTTTAATTTCTTGCTTTAACTGGTCGCAAGTAAAATGTTGATAATTAACGGGTGAAACATAAGCAGATTTTATGCTTTTTGAACCTGGGGTGCAGCCACTAATAAATATAACCAGAACTACAAAAGCTACTAACTTTTTCAACATCTTCACCCCTTTCTGATAAGCAACAGCCCGTCAGCATCAAGCCAACAACAGCGGTCATTTTTCGAAATATGTCTGACTCATGATACCCCCTCCAAAAGACCAAACTAAATCACATGGTTGAAACGTATTTTTTCTCAGCTAATCAGTCAATAATAAGTGTTCTGTGCGCTACTTACCAATAGGGCCGTGCTTGGAAGAGTCCTAACCCCTATTAAGTGACTTGCCGTTTTTAATTCTGCCAAGGGTGAAAGCTAGGGGTTCGCAAATTCGTACACTCGAGAGTTAATACCTTTCCCAAACGCGTCATCAATCTAGCAGTTCACTCCCCCTCTTTGAAATTAAATGAAATATTTATTCAACAAAAACTGTATGTTTCGCAGTAACGAATACTACCAATTTTCCGATAGCGCCTTACACAACGTTGGGAAAACAGGCTTGATCGTTGTACATGGCCCATCTGATCCAAGTTGTTTTAGAATCATTACTGAGTTGTTATTAGAAACATCATTCAAGACAAGAGTGAAATAAAGAATATTTGAGTCAGTAAGTGCGCATGTCCAACCGCCCTTAGTTTTTGTTAGCAGAGAAATTCCCCACCTTGTTATAGATTCGTCATTATCTGACATTGCACCTTTAGCTTGGATTTCGTTTAACTTAACCTGTGTTGGTTGTGACATCACGGTGAAGCCATTTTCTTTGAGAGACTCATTCATCTCTACAAAATATGGTGTACTGTTTTCAATAAATACTTTTTTTGGCCCCTTGTCCTCATCTTTGAGATTATTAACTGTAACCTTACCGCTGGAAAACATGCATCCAGTCATTATGAATGATAGTAAAACTATGAAATATATTTTCAATGTCATTTTTTCCCCCTGTAATTTAGTTACGATTCGTTATTCCTTTGCTTTTTCTAAAAAAACCGCTGGTCAGCATCAAGCCAACAACAGCGGTCGTTTCAAACATATTTGATTCATGGTGTTCCCCCCCCTATGACAACTCAAGACAGAAATCCAATCTACATAACGCAAATGGTGTGCCAGTATTTTTCCCTAATATAAAACCATGTAATATCAGTCTGTTAGTTTTTGTTCTGTTGGATATAGTGGAAAACGATCAGTATGTTTCGGGAATTCCCCGAATTGTATATGGGAAAAGTCCTAGATGTAGGGTTGAGGATAGCTGGAAAAGATTGTTGATATCTCTCTTTCCATGTGGCCCATCAGAACGCACATTGTCGAACGACCCCATTCACACTTTTTTCCCCAGAAAACCCTCTCTCTTTCAGTAAGTCCATGTAAAGCATCGACGTTCGCACTGTTGGCCGAAAGCCCTCAAAACAGTACACGTTCTTGTTCGTCACCGGTCAGCATCTTGCCGAAAGCGCCCTCTCCGCCCCAATTTGTGGAAATTCCCGAAATGCCGATTCCGGCCGCACAAAGCCATTGACCGCCTCACTATCACCTCCGAATTGCCAGTGAAGGCCGCATAAACGTCGCTCTCAGAAAAATTAGGATGAAAGCAATTCCAGTCGCCCCATAGAGAAGTGCCCGGAGTCCATGCAGGCCGAGGGCATGGGGACGCCTCAGTCGCTCATGATTCGGTCAGTCTGGGTGCCGGTGGAGCAAGTTCGGGGTCGGGAGCCACTCAAAAAATGGCAACGGGTTGGTGATGGGAGCAGAATTTCAGTTTCTCAGATCGGAGGGTCTGTGGGGGGCTGGGGAAACTGGAAACCTGAAAAGCTGGTGTGGCCGCTACCACCGTTCAAAATTCCTATGATATATGCGAAACCAATTTGATAGGACATTTGATACAAAAATATAATACGCAATAAGCTATGCAGAATATGAGTCACAACTTCTAAAATTTGAAAGGCGGAAACTGTCTTGGATTTTGTGCTGGATTGATCTGATGCCCAAAAATCTGTGAGCATCTCAAATTCTTGGATAGCCTACAAAACGAGAATGGTCCTGGAAAAGCCATTTTTGTGACTGATTGATAACAAAAAATCATGGCACTGATTTTGACTCCAATAACCTTAATGAATATGTTATTATTAGCGCCAAATGGTTTCCATTGATCCCCCGACTGTTATTCTCATATTTATGTTTCGGAGTCTGAGTGATGAGCTGCCCAAATTTTGATTCATGTGATTTGTGGAAACATTACACCCACAAAATTAGTGATGAACATTATAAATTTTTGGTTCAATCTTTCTGCGCTACTAAAAACTATTTAAACTGCAAACGCTTCAAATGGAAGAATGAAAAAAATGAAGAACCGCCTTTTGATATGTTGCCAAACGGTTTTTTTATTTTAGGTATTACCAAAGAATATAAGTAAGACTTGTAATCGCCTCCAACAACAGTACCTGATATACTTCATGAATGAATCACCACTGGATTTTGTGACACCAGGAGATCTTATAAATAGGAACAAAATTAAGCCTCATCCTATGTTGGGGCTTTTTCATATTGCTATCTCAAATTTAATTAAATGTGAAAAAAGCCGTTGGAGCAATTCCGGCGGCTTTTCTGTTTCAAAAGGTCTAAGTTGTGACAGCCTTACTTTTCAGCACAAAGGGGCCGGGTTGTTAACGATTAAGGTGGCAGTTTTTATCTCAGGAACTGTCTGTTCGCCTCACCCGTCCTTATAATTTTGCCTCAAGGAACTGACCTTCTCGTCATTGCAGGTGTGTTGAGTTGTCGATCATCTCTCCTTAACTACCTATCAAAAACAATACCATATCAACATTTACTACTTTTTTTCTTGGTTTTGGTTGACAGATTCCCTAGCATAGTGATAATGATTAAATAATTCAAATTGAACTATTTCAATGTCACAAGGTTAATAATTGTCTTTTTTTTGAGATTTACTGTTTTTGTGGCACTTCACTACACTTTTGAAAGAGGAAGTAACTGAGCTGGAAAAATCTAAGGATTGGAACAAAGCTCGCTGTGGGATTTGGATTGATGATGGTACTGATCAGTGTGGGTGGCCTAGTAGGTTATTCAGGGCTGCAAACCGTCGGTCACTCGCTGATGGTGATCAGCGATGAAGAGGCGCCGTTGATCGATACTTCAATGGAAATAAAGATCGCACTGCTTGAGTCAATGGTTGTCATGGAAGAATCCCTTGGTCAACCTCAGTAATGGCTAATGCAAATGAGTCGGCCCTGACAGAGATTGTTGATCGCTACAACGCAGCAAGCCAACTCTTTGATATCGGTATTGAAGCTGTTTTGAATGGCGGGCGAATGGGAGATATTGAGGTCATCAGGACAGATAACTCAGAGCTTATTTCGTCAAGTACTCAACTCTTAAAGGAGATAGCCCAATGACAGCAACCGTTGATAGAGCACAGGAAGAGCTTCAGGTCGACCAGGACACGATGCAGGGGATGTTCCTGACCTTTGATCTGGCCGGGGAAGGGTATGGTTTAGAAATCCGCTATGTGACCGAGATTATTGGCATCCAAAAGGTGACCAATGTTCCAGGCATGCCTGACCATGTCATTGGCGTTCTCAATCTGCGCGGCAAGGTGATCCCGATCATTGATGTCCGCCTCCGTTTCAACTTGCCGTTGAGGGAATACGACGAGCGCACCTGCATCATTGTTGTCGATGTGAATGATAATACCGTCGGTCTGGTTGTCGATCAGGTCAGCGAAGTTGTTGAAATTGAACAAAAAGACATTGAGCCACCACCAGCGACAGGGAAGAATCGTGGTCACTATATCCAGGGGCTCGGCAAAATTAGCGAGAAGGTCGAGATCTTATTGAACGTTGAAGCGCTGGTTGAAGAAGACGATTTGGATGAAACCCCGTTCGAGCTTGAAGCAGTTTGAATTGATTTGTGATCACAATTGTTGAAAAAAATAAAATAGGAGACGAAAATGCTTAAAAATCTGAAAATTGGAAGCAAAATAGCGTTGTTGGCCGGTTCGATCCTTGTTCTGATGTTAGTGATCCTGGTGTGGGGAATCAGCGGGCTCTCGACGACAGTGAGCAACGGCAAGGAGATGGCTGCAGGAAACGGATTGCGCGGGGAACTGCTGGCGCGGGAAGTCGACCATCTGAACTGGACCAAGAAGGTGTCCACCTTTCTTACCGACGAAAACGTCACGGAGCTGGCTGTTCAGCTCGATCATACCCAGTGCGCTATGGGGAAATGGCTCTATGGCGAAGGCCGCAAACAAGCGGAACTGCTGGTTCCTGCTTTGAGCCAGGATCTCAAGGCGCTCGAAGCACCGCATAAACACCTGCATGAATCGGCGCGCCAGATCAAGGACGTCTTCCAGATTGCCGATCCAAACCTGCCTCAGTTTCTCACCGAAAAGGAATTGGACCATGTCAACTGGGTCAGTGCCGTTCAAAGCGCCATCATTTCTGGAAACAAGGAGCTAAAGGTGCAATTTGATCACAAGCTCTGCGGCTTCGGCAAATTCATTTATGGTGAAGCCGGGCAGAAAGCAGCCGCAGGTAGCCCGGAATTGGCCAGACTCCTAGAAGAAACGAAAGTCCCTCACGAAACCCTGCACCAACAAGGGAAAATGATCGCCAGAATGATCGGTAACGGAGAACAGATTGCAGCAGCGACCTATTTTGAGCAGAACATCGTTCCTACTCTGGGGAAAATAAAAGCTTTACTCAATCAATCCACACAGGCGGCAACTGCTGCACTCCAGGGTCAGAAAAAAGCCAACAAAATCTTTGCCGGGGAGACTCAGAAAAACCTGAATGAGGTGCAGGAGTTGATGCACCATATGAACGAGACGGCCACCGCCAGCATCATGTCTGATAACCAAATGATCGCTGCCGCCGTCCAGACCCGCACCGGAATCATCATCCTCGGCGTCATCGCTTTGATTGTCGGGTTGTCTGCGGCCTATATCATTACCCGTGCCATCACCGTCCCGATCCGCAAGGGTGTCCAACTGGCCGAAGAGATCGCCCAAGGGGACCTCAGCCAGCGCCTCAACCTCAATCAGAAAGATGAAGTCGGCCAGTTGGCCCAGGCTCTCGACCGGATGACGGAAAGTCTCAGCAAATCGGCCGACGTGGCCGAAGCGATCGCTCAGGGTGACCTGACTCAGGATATCCATGTTGCTTCATCCAAAGATCAGCTGGGCAACGCCCTGAAAACCATGCTTGACAGTTTAAGGGAAATCGTCGGCGGGATCCAGGTGGCCAGCGAGCAGATCGCTTCTGGTTCCGGACAGGTTGCCGATGCTAGTCAGGCCCTATCGCAAGGCGCGACCGAATCAGCCGCTTCACTCGAAGAAGTCACCGCATCGATGAGCGAAATGACCGGGCAGGTTCGCACCAGTGCGGAAAATGCCAGTGTTGCCAATCAGCTCTCCAGTGAGTCCCAACAGGCCGCTGAAAAAGGGAACAATCAGATGGCCGAGATGGTGTCGTCGATGAATGAAATCAATCAGGCCGGGCAGAACATCAGCAAAATCATCAAGGTCATTGATGAGATCGCCTTCCAGACCAACCTGTTGGCCTTGAATGCCGCGGTTGAAGCTGCCCGCGCCGGACAGCATGGCAAAGGCTTCGCCGTGGTTGCAGAAGAAGTACGTAATCTAGCTGCTCGGAGTGCCAAGGCTGCTGAAGAGACCGCCGAACTGATCGAAGGGTCCGTCAGACTGACCGACCGTGGTGCCCAGATGGCACAGCAGACAGCTGCTGGTCTCAAGGACATTACGGATGGGACGACAAAGGTTTCCGATCTGCTGGAAGAGATTGCCACAGCCTCCAATGAACAAGCGCAAGGCATCAGCGAAGTGACCACCGGATTGGGCCAGATTGATCAGGTGACCCAACAGAACACCGCCAGTGCTGAAGAGAGTGCAGCGGCGTCAGAAGAGTTGTCTGGCCAAGCGCTGCAGATGCTTGAAATGATGAAAAAGTTTAAATTGAATAATGACATCCCGAGGCTGAATTATTCGGGTCAATCGGCACCAGGCCCTAGACCTTCTGGGCAAGGATCGTCGCCTCAAGGCGTCTGGGATGAAATGGACGCTAAGCCACCGCAGCAGATGGCGATGCGTCAGCAGATTGCTCTGGATGATAACGAGTTCGGGAAGTTCTAGAATCGATAGTGTTCTCTGTTTAAGTAAGCCCTGTGACTTCAGTGTAATGAGGTCACAGGGTTGTTGTTTGTAAAACAAAACATAGATTTGACTAAGATTGTTGCACAGGAAAGGAACTGATTTTGTTGTTCCATCACGCTGGTTAAAACCATGGACTTTAGTCCAAGATTTTCAGTTGCTACTCCTCTTTTCGTCATTCCTTCTAGTGTTGCGCTTTTATTATCAGAATCGGTGGCCAATTTAGGCAAGAATATGCACGTTAGTAACGGATCTGCACATTGTCGAACGCCCCTATTCAGCACTTCTTTCCTCAGAAAAACCCCTCTCTTTCAGTAAACTCATCGACGTTGACTCTGTTGGCCGAAAGCCCTCAAAACAGTACCCGCCGAAGTTGCCTATTTTACGTGCGTCGATTTTCCCCATAGAGAAGCGTTCCGGTGCGGGGATGGGGGAGGCCAGGGTGGCGTAGCGAACGGTCCTGAGGTGGGCAGTCTGGTGGCCAGTCGGTGGAATTT
>JASJGU010000051.1:0-2655 GCA_033791385.1 Desulfuromusa sp.
ATTGCCGATAGCAGCAAGAATGCTGATTTGCAAAAGAGAAGTGCTCATCCAGTTTTCTCCTGTCCGAGGTACGACCAACTCGTATATTCAAAACACGTCTGTAAACATATACCACCAGCTTCTCCATAAACCGTTTGGAAATAGCCATTACGAAAAAAGTTAGCAGGCACAGCAAGTATATCAGAGTCATACTTGACAATTTTGTTTATATCTATAGATGCAGATTTATATGCAGGCAAGTCCGCTCCGACTCACCTTCAACAGTTGCAGCATCCCAGAAATGACGATTTGCTTCATGAACCGCCACTTCCCGACTGAGCCCAATATCTGTTAACAGGTCATCACTCACTCTGCTCAACTCTGCTCGCTCTACTGATAATTCTCTCCAAAATAGAATTTTGTCCAAAACCTTGTTTACGAGTCTGAATAGCATCATTGTCCAATCTCCTGTTAATCTTGAGGCTCCTGCTAATTTCCGGACGCCTTCGTGAGGTATGAAAATTTCATAAACTTGATTCAGTGATAATACAAAAAGGATAGCTCAAGACGAGGAGATAACAAGAGCATACATGGAACTTCTTCATATAAAACAGCTGCTTAAAGACCTGTTCGTTCTACCTCGCAAACCGTCGTTATTTTCTTTGGGAAAAGAGAACATCGGAAGGACAATCAAAAGAAATTATTCAATAAAGATAGGGGGTCGTATTTGAAACACTATTTCTTTAATCTTTAAAACTTAGCAGGTCACAGGAGGGGGCAATGGGGAGGTCGGGCAATGGCGAAATGATAACTATAATCCTGATTTTTATAAAAGCTAAACCTATATGATTAATCACTAGAAAAAAACAGATCCGCTCCAGCAAAACAAGCAAGGCGGCACAGCCAATTTGAAACAGGTTGGGCCGACTTTGCTCTCCTGATGTTTAAAATAATTACACACCCTACCCACAAGAAGAATTAGCATCTCTCGAATTTTTAATTTCTTTAGCTTGATACATCGCACCATCAGCTTGTTGAAGCAGCTCTTTGGCAGAACTAGGTTTCCCCTCGCTCATTACAGAAAAACCGATACTTGCGGTAATCTGGGTCTTTAAAAGATTCGACTGCATGTTTTCAGTAATTTTCTCAGTTAATCGATTCGCAACCTCAATGGTCCCTTCAATGCCGGTATTCGGCAACAGGATAGAGAACTCGTCTCCACCGTAGCGCGCAGCAATATCTGTTTCTCGCAAAACCTCTTCAATTGTCAGGCTGATTTTTTTGAGTATTTCATCACCAAACAGGTGACCATGCTCATCGTTGATCGACTTAAAATTATTAATGTCCAGAAAGATACAGGACAGGTCAATATCGTGCCGCCTTGCGCGCTGGAACTCATCTTCCAGGCGTGAGTGAAAATGCCTGTGGTTGTAAAGGCCCGTCAACCCATCACGAATCGACATCTCCTCAAAATATTGCTGCGAATTTTTCACCGACTGGAAAAGTATCGCGTTTTCCAACGCACCAGCAGAAATATTTGCGACCATCTGGGTCAGTTTATAGATCCGCTGGCTTATCCCTTCAGGCAATTGAGACGCGGTTCTCAGCAGAAATGTGCCGATGACACTTCCCTGGCGGAAAATCGGCACGACAACGATCGAATTATATTTGATGCCCTCCAAATGTTGCCGGACAGACTCCATCAAGACATCCCGCTTCAAATCGTTTACAATAACCGCCTTTTTTGTCGTCAGTGCTCTGTTGATCTCTGGATATTTCCCCAGCTCAAGCCGAATTTCTTCGCCCGGGGAAAGGTCACTGCTGGCCTTAACAATCAGTTCCTCTTCGCCGGAAATACTAACGATCGAACATCTTGCCACATCAACAATCGTCGACATTTTTTCTACGATACGACGCAAAATATTCATCGGATTTCTGGTAGATGAAATAGCCTCGGTTAAAGACAGAAGCAGACAAAGATCTTTATGCTCTAGTTCCTCATAATAATTTTTCGGCCGCAACAGAATGTCAGCACGGGCCAGTAATTCAACCTCAGAAACCGGCTTAAACACATAATCTTCGACCCCGATATTCAAACAGTTGAGCAAGTCACCATCATCGCTAGCGGAAGCAAGTAGGATTATCGGCTTGTCGCTCGTTGCTTTGCTACTTTTAAGCTCACGACAAATATCAATCGCATTTCTTGTCGACAGATCCAGATCGACGATAAAAAGATCAATACTGGAAAGGTCAGTCTCGTGAACTGCCAGTCGATATGTACAGGACGGCGCATTTAAGAAGATTTCCGAAATGCCCTGGTTATCACTAAAGATGTGAATTACTTTACTTTCAATCATGGCATCCTCCCACACTTTCTGGATCAGAACTCAGTAATTTGATAAATTCAGCACTTGGAATCGCCCGACTGAAATAAAAACCCTGGTATTGATCACAATTCAACTGCGTCAGAAAGTTCAACTCCTCAATCGTTTCAATCCCTTCGGCAACAGTCGACAAACCAAGCTGCTTGGATAAAAAAACAATCGTTGCAACAATTGCGCGGCTGTCCTCATTATCCGTTGTCTCCATAACGAAAGAACGGTCTATTTTCAATTCGTGGACCGGAAGCTTGCGCAAGTAACTTAACGATGAGTAGCCAGTACCAAAATCATCAAT
>JASJGU010000052.1:0-3640 GCA_033791385.1 Desulfuromusa sp.
TTGTTATAATTCATTTAATTCCTGGGGCTGGCTTGAAACAGTCAATTGTCTTGATCAGATAGAGGTCGTCAGTGGCGATGTCCGTGACTCTCATTTCTGCAAAAAAATCACCAAGGACATAGATACCATTTTTCATTTGGCCGCGTTGATTGCCATCCCTTACTCCTACGAGGCGCCGTACAGTTATATTGATACTAACGTCAAGGGGACATTGAATATTTGTCAAGCAGCCCTGGAAAATAACTGTGAACGGGTGATCCATACTTCGACAAGTGAAGTTTACGGGACCGCACAGTATGTACCGATTGATGAAAAACACCCCCTGCAACCACAATCTCCATACAGTGCAAGTAAAATAGGCGCTGATGCTATCGCTATGAGTTTCTATAATGCCTTTGACCTGCCGGTCACAATAGTCCGACCATTCAATACCTATGGCCCACGGCAGTCGGCACGGGCAGTTATCCCGACAATCATTACCCAAATTGCTGCGGGAATGGATGAAATCAACCTAGGTGATGTCAGTCCAACCCGCGATTTCAACTATGTCAAAGACACCTGCCGGGGCTTTATTGCTTTAGCAGAATCTGAGCAGGCAATTGGTCAAACCGTCAATGTTGGCTCAAACTATGAAATCTCCGTGGGAGACACCCTTGAACTGATCAAGGAGTTGATGAAGAGTGAGGTCTCCTTTATCACTGACGACAACCGCCTGCGGGCAGAAAAATCTGAGATTTTCCGCCTCTGGTGCGACAATTCACTGATTCATGAGCTGACTGGCTTTGCTCCGATATACGATATCCGTAGCGGACTACAGAAGACCATCGACTGGTTTATCCAGCCGGAAAACCTATCCAGATACAAAACTGGCATTTACAATGTTTGAACAAACTTTCGACTTCATCCGCCAACATTTCGGCAACCAAAGTTCAATCCCGCTGCATGAACCAACCTTCTCCGGCAATGAAAAAAAATATCTGACAGAGTGTATTGATTCAACCTTTGTTTCCAGCGTCGGGATTTTTGTCGATAAATTTGAACAGGCGGTAGCTGATTTTGTTGGCAGTAATCATGCTATTGCAGTTGTTAATGGAACTCAGGCACTGTTTGTGGCGCTTAAATCTCTGGAGGTTGACCCCAGCTGTGAAGTCCTGACGCAATCCCTGACCTTTGTCGCCACAGCCAACGCTATTCACTACACCGGCGCAGCACCAGTCTTCCTTGATGTTGATCGAGAGACCATGGGGTTGTCACCGCTGGCAGTCGAAAAATTCCTGCAGCAACACACGGAGCTGCGCGATGGCCGTCGCGTTAATAAGACCAGCGGTCGAACCATCGCTGCCTGCCTACCGATGCATACCTGCGGCCACCCCAGTCGCATCGAAGAGCTACGAGCTCTCTGTGCAGAATATAAAATCCCTTTGGTAGAGGATGCCGCAGAAAGCCTCGGCAGCTATGTTGGCACAAAACATACGGGATCCTTCGGCCAGATTGGAATCTTCAGCTTCAACGGCAACAAAGTGGTCACAACCGGTGGTGGTGGCATGCTGGTCACAGATGATAATGGACTTGCACAAAAACTGCGGCACCTGACCACAACTGCCAAAGTACCCCACCCCTGGGAATTCATCCACGATGAAATCGGCTACAATTTTCGCCTGCCGAATATCAATGCGGCTCTCGGTCTAGCGCAGATGGAGCAATTACCACTGTTTTTAAAGAATAAACGGGAGCTGGCAAAAAGCTACCGGGAGTTTTTTGACGGAAGTGAGATCCTCTACCTGGATGAACCAGCGGGAAGTCAGTCAAATTTTTGGCTAAACACGATCCTTTTGCCGACCGAAGAGCAGAAAGAAGCTTTCCTGAAGCAAGCCAACCAACAGGGGATCGGTGCCCGCTCTCTCTGGCGACCGATGCACCTGCTTGATGTTTATCACCATTGCCAACGGGATGCACAAACCAACACCGAACAAATCTATCGGCACGCGGTCAATATCCCCAGCAGTGTGAGGCTATAATATGGATGAAATTGTTCTGGTTGGTGGTGGTGGGCACTGTGTCTCCTGTATTGATGTCATTGAACAGGAAGCAAAGTTTCAAATCGCCGGAATCGTCGACGTGCCGGACAAACTTGGCACAACTTTACTCGGATACCCAATTATTGGCAACGATGAGGATCTGCTGAAACTTACTGAAAACTATCAGTATTTTCTGATTACCCTGGGGCAGATAAAGTCCCCAGAACGGCGCATTGCCCTGTTCGAGCAGTTGTTGCAACTCGGAGCCCTACTACCGACTATCATTTCTCCACGTGCCTATATTTCTCGCCATTCTACCATTGGAGCTGGCACTGTTGTTATGCACAATTCTCTGATTAATGCCGGTGCCATAGTTGGACGTAACTGTATCATCAACAGCTGTGCCCTGATCGAACATGATGCCAAAGTCAGTGACCACTGTCACATCTCAACTGGCGCAATTCTCAATGGTGGCACACATGTTGCTGAGTGTACCTTTGTCGGTAGCGGTTCGGTTGTCAGAGACAATATCCGGATCGGCAGCCATTCCCTGATTGGGGGAGGGGTAAGTGTCATGAAGGAAGTTCCTGACCACAGCCTCTACACGGGGAAAAAATAGACAACACCAAAGGAGTCTCCAGTTGCAAGCTGTATTTATCATTGCCGAGGCCGGTGTCAATCACAACGGCAGCCTGGACCTTGCCAGACAACTGGTCGATGTCGCCGCCGAAGCCGGGGCGGATGCTGTCAAATTTCAGACCTTCAAAGCCGAGAGCCTGGTCAGCCTAGACGCACCCAAAGCCGCTTACCAAACACAGACCACAGCAACTGACGAATCCCAATTTACCATGATCAAGAAACTGGAGCTCAATCTCGACGCCCATCACTTGCTGCTTGCACATTGTCGTGACCGGGGCATCCAGTTCCTCTCATCCCCATTCGACCTGGAGAGTGTCGACCTGCTATTAGGGTTAGGAATAGAGATTTTTAAGATCCCCTCGGGCGAAATCACTAATCTCCCTTATTTACGCAAGATCGGCAGCCTCAATAAGAAGGTGATTCTCTCTACCGGGATGTCAACTATGAGGGAAATCGAGGCGGCCATTCAAGTGCTTTTTACTGCAGGTTTAAAAAAAACACAGCTCACTATCCTGCACTGCAATACCGAGTATCCAACTCCGATGGCAGACGTTAACCTGCGTGCCATGCAAGCCCTGGCTGATAACTTCGATATTAAAGTGGGCTACTCCGACCATACCTTGGGGATCGAGATAGCGATTGCCGCAGTTGCTCTAGGGGCCACAGTGATCGAAAAACATATCACCCTCGACAACAACCTATCCGGCCCTGATCACCAGGCATCGTTGGAACCACTGGAGCTGGCAGCCATGGTGAGAGCAATCCGCAATCTGGAGCAAGCAATGGGTGACGGAATCAAAAAACCAACCCCCTCGGAAGAAAAAAACCGACCGATCGCACGGAAAAGTATTGTTGCCTGCCGACAGATCAAACAGGGTGAACTCCTCTCCAGCGACAACCTGACCGCCAAACGACCGGCAACAGGAATAAGTCCAATGGAATGGGATCAGCTGATCGGCACCCCTGCAAGTAAGGATTTTCAG
>JASJGU010000053.1:0-7269 GCA_033791385.1 Desulfuromusa sp.
GCAGTCGAGTTCGCCAGTGCGGGCACGGGTAGATATCGCCAGGATAGGGAGAATAGAAAAATATGGCCGGATCGGTCTGGTGGAAAAGAACGGTCAGATCGAGAGTATCATCCTGCCAATCCGTGGCGCCGGACTATATTCCACCCTGCATGGTTTTATCGCCCTGGACAGGGATGGCACGACGGTAAGAGGTTTGAGCTTCCACGAGCAGGGCGAGACGCCCGGACTGGGTGGAGAGATTGAGAATTCCAGATGGCTTGCAAAGTGGTCGGGCAAGCGGATCTATGATGATGACGGGGCGGTTAGAATCGATGTCATCAAAGGTGCTGTGCCTGCAGGTAAACCGGAAGCCGTACACCAGATCGATGGGATTTCCGGGGCTACGTTAACCAGTCGTGGTGTGAGCAACCTGGTACGTTTCTGGTTTAGTGATGCCGGTTATAAGACGCTGCTGACCCGAATCGCAAAGCCAGTGGACTGAACTGGCAGCAGCATTGTATGTAACAACTCTATCAATACTTGAGGTTACCGGAACAATGAGGGGGTAAATATGAGTGAAGAAGCTAGAAGGGTGCTGTTTGACCCGATGGTAGATAACAATCCCGTTGCGCTGCAGATCCTCGGTATATGTCCGGCCCTGGCGGTGACGACTTCGCTGGCTACCGCGCTGACCATGGCTATCGCGCTGACCCTGGTCGTTTCCTTCTCCAATGTTTTCATTAGTATGATCCGCAAGCAGATCCCGAACAATATTCGGATCATAGTGCAGATGGTCATTATTGCCTCGCTGGTCATCCTGGTTGATCAGTCGCTGAAGGCTTTTGCCTTTGATCTCAGCAAACGCATGTCGGTGTTCGTGGGCTTGATTATTACCAATTGTATCGTGTTGGGAAGGGCTGAAGCCTTTGCCTCCAAGAACTCCGTCGGCTTGAGTCTTCTGGACGGTCTGGGCAACGGTCTGGGTTTTGGCCTGGTACTGATCATAGTGGGTTCTGTACGAGAATTGTTTGGTTCCGGGAAGTTACTGGGATTCGAAATTTTGCCCTTGATTACCGACGGAGGTTGGTACTACCCAATGGGCTTGATGCTGCTGGCGCCAAGCGCGTTCTTTATCATCGGTCTGCTCATCTGGGTTATCCGCACCTGGAAAACTGCCCAAATCGAAGATCCGGAGTACCAGATTCGTCAGGTACACCGGACCGAGGTAGTGTGATGGAGTCCTATCTAGGTTTGTTCGTCAAGGCCGCATTTATTGAGAACCTTCCCCTGACTTTCTTCCTTGGTATGTGCACTTTCCTGGCCATCTCCAAAAAGATCGAGACCGCTATCGGTTTGGGAATCGCGGTCATCGTGGTGCAAGTGATCACTGTGCCAACCAACTATCTGCTGTATAACTACCTGCTCAAAGAAGACGCCCTGGAATGGGCGGGTGTGGTGGGTATTGATCTGAGTTTTCTGGGGCTGATCAGTTATATCGGTGTCATCGCAGCCATGGTGCAGATACTGGAGATGATTCTGGATAGGTTTTTTCCGGCACTTTATAACGCCCTGGGTATTTATCTTCCATTGGTTACAGTCAATTGCGCGATTCTTGGCGGCTCACTGTTCATGGTGGAGCGAGAATACGATTTTGGGGAAAGCGTAGTCTTTAGCCTGGGTGCCGGATTCGGGTGGGCCCTGGCCCTGGCAGCCCTGGCTGGTATCCGGGAGCGGTTGAAATACAGCGATGTACCCAACGGACTGCAGGGGTTGGGGATCACCTTTATTACCACCGGGTTGATGTCATTGGGCTTCATGGCATTTTCAGGAATACAGTTGTGAGCGGCGATCTGCAATTGGGTGTCCCTGAATTTGCTAATGATCCATGGCTGTTGACCAGGGAATGGCAGCTGATGAGGCCAGGGTTATGCTGACAATCGGTTTGGGTGTAGCGATGTTTACCGGGGTAGTCTTGATCCTGGTGTTGATAATCCTGATCGCCAGAACCCAGCTGGTTGCGAGCGGAACCGTCAACATCGAGGTCAATGGCGAAAAGACCGTTCAGGGAGCAGTGGGTTTAAAGCTCAATAGCGCATTGGATGACAACAATCTGCTAATATCGACGGCCTGCGGAGGCGGGGGTACCTGTGGACAATGCCGCGTTAAGGTTTTCGAGGGTGGAGGGACGATCCTGCCCACTGAGACCGCCATCATTAACAAACGCGATGCTGCAGAGGGGGAGCGTCTGTCCTGCCAGGTCACTGTAAAGCAAGACATGAAAATACAGGTCCCAGACGCTGTATTTGGTGTCAAGAAGTGGATGTGTAGCGTGCGTTCCAACAGGAATGTCTCAACTTTCATCAAGGAACTGGTGCTCGAGTTGCCGGAAGGTGAGCAGATCGAGTTCAGAGCGGGAGGTTATGTAATGACCGAGTGCCCGACACACCGCTTGAAGTATACGGAATTCGATATAGACGAGCGGTTTCGGGAAGAGTGGGACCGATACGATATGTGGCGCCATGAGTCGATAGTCAAACAACCTGCGATCCGTGCTTATTCCATGGCAAGCTATCCACAGGAGCAAAATGTCATTATCCTCAACATCCGGATTTCCACGCCTCCCCCGGGATCCGAAGATTCTGTGCCCACGGGCATCATGTCTTCGTATTTGTTCAATCTCAAGCCGGGAGATTGTATCCTGGCATCGGGTCCATTCGGAGAGTTCTTCGCCAAGGAAACTTCTGCCGAGATGGTTTTCATCGGCGGCGGCGCGGGTATGGCACCGATGCGTTCTCATATCTTCGATCAACTCAAACGGCTTAACTCCAAACGCAAGATGAGTTACTGGTATGGGGCGAGGAGTTTTGCCGAGGTATTCTATGTGGATGAATTCAATGAATTGCGGGAGAAGAACGAGAATTTCAACTGGTCCATTACCTTGTCGGATCCGCTGCCGGAAGAAAATTGGACAGGATATACCGGATTTATTCATCAGTCTCTCTATGAAAACTATCTCAGGGATCATCCGGCACCGGAGGACTGCGAGTACTATCTATGCGGTCCGCCGATGATGAATACGGCGGTCATCAAAATGCTCGAGGATCTGGGCGTGGAGCCGGAAAATATATTACTGGACGACTTCGGTTGATTTGTTCAAATGCAGCGGACTTCATTTGAATAACGGATCTACCTTATCGGTTGCCGGACACCGGGTCAAAGGGCTTTTCCGGCGCGGTATGTTCTGCACCATATTCTTGCTTTTTGGCTGCGACAGGGAACCCGTTCAGGAGCAGTTGCAGCATTTCAGCGGTTCCACCATGGGCACCTTTTACACACTTAAGGTGCTGGATCTGCCTACGCATCTGAACCATCAGGAGGTGGGTTTGGGTATCGAACGTCAGCTGCAGGCCATCGATTCGAGCATGTCCACCTATCGTGAGGATTCAGAACTGTCCCGTTTCAATGCCAGCAGGAGCAGCGACTGGTTTTCAGTTTCTCCCGCGTTGAGCGAGGTAGTGAGGGAGGCCCTTGAGGTTAGTACAGCGACTGATGGTGCTTTTGATATCACGGTAGGACCGCTGGTCAATCTCTGGGGATTCGGACCGTCACCGCATCTGGATCAGGTTCCCTCGGATGAGGAAATCGATACCGAGTTGTCTGGTGTGGGTTACCAGCATGTGCAGGTCCGTAGTGAGCCCCCGGCGCTGAGAAAGGAACGGGCAGAAATCTATATAGATCTTTCAGCTATCGCCAAGGGTTATGCCGTGGATAAAGTCGCGACATATCTTGAATCTTTGGGAGTTCTCAACTATATGATTGAGATCGGGGGAGAATTGAGACTCAAGGGTCACAATGATCACGGTGACCCCTGGAGGATAGCCGTTGAACGCCCCAGTGAGGGGGTTCGGGATATCCATACCATCATTCAAGCCAGTGACGATGGCGTCGCGACTTCGGGAGATTACAGAAACTATTTTGAGGAGCAGGGTAAACGCTACTCTCATACAATTAATCCGCGCACCGGCAGACCTGTTACACATAGTCTTGCTTCTGTTACCGTAATCTCGGACTCTGCAATGTATGCCGATGCCATGGCTACAGCGCTGATGGTGATTGGGACAGGGGCGGGCTTCCAACTGGCGGAGCGCCAGGGCCTTGCCGCTTATTTTATCAGTCACGCGGAGAACGGGTTTGCAGTACGCGCCACTTCGGCGTTTGCGGCTTATCAAATAGACCAGGAGTGAAATCATGACCCTATTCATAATCAGTTTCATCGTGATGATTATGGTTGTATTGGCTTTGAGTCTGCGTGTCCTGTTTGGAAAGCCGGCAATCAAGGGTAGTTGCAGGGCTACCGATCATCTTCCCGGTTTCGAGGCGGATGCCTGTTCCGGTGCTTGCGGGAGAAAAAAGAACATCGATGGCGATGCTCAGGGCCACAGGTGCAGGCGTTCGCGGCATGGGCATGAGCCTGTGTAGAAATCAAAAGCCTACTCCGGGTTCGAATGATATTCCCGGTCATTGGTGAGGTAATTCATGTTAAAATCTGGACTGGTAAAAGACTACATGTCGGCAAACCTGGTTGCGTTTTCACCGGATATGGGGGTGTTGCAAGCGATCAGTATGCTCGTAAAAAAGAGAATATCGGGTGCCCCGGTGATCGACAAGCGGGGTAATCTCATCGGCATGCTCTCCGAGGCAGATTGCTTGAAGATTGCTTTTAGCACGAGTTACCATGCAGAGACAGCGGGAAACGTTGCAGAATACATGCAATCGAATGTGGAAACTGTGGATGCTGATGCCAGTATCGTCGAAGTAGCTGCCCAATTTCTCAGAGAAGGGCATCGCCGCTACCCGGTGCTGAAAGACAATCGGCTGGTTGGCCAGATTAGTCGCCGTGATGTGCTCAAGGCGTTAGAGACACTCCGGTAAAACTCAAGAGAGACAAGGGACCTTGTATCATAACTACTGCCTGGGGAGGTAAGTGTTGTGACGACGAGTTCATATTCCAGGCGCCTGGAAATGTGGCGACAAATGAGGTTAAAGTAAATAGAGGAGGCCACGATGGTCAAGACCGCAGATAAAAGAAGAGATTCGCTGCAGAAACTAGAGGAACCTCTGGTCAAGGATTTCATGAACACAGATATTGTGATCGCACGCTCGGATATGACGTTCAAGGAGGTCGTGAACCTGCTGCTAAAAAAGAGAATTTCCAATTTGCCGGTAGTCAGGCGCCAGAAGGGGGAAAATCTTCTTGTGGGTTTGATTAGCGAACGCGATTGTCTGACCTATCTTGCGCAAGAAATTTTCTATGGCGCCCCGAGTATCACGCTCGAAGCGGCGATGAAACACATCCCAATTTGTGTTTCTCCCGGTACTGATTTGTTTACCGTATCTTCTATTTTTACCCAGCAGGGTTATCGCCATCTTCCGGTCATAAAAAAGGGCAATATCCTCGTGGGGGTGATCAGCCGATGTGACGTGCTACGCGGGTTGAATATCTTCCATGAGCAATACCGCAAGGCGAATGAAGCCGAGAGAAAGACCCCGGATCTGAGGAAAATTCTGTTGAACAGGCGACTGATGATCAAATAGCTGCCCGTGGAAGCGGCTGTGATGTATTCCACCGGAAAGTAGCGGTATTTTGCGGCAGCTATCTGCTGCAATTGCCGCTGCTTCGAATGCCTGCTATCTAGTGTGTTGCGCAGCTGCTTACAGGTTGTCTTGAGCACTTCGATACGGGCATTAGGCTTGCCGTTACCCGGGATAAGTTTCCAGGGAACACGCTCGGTGCTGGTGCGGATCACCATTTCATTTACCGCCTTCGATGAAACCTATCTACTGCCAACAATTGGTCTGTATATTAACCAGGCATTATCTCCAAAATGGTCAATTACCGGGCGCTTAGGGGGTATCGGGCTGGATCTTGGCGATGATTTCAAAGGCACTGTTATTGAAGCAAATGCTGCAGTTGAGTTTCGTCCCTGGCAAAACGTTGGCCTCGGACTGGCATATATGTACAACCATGCTGATGCCACACTAAAAAACGTAGGTGTTGGTGATGGACTTGAGGTTGATTTCTAACACGTCGTCACCCGTCTTCCAGTTACTGACCTGCACGGTATACTGTGGGGAGTTGGCAACCAGCTTGGATGTAATCGAGAAACTATGGGCAGAACCACGTTCTCTTCGTACTTATGTGGGATTTTTCATTTGTGCGCGGTAATTGCGCGGTGACACAGCCGTTTTGCCCCGAAATGCCCGTGTAAAATTGGCCGGGTCCCGGTAACCCAGAGATGCGGCAATTTCATTCACAGGTTTTGTGGTATATGCCAACCTTTGGGCGGCGAGCTGCATACGGGTCCGTTGCAGGAGGTTTGAGTAGCTGGTGCCGATTTCGCCGAGGCGCCGCTGAAAGGTTCGTGTGCTCATACCTGCTGCCTCTGCAGCCAGGTGTATGTCTGGACACCCTTCCGGCAAAAGCGATGTGATGACCTGTTTGACAGCGTTCTCCAGACCACCTGGCATAGCCTGCTGTGAATTGTTTAAGTTATTTTGTTGTAGCTGCACACCTGTTGCCTGTAATGGAGTCGCTTGCTGCAGCAAGGCTTTTGGAATAGTGAAAGATGAATGCGTTTGCCCTTTGATTACTTCTGCACCCCAAAATATGTCTGTCTTATTTGCCTTCAATTCGCTTCCGTTGTGTAAACAGACTTCCTCCGGGTTCCATTGATTATCAGTGAAGCTGCGCAGCATTCGAAGCGTAATGGCGATCGCATAGTGGTCGGCGTGGTGAAAACCAGGGGTTTCCTTACCCGGCAAGTGATGATGCATCCTTATTTGATTACCTTCATTCGTCAACCAGAATCGCTCACCCAGGGTAAGCGAGCCAATTATCTGTAGTCCCGTCTGAAGGTATTCGTGGACGGTAAGTACCTCGCGCAGTGACTGACCAAATATACCGAAGTCGAAAGCAGATGCCTGTTGCGCCATAAGTAGACCAAAGTCGTTTATGCCTTCCGCATTAGCAGCATGCTCAAAGAACGAATAAGCAAGGTGCAGAGGCACCAGGGATTCTGGCTGTTCGAGCAAAGCTGGAGGAATATTTGCTTGTTGTAGAAAGCGTTCAGTTGGCGCACCTATCGTGTCAAGAAAGTCCATGATTGGCCAAATTGCACAGGCGCGGGTGAAGGGAATGCGGGAGCCGGGAGTATTGGTGAACTCCGTCCTCATTTTGTAGGGACCACCCCCATTTCCTATTGATAACATTGGCATAAGGATATCTATTCT
>JASJGU010000054.1:0-3732 GCA_033791385.1 Desulfuromusa sp.
GTTGATGGGATCGTCCACTACTGTGTCGCCAATATGCCGGGCGCCGTACCACTGACATCGACGATGGCGTTGACTAATGCGACCTTGCCCTACGCTGTCCAGATTGCCAACCAGGGCTGGAAACAGGTCGCGCGCAATGATGTCGGTATCCGTGAAGGCTTTAACGTGGTTGACGGTGTCGTCTGTTACAAGGGGGTCGCCGATGCGTTCGGGATGGACTTTGTTCCGGTTGATGAATTATTGAAGTTTGAACCTTGAGCTAGAGACGTTGGATTGACGAACAAAAGCCGTCCCGTTGGGGCGGCTTTTGTTCGTTTTGAGCTCTTCTTTGCTATTTATTACGCAAGGGGTGTTGTTTTCTTGGCACTTCTCCCCTGAATTTTAGTTAGCCCCCTTGTCACCGAGGTTTTGGTTGGTATAGTCTAATTGTCCGGCAGCGGTAAGTGGAATAAGAATTAATAGTTTGAAAAGTTTTGGAGTTACCCTTGTATGCCAACCATTGAAAGTGACGCTTTAGTCAGGAAATCACTGAGTACCTTTCTTATCCTGTTTTTGGTTCTGGGTGCTTTGTTGGGAGGCATGGTTGCGGTTTTTTACCAGCTTCAGACCCAAAACTATGACAAGCGGCTGCGTGCGGAAGAGCGACATTCCTTGGAACTGCAACTGGCAGTTGCACGTAATCATTTTACTTCAATTATCAGCGACCTCTTTTTCTTAGCCGGGCAGGGCGCTTTAAAAGCTTACCTGGAGGACCCTTTCGATCATCACCTGAAGTCCGTCAGGAGCGAATATCTAACCTACTCAACCAGCAAAAAAACTTATGATCAAATCCGTTATCTGGATGTTCTCGGTCAGGAAGTTGCCCGGGTCAATTACAACGCTGGAGAACCGGCGATTGTCGCACAGGAGAAACTGCAGAATAAATTTAGTCGTTACTATTTTTCAGATACTTTCAGGTTAGGGAAGGGGGAGGTGTTTATTTCGCCGCTCGATTTGAACGTTGAGCGTGGCGAAGTGGAGCGCCCATATAAGCCGATGATCCGATTAGGAACGCCGGTTTTTGATCAGTCCGGGAACAAGCGGGGAATCGTTTTGCTTAACTACCTTGGGCAACA
This sequence comes from Desulfuromusa sp., assembly GCA_033791385.1. Classification (GTDB taxonomy): domain Bacteria; phylum Desulfobacterota; class Desulfuromonadia; order Desulfuromonadales; family Geopsychrobacteraceae; genus Desulfuromusa. The sequence goes on from JASJGU010000054.1 coordinate 1,116, forward strand.
CCTGCTTAATCTGATTCAGGACGTCGCAGCAGTCGCTCATGGTCAAACGATGCTGGTAAATGGCGATGGCTATTGGTTGATGCATCCCGATTCAGACCAGGAGTGGGGGTTTATGTTTCCCGATAAATCCCACCTCAGTTTTGCCCAACAGTCTCCAGATATCTGGATGCAGATTATGGCTACTCCTGCCGGCCAGTTCCGCACCGTGGAGGGAATTTACACCTTTACTTCGCTCAGTCCGCTCGGCACCCAAACGGGAGACTTGGTTAAGTCCGGAGATTATTTTTGGAAAATCGTATCCTTTATCTCAGCAGAAAACATTGCCTCTTATTCAAAAACTCTGTTGGTCAACCTCCTTTTTTTTGGTGTTGGGTTGCTGTTGTTGGCCGCTATTGTTGCCTGGTTTCTCGCCATAGCGGTTACCCGGCGTAAGCTTTATCAGGCGGAACTTTTCAGTATGGCCCATTTCGACAGCTTAACCGGGTTGCCGAATCGTGCTCTGTTCTTTGATCGCCTGAGCCAGTCCTTGGAGTTGTCCAGGCGGCACAGTCGACTGTGTGCGTTGCTCTATATCGATCTTGATGGCTTTAAACATGTCAACGATAGTTTAGGACACGACGCTGGTGATGACTTGCTGGTTTCTGTGGCCAAGCGAATGCTGCAGTGTTGTCGGGATTCGGATACCGTGGCCCGATTGGGTGGCGATGAGTTTGCGATTTTGCTGACAGAGGTGAACAGTGCAGAGGGTGCCCAGGTTTGCGCGGAAAAGATACTGGCAGTATTTGAGGAATCCTTCACTCTGAGACAGGGTGAATCGATGGTTGGAACCAGTATTGGTATCGGCATGTTTCCAGCTCACGGAGCGACATTAGATGATTTGTTGAAAAGTGCCGATCAAGCGATGTATGTGTCGAAAAGCCGTGGTAAAAACACCTTCACTTTCGCCGAGAAACATTAACAAGAAAACTTCTCACACAGCGTCCCCTCTGTGGCTGAACAGGAGACGCGTTCAGGCTAACAAGGAGCGAGCGGCCCTAGTCTTCAAGCCTGGTGCATTCCCATCTTGAGCGGCTATTGGTTTCTATGACAGTAACTTGATCTTGCGAATAAGACTCAAGTTTGAATTTGTTACCATTGACCAGGGATAGCTCATCCTTTCCACTTCTAACCCATTGACTGCTTTTGGTTGCTCCTAAAACGAGATCAGTCCGTAGCAGGCGGCCGTTGGCCATAAATTGAATTTCTGAGCGAAAAGAACCGTCTGTGCAATCCCATCGACCAATCACGGGGTCAGGTTCCGATCGTTCAGGCCTTGAGGTAGACCGTTGGTTTGTCTCTAATAAATATTTGAGGTCTTCCAGTTGGTACTCCAACTGAGTTATCCGCTCCTCATGCTTTTGTACCTGTGCTTCCAGGTTGTCTGCCGCAAATACTGTTGCTCCTAATAAAAGGTTTATCGCAATAGATAGCAATATTGTTCGCATAATCTCCATCCTTAGGTCGGTGGCTACTGCAAATAGGTATCCGATCTGGTAAGCTGGTAGCATACTATATCGTTATGGAACTTTCAAAGTTCCCCCTGTCTTAAGGTCGTTGGTGTGGCCCCTAGCTGAATGATCGGTTGATGAAATATAACTGTTTTTTTCTATTTCTGCTCGCCATTGTTGTTCTCCCGGGCGCTGCTCTGGCTGGTGATTATGAAGTGACACCGATCCTTGGTTATGTGGTCGGTGGTGACTTTGAAGATACTGATACTGGCCATACTCTGGATTTGGACGAATCGGAGAATTATGGCGTTATCCTGGGGTTTAGGGACAAAAGTAAGCCAGGAGCATTTTACGAGTTTCTGTATAGTCGACAATCGACCTATTTAAAGGGGGATGGTATCGCATTTACGGGCGCTTCCCGCTTTGATGTCGATATTGACTACTTTCACCTCGGTGGAAGATATGGTACCGAGGGCGAGACTATTAACCCCTACGTGGCGGCCGGGATTGGGGCAACCCATTTCAGTCCCGAGCAGGGCGACTCGGAGACCAAGTTCTCTTTCAGCTTGGGGGGTGGGGCTCTGGTCCCGATAAATGAACATCTGAGTTTACGCTTCGAAGGGCGCGGTTTTGGTACCGTTTTTGATAATGACAGCGAAATTTTTTGTGTTAATAACCAGTGTGCGGTCCGGTTCGAGGGAGATGTTCTCTGGCAAGTATCTGCCTTTACTGGGTTGGTTTTCAGCTTCTAATCGCGAAATTCTTCAATATAAAATTCTTAGTAAGGAGTAACGTTATGAATTCTCGTTTTTCTCTGTTGGTATTCGGTTCTCTACTCATGGCTTTTCTGTTGGGTGGGTGTTCCACCTCTCGACTGACCAGCGCCTGGAAACAGGAAGGCTACTCGGAAAAATCGACCAATATGTTGGTCATCGGTGTTGCCTCCCGTGACTCTCGGCGCCAGATTTTTGAGTCGGTCATTGCCGAAAAGCTGAAGGCCCGTGGCGTTAATGCCGTTAAGAGCTACACAGTTTTTAAAACAGAGGAGTTAACTCGAGAAGCGGTTGTCGATTATGCCACGCGTGAAAACATCGATTCGGTGGTTGTGACCAAGGTGCTCGATTCAGAAA
>JASJGU010000055.1:0-2668 GCA_033791385.1 Desulfuromusa sp.
TTACAACTGGAAGATGAATGATACCGTTGCTGCATTTGTCGTCTATATTCCAACTGACACTGCACTTACAGCAGCAAAAAAACTCTCCTTTACCCTTGTCCTGATTGGGGCAGGTGGAATCGTTATGATCCTTCTCATCCTTTGGTTCTTTCTTGATCGCAGTGTTGTTCTCCCCATCGTCCAACTGGCACAGCGTACAGAAAGTTTCAGTTTGGGAGAGAATCTTGACGACCCTATTATTGGAAAATCTAAAGATGAAATCGGAACTCTGGCGCAAGCCATTGAGCGGCTTCGAATCAGCCTTGTTAAACTGTTGCAATAGAGAAATCAGGTGCAATTGCATGAGTAAACCACTACAATTCATAGTAACCATCTGTATCCTCGCACTCACATCCAGTCCAGTACTGGCGGCAGGTCAGGAATGCAGTACGGCCATAACCCAGGTCAAAAAAGAGCGCAATCTACTCAAAAAAAGACAACTCCTTAATCGGGCGATGGAACTCTGTCCCCAAGATGCGGAGCTTCATTACATCTGCGCCTATACTGCTGAAAGACTGCGTAAATACGACAAGGCACAAACCAATTATCTTAAAGCAACAGAGCTTGATAGCAATTATGCTGAAGCATATTTTGGCCTTGGCGACATCTACATGGTGCTGGGAAATGCCAGATCGGCCATCGATGCCTTTGAAAGAGGCCTGGAACTGATACCACAAAACAAACGTGCCCGATTGTCCCTTGATCTGGCTCGAATCAAATACAAATCAGAATCGGGTGAGAAGATATCTTCTGCAGAGTTTATCCAGGTCATGCAGGAAAGCAAGGGAGAAGAAACCACGCAAGGGGCGGTTGATGGCCCGCTGTTGCGGATGCAGATCCATTTTTACAGCGCATCGTCTCAACTCTCTGAACAAGCAATGGATCAACTCATCAATGTTGGCAAGGCCCTTGAAAATCCTGCCCTGAGTGAGAAAAAATTTGAAATATCGGGGCATACTGACGACACAGGGACATCGGAAGCAAACCTGATCTTGTCAAAGTATCGAGCTGAGCAAGTTAGAAACTATCTGCTCGAAACATTTTCAATTCAGCCTGAAGCCCTGATCGTTGCATATTATGGAGACACACGCCCAGCGACTCCCAACACATCAAACCAAAGCCGGGCGATAAATCGACGGGTTGAATTCAGACGTCTTAAACAATAAGGGTCCAGAAACAAAGGAGTTTACATGCCAACCCTGCAGGAATTCAAAAACATGGCTGACGACCTGACCGGCATTAATAAACTGGTTGTTGTCGCCCGTGACGGAACCGTTCTTCTGTATAGTGGGAATCTGCAAAATCGTCTCGGCGATTATGTTGCATATGTTGCGGTCACTGCTGAACAGTTGAAGCCGTATCTTGGTTTTACCGGGCCTTATCATTTAATTATGGAACAGACCTCTGGAGATCGAATACTTACTTTACTCGGTCAACAGATCATTGTCGGAGTTGATCTAGACGCCCACATCCCACCTGCAATGATCCTTGATCAACTTGGCCCACTTGTCGATCAGATCACATTTTAAAGAGGCTATTATGCAAAAAATTCTGAATGAGTTGAAAGCGACACCAGGGGTTCTGGGATCATCTGTTTATACGAGCAAAATCGGAATCCTTGCCACCAACCTGCCGGAGATATTCAAAGCTGACACGCAGAAGCGAATCGGCAATATTCTGCATCGGGTCTTTAAACTGAATGAAACCGTCAAGTTGGATGTCAATTCTTTTGAAATACAGTATGACGAAGCACTACTCCTGGTCAAAAAGCTCTGCGACAACTCATCACTGATTATCATCTGCGAGCCTGATGCAAAAGTTCATTTAATCAATATGTCGGTCAGCATGCTAACAGCAGATCTTCTAGATTCCATTGCCGATTGTGAACAAGAGCCAGTACCAAAGGATAAGGCTCCGACACCTCAGCCACCTGCGGAGCCGAAAGATATCATCAACGGATCTTTGGCTGGCGAGCTAGCCCTGATGAAACGGGCGCTGGCGAAATGTATCGGACCAGTGGCGGGTAAAGCACTTGAAAAATCGGTGGGGAAATGGATTGAAAAGGGAGAACCAAGTAAAATCCGTTTAAAAGAACTTGCTGAGATTATGTGTCTGGAAATTGACGACGGAGTGTCGCAAAATGATTTTTTGGCTGAAATAAAAGAAATCATCTGAACCCTGCTGACCAATAGCGAGAAAAATTTAGCGACATGACCTTCAAACCAGGACCAGATGAAATCTCAGAACGGGAACTAAGGCGATAGAGATTGCCAGGGTGAACCAGCCGAGCATAGCTGATCAGATTATTCGCCGTCCAGGTTCTCCGATTAACCAATAAACAAGGGCTAGCTGCTGAGATATTAAGTAAATCCTGCTCCAGAGAGTTCGGCAGAATCGCCTCTACGATATGTTCAATTTCTGATAGGGGAAAAAGTTCACTCAAATACTGGCTGGGAGTCGTCACCTAAAAATCCTGTTTGATATGATCACAGCGTTAACATAGCGTTCTGCAAGTTGCAACGGTCTGCCATTTTCCTTGTGTACGATAAGAGAGTGGAAAACCGGATCCCCGGCAGAAACCCCCAGTTGGTTTGCCAGATCTTTATCGGCCTGTACTTTATGCAAATGA
>JASJGU010000056.1:0-7768 GCA_033791385.1 Desulfuromusa sp.
AAGAGTAGTCATTACAGTTATTGCCCAATAAAAACCGGCAATAAATGAAAATTCTCTTCCCTCCAGATGAAACATCAAATATCGGAACATGACGGCGTATGCCAAAATCATCAACAGTAGAAAGATACTGTAGTAAACAAGAACTTTTAGGTTCTGTTTGGCCCGTCCTCGCAGAAAGTAAGCGAGTTCCGCAGATATCGTTTTCATGAAATCCTTCGATTTATGAGCTACAAGGTTGCACTACCAAATAGAAGAGCCGGGCCAATTGAACAGCCCAGCTCTTTATTCTCACGAGCAAATTTTGATTATTTCAAAGCACCGGTAAATTCATCCATCAGTCTGACTAGTTTAGCGATTTCCGGCTTCGAGGCATAGCCATCAGCACCAACCGAATCACATTTCACTTCCATCGGCGGGTTAATCAAAGATGAAAACAGAACCACGGGAACCTGAACGAAACCGAGATCCTCTTTAATTTTTCGACAAAGCGTCAAACCATCCATTTTCGGCATTTCGATATCGCTAACGACCAGATTAAGATGCTGACTAATATCCTCACCAGCCTCTTCAGCCTGTTTTTTCAGTTGTAAAACCCGATCATAACAGGAGTCCCCATCAACAAAAACTTCAAGTCCGGCGTAGCCCATATCGAGCATGATACTTTCTAAATTACTGCGAATAATCGTTGAATCTTCAGCCATCAAAATTTTCTTATTTTTTCGATTTTCTATTATCTGGCTTTGGTCCCCTCCCTCGGTATCGAGCTGCACACGTAACACCGAATCGGGATCGAACTCACCGATGATGTATTCAAGATCGAGAATCAGAATTTCGCGCCCTTCAATATTGACACTGCCGGTAAAACGTGGCCGAAACTGATCGATAAAATCGGCCAAGGGCTGAACATCGCTCCAACGGATCCGGTGGATCTGATTGACTCCATCAACCTTAAAACCATTAACTCTGTGGTTGAATTCACACACCATAACCACTGGCCGCTGGCCTGTAGCGGACTCTTACAGGCACCGCTGTTTAAGATGTACTTTGAGATCGATTAACGGAATTGTTGTCCCGCGCATCATTAACACCCCGAGCATTGCCGGAGCACACTCAGGAATGATTGTCAGGGCCTCTTCGTCATATGAAATTATTTCTTTGAGCTTCTGGACATTAATTCCCAGAGGTTGATCACCAACGTAAAACTCGATGATCTCCATCTCGTTGGTACCGCTTTCCAGTAATATCTCCCGTTTTTGACCATCATCCATCAGACATCCCCTTAGAAAAGTTTAAGCGTATTTAACCCATTCTAACGAACTCTTAATATTTAGCAATGACATAGTGACGATTCGACCGACACGTCTGAATAAAGCTGGTACTCTCAAACAATATAAGGTATGGTTCGCATCTTTTGCCTAATTTCGAAAAATAACGCACTCTCAATTGGTTAGATATTATGAGCGAAGCACCAACACCGACATTTACCGACCTGAATCTGGCTCCAGCTGTTTTTAAAGTGATCAACGAGGTCGGCTACGAAACCCCCTCACCGATCCAGGCTCAGAGCATCCCCCCCTTACTTGAAGGGCGTGATCTGCTCGGTCAGGCGCAAACCGGAACCGGTAAAACTGCTGCATTTTCGTTGCCGCTGCTCAGTCGTATCGATCCCAAATTAAAAGCACCACAAATTCTGGTTCTGACCCCAACCCGAGAACTGGCACTGCAAGTCGCCGAGGCGATGCAGACCTATGCCCGTCATCTGAAAAACTTTCAGGTTTTGCCTGTGTATGGCGGTCAAAATTATACTCAACAACTCCGTCAACTTCAACGGGGCGTACAGGTTGTCGTCGGCACGCCAGGCCGGATTCAAGACCATCTGAATCGTAAAACCCTGAAGCTTGATAAGCTCTCTTGTGTCGTCATTGATGAAGCTGATGAGATGTTGAAAATGGGCTTTATCGACGATGTCGAGCAAATTCTGAGCTTTGCACCCGAAGGACGTCAGACTGCGCTTTTTTCGGCAACCATGCCGAATGAAGTTATGCGCGTTGCCCGCAAGCACCTGAAAGATCCCGTTGAAATTCGCATTAAAAGCAAAACATCAACAGTGGAGACAATCTCCCAGTATTTCTGGCAAGTCAAAGGGATGCACAAACTTGATGCCCTGACCCGGATTCTGGAAGCAGAAGAGATTGATGGCATGATCATCTTTCTCCGGACCAAAATTGCCACTGTCGAACTAGCTGAAAAACTTGAAGCGCGTGGTTTTTCCAGTGCAGCTCTAAACGGTGACATGACCCAAATGCTGCGGGAAAAAACTGTTGAACGTTTGAAGGATGGCTCTCTCGATATTGTTGTCGCTACCGATGTTGCAGCCCGCGGACTGGACGTTAAACGGATCAGCCATGTTATAAATTATGATATTCCTCACGATACCGAAGCGTACATTCACCGTATCGGACGAACTGGACGAGCTGGGCGTGAAGGAAAAGCGATCCTATTTATCGCTCCTCGTGAACGACGCATGTTGGCCGCCATCGAACGCGCGACCCGGCAACCGATCAAACCGATGGCACTGCCGAGTCGCAAGGACATCACCAATAGACGGATTGGCCTGTTCAAAGAGCAGATTGCTGAAGCGATGGAATCTCAGGATCTCGAGTTCTTCGAGGAATTGATCGACCAGTACCAGAGTGAATACGACATCGGACACCGCAAGATAGCCGCCACCCTCGCCTACCTGTTGCAAAAAGAACGTCCCTTACAGCCAGACGAGCGTGTTGTCGATGAGGTTCGCAATGAGCGCCCCGAACAACAACGCGGAGACCGTGGCCCCAAAGCTACCGATTCCGACATGCAGACCTATCGCATCGAAGTTGGCCGTAAGCACGGCGTAGAGCCGGGCAACATTGTCGGTGCAATCAGCAACGAGGGCAATATCAACAGCCGCGACATCGGTCGCATTCGTCTTTTTGATAATTTTAGCCTGGTTGACCTGCCGAAAACCCTGGATGCAGATAAGCTCCACAAGCTAAAGACCGTCTGGGTTTGCGATGAGCAGTTACAGATAAGCCCAGATACCGGCAGTTATTCCGGCCAAGCAGAGCGTCCCGGCAAACGTCGGACTTTCGGTAAAAGCAAATTCGGTGCTGGCAATAAATTCAAATCGGGTGGCGCAAAAAAACCATTCGGCAAACGAGGCGGCACCAATAAGTAAACCCCGCTTTTAAGTGGTAGCTCCCATGGGCTATCGCCACACTTCTCAATACCCATCTTCAACTAAAGGCTCTCCTCGGAGGGCCTTTTTTTATGTCTCAATTGTAAATAAATTATTGAGATAATAAATCGTACTTCACCAGTAGAAAAATAGTGCAATAACGAAAATAAAGGAATATATAGAGTCCGTAAAATTTAGGAGCAGCAGGCTTAAACCTTAAAAGGTAGGTAGAATATAAAAATGGATAAAATACTTATTGGCTGGCGAGAGTGGCTATCTCTGCCTGAGCTGAATATCGAAAAGATTAAAGCCAAAATAGATACTGGGGCCAGAACATCGGCGTTACACGCCTTTTTCGTTGAGCCTTTTGTGGAAAACGATATCAATATGGTTCGTTTTGGAGTACACCCGCTGCAAAGACGCCTTAATATCGAGGTAATTTGCCAGTACCCGATTAAAGACTATCGCGAAGTCAGTGACTCTGGTGGACATAAAGAAATGCGCTATGTCATTGAGACCAATGTTCAACTTGGTAACAATATCTGGCCCATTGAGATGACGCTGACAAACCGGGACAGCATGAAATTTCGGATGTTGCTCGGGCGAACAGCAATGCGCAACATTGCAGTCGCTCCAGATCAATCATATTTGTTTGGATCTCCATCTTTTAAAAAGAAAAAATCGAAAGTGGGGCTGTAATGAAAATTGCCATTTTATCCAGAAACCCCAATCTTTATTCCACTCGTAGATTGGTAGAAGCAGGTACTGTATTGGGCCATGAAATCAAGGTTGTTGATCCTCTGCGCTGCTACATGACTATTGCCAGCCAACGTCCGACAATTCACTATAAAGGGGAAGAACTGGTCGGCTATGACGCCATTATCCCGCGAATTGGTGCCTCAGTCACTTTCTTCGGCACCGCTGTTGTCCGTCAGTTTGAAATGATGGGAGTTTATAGTATCAATGAATCGGTTGCCATCAGTCGCTCCCGCGACAAGTTACGTAGTTTGCAATTGCTGGCTCGTAAAGGGATCGGTCTGCCGGTTACCGGTTTTGCCAACTCCACACAGTACACTGATGATTTGATAAGCCTTGCTGGCGGTGCACCGCTGGTCATAAAACTATTGGAGGGTACACAGGGCATCGGGGTCGTTCTGGCCGAAACCAAAAAAGCGGCCGCTAGTGTTATTGAAGCTTTCCGTGGATTAAAAGAAAACATTCTAGTTCAGGAATTTATCAAAGAGGCTGATGGAGCAGATATCCGCTGCTTAGTCATCGGAGATAAAGTTGTCGCGGCTATGAAACGTCAGGGGAAAGAGGGGGAATTTCGCTCCAACCTACACCGGGGGGGCGATGCCAGCATTGCCAGGCTAACCCCCGAAGAGCGTTCAACTGCGGTTCGTTCTGCTCGCATTATGGGGCTGAATGTTGCTGGCGTTGATCTGTTGCGCTCCAATCATGGTCCGGTTGTCATGGAAGTCAACTCCTCTCCAGGGCTGGAAGGAATTGAGACCTCTACTGAAAAAGATGTCGCTGGAATGATTATCCAATTTATCGAAAAACAGGCCAAGCCCGGCCGGACAAAAACCCGAGGTAAAGGATGATTCGCGCAAAGCCTTTCGAGTTTGGTGGAACGACAGTAAATCCAGGTGAGCGTGCGACTATAGCCTTACCAATGGCTCGGCTGTACACAAACAATGAGATGACGCTGCCGGTTCAAGTTGTTCATGGAAAAACTAGCGGACCAGTTTTATTTGTCAGCGCCGCTGTTCATGGTGATGAAATAAACGGGGTGGAAATAGTACGCCGGTTATTAATCAGCCGTTCGCTAAGTAAGTTGCGAGGCACTTTACTTGCTATTCCTGTTGCCAATCCATTCGGCTTCATTCAAAGGTCCCGTTATTTGCCAGATCGTCGTGATCTGAATCGTTCATTTCCCGGTTCGGTAAAAGGTTCTTTGGCAGGGCGGTTGGCTCATCTGTTCATGACGGAGATCGGCAGCCGCTGTGATTTTGGTATTGACCTGCATACGGGCTCAAATTATCGCAGTAACCTGCCACAAATTCGCGCCAGCTTGGATGACCAGAAAACCATCGAACTCGCCTCCGCATTCGGAACCCCTATTGTTGTTCCGTCTCAATTACGTGAAGGTTCGTTGCGTGAAGCAGTTGCTGCACTCGGAAAACCGGTCCTGGTTTACGAAGGCGGGGAAGCTCTCTATTTCAACGAATCAGTTATTCGAACAGGTCTTCAGGGCATCCTTAAAGTGATGCGACATACCGGGATGCTAGCAGCCAACAAAAGAGTTAAACATCGTGTGCCGATTGTTACTGATCGCTCCAGCTGGGTTCGGGCAAGCATGAGCGGAACATTCTCCCTTAATGTTAAACTAGGCGATTTCGTCAAGAAGAGTAACCTTCTTGGTATTCTCAGTGATCCATTTGGTGATGATCGTGAAGAAGTCCTCGCGCCATTTACCGGCGTGATCATCGGCCAACTCAACCTACCGTTGGCCCACGAAGGTGATGCCCTGATTCATCTGGCAAGGGTTCCAGACCCAAATGAAGCAGAAGAGGCAATGGATGAATACACATCATCTCTGACTGATGAAGATTATGGTTTAGAACGCTGATTAATCGTAGGGAGCAGCCCAAATGAAACTGGTCCATAAGCCATTAGAAACCGTCACGTCATTATTCCGCAACACTCCAAAACAAGTTGGATTGGCTCCCGGCACATTGATCCATGTTGGCGAGCAAAAGGTCGAAAAATCTGTTATCTCTTTTATCGATTATGACGCAGAAAATCTACTGTCGGAAAAAGATGTCACCCTAGCACGCTGCCTGGAGATCAAAACATCTCCAACGGTCAGTTGGATCAATCTGGAGGGGATCCACGATGTTGCTGATGTAGAAGCCTTCGGAAAAGCTTTCGACCTGCACCCTTTATCACTGGAGGATATTCTCAATACCGGGCATCGGCCCAAAATTGAAGTTTCTGAAGATTACATTCTCATCATTCTTAAAATTATGACGTTTGATGAGCTGACCAGCCAGATCGAGACAGAGCAGGTCAGTTTAGTGCTGACAGGTCAAAATATTCTGAGCTTTCAGGAAAGTCCAGGGGATGTGTTTAATGGTGTACGAGAACGCTTGAAACGCAAAAATGGGCGGATGCGCCAGCGTGGACCAGACTACCTGGTTTACGCGCTGTTTGACTCAGTGGTCGATAGTTATTTTCATATTTTAGAAAAGATAGCGGATCGCCTGGAGGCATTGGAAAAAGAGCTGATCGGCCAACCGACTCAAGAAACTTTACAACAGGTCTATCATTTTAAAGGGCAACTGATTCTGCTGCGCAAATCGGTCTGGCCATTACGCGAGTTGGTCAACGATATGCTACATGGTGAATCGCTGCTGATTCAAGAAACGACCGGAGTATATTTACGTGATCTTTACGATCACAGCATTCAAGTTCTTGAAACACTCGATTCTTTCCGCGACACGGCTTCGGGCCTGATCGACCTCTACATGTCAAGCATCAGCCACCGGATGAACGAAGTCATGCAAGTATTGACAATTATGGCTTCGCTGTTTATCCCGCTAACCTTCATTGCAGGAATCTACGGTATGAACTTTGAGGTCATGCCAGAACTGAAGTGGCGCTGGGGCTATCCGCTGGTCTGGGCATTTATGCTCAGCTGTGGCGTCGGCATGCTGATCTATTTCAAAAAGAAAAAGTGGTTCTGAGACCGAGTTCTTATCAGCTTAACAAGGTATAAACGATTGATTCTTTTTGAGCCTTTTTGTCAACGCGGTCAGCAACTTGATAGCATTTTCCAGATCAGTCAAAGAGAGCACCTCAACCGGCGTATGCATATAACGTAAAGGGATCCCGAGCAGTGCCGTTGCCACCCCACCTCGCGAGAGCTGCATAACATTGGCATCAGTTCCGGTTGCCTTGGGAACACCGATTATCTGCACCGGAATCTTTTCCGCCACCGCGGTTTCCATCAGCAGATCAAACAGGATTGGATTGATATTTGCGCCACGGGCAATGACCGGCCCTTTGCCAACAACAACATCACCGATCCCCATTTTTTCGACGCCCGGATAATCGGTGGCATGGGTTACCTCAACAACGATTCCCGCATCCGGCTGGACACCGTAGGTACTGGTCGTTCCGCCTCGCAACCCTACTTCTTCCTGTACCGTAGAAACCGAGTAGAGTTCCGCAATCGCGCCGCCCTGCTGTTTGACCTTTTTCATCACCTCGGCAACGATAAACGCGCCCATCTTGTCATCGAATGCCCTTGAGGTGACGCGATCCCCCTGTAGTTTTTCAACACCAACAGCAAAGGTGACCGGATCGCCGATCTGTACCAGTGCCATAACTTCGTCACGGGTGCTGCAACCAATATCGATGAACTGTTCCTTAAGCTTGATGACTTTTTCTCGGTCTTTCGGTTCAATCAGATGGATTGCTTTTTTACCGATGACGCCGGAGACCACCCTATTTTTAGCGTGTATAGAAATACGCTGACCTGCAGAG
>JASJGU010000057.1:0-3913 GCA_033791385.1 Desulfuromusa sp.
CCGGACATTGAAACGACCATCCTGCGGCAACCGCCGCTCAGAAATATCCAGACCGCAAACCAGTTTGAGGCGCGAAATCAACGCAGGAGCAATGCGCTTTTCCTTCATCACCTGCTCATGTAAAACTCCGTCAACTCGTTGCCGAATCCGTAACACTTTTTCATCCGGCTCAATATGGATATCAGAAGCCCCCACCTGAACAGCATCCTCAAACAGCGATTTCAATAAACGAACAACCGGTGCATCTTCAACATCAGCTTCAATCAGCAACTGTTCCAGGTTAGCATCACCCTGAGAGAGCTCTACCCCCAATTCCTCGGCGATATTGACAATTTCTTGAGTACGACGATAAACAGTATCCAGCGCCTTAAGCAGTTCTGTTTCGTAAACAACCGCAAGGCTGATGGGTTGTTTGAGAATTTTAGTCAATTCATCATAAGCATAAATATCGGTCGGATCGGCGACGCCAACCAGTAATCGGCTATTCTCTTGACCCAGAACCATTGCCCGGAACCTGCGCGCGGCAGTTTCCGGCAACAAACGGACAACTTCAGGTTTATAGTTATAATGTTTCAGATCAATAAACGGCAGGTTCATCTGGTTAGCAAGAAATTCGTGAAACTGTTGAGTAGTCACCAGCCCCAGTTCAATCAGGGTGTTCCCCAGTTTTGTACCAGTTTTTTTCTGGGTTGCCAGTGCATGTATCAACTGTTCATCAGTGATAATGCCATTTTTGACCAGCAAATCACCGATCCTGATTTTTTGCCGCGGGCCTGTTGCATGTTCAGTGGCCATCAAAACTCCTCACCCTTGGTTCCGTTACAAAGCCTGTAAACGGCTTTGAATATAATTTTGCAAATCTGGTCGCAATCCCGGCAGACTCAAGGCTTGCTGATAAGCATTGAGCGCCCGCTCAGAAGCGCCCGACTGCTCAAGAGAAATAGCCAATCCCATCCACCAAAGTGCAGCTTGCGGTTGAACTTGAACCAGTTGAGCATAAATTGAACTAGCGGCTTCAAACTGTCCAGATTCCTGAAATAGAGCGGCCAACAGAGCATGATACTCCAGATCTTGAATGATCTCTGGAACAGGCTCAGCTTTCAGCAGATCGATTGCTTCGCCTTGGCGCTGATCATTCAGCAGCAGGCGGGCATACATTTTACGTAAATCAGAATTCTTCGGAGACTGTGCCAACCCTTGCTGTAATAAACTTTCTGCCTTAGCCACTTGCATTTGCTGTTGCAACAATCCGGCAAGTTGCAACCGAGCAGCCACTAATTTCGGATTGGTAAGCAATGCCTGATTAAAACTTGCTTCGGCATCTATTAGATGTCCCCGTTTAAGTTGCTCCAACCCGGCCCGATAAGCTTGCTGATCACGGCTCAGCTGAGTCCGTGTTTTGCTAACTTTTATCGCAGCAGGATTTTCTACCTCCACAACTTTTGCTGCCACAGTCGGGATTTTATCAGGAATTGGTATCGGTTTTTTCTGGCTTTCAGCAGTTGCCAGATTTTCAACAGCTGGCGCTGTTGCCACAATTTTGATCAGTAAGCGATATCCCTGACCAGAATCATCAACCGCTTGTAAACTCTCCACCCGAGCACTTTCATCCAAATCAACCAAAAGCTGTAATGTCTGTCTTTGCGGCATCAAACTGACCCGCTTGAGCAGTGTTCCGGTCAGTTGGGGAATCACAAAATCTGCCCCGATCTGTGTCTGGCTGAAACTGACGACTAACTGAGCCATCCCGATACCATTTTGCAACAAACGATATTCCGGAAGCTGGACAAAAGTAAGGTTTAATTGCGCGGTATCTTTTGTCTCCACAACACCAAGGTGAAGGAGCGTTGCCGCGAGTGGTTCAGAAACTGCTGGAGTGGCATTGGGAATAAGTGCGCTTGCCTCCAAAGAAGGAGCATCAGCAACTGGACTTTTAGCACCATCATCCTGAAGAATTGTAGCGGTGTCCTCTTGTTCAACAACAGGTGTAATCTGTTGCTGCGCAGAAAGAGTCGGAACAGCCGGCTTTATCGGTAACATCCCAGGACTGATTTGAATTCCCAGCCAGACAATGACCGCCAATAGCAGAACCCCGCCAGCCAGAAAAAAAAACTTTGGAGTTGTCGAACCATCTACCACCACTGGTGTTTCACTACTTGCCATACCACGCTCTTCCCGCTTACGGCGTTTTTCCAGATCACGAAGCATGTCATTGATCAAACTCATTACAGCCCCCCCCAAGCAAGCAGAGTGACGACAGCAATAACCATGACCAAGCTGAATTCCAGAGCGTACGGTGAAGACATCATTCCCTTCGATAATTTCGACCCACCAGTATCCTTAATTGCCATGACAACCATTTTTCGCTCTATTTGTCTTACCCCCTTGCCGTAGGCGACCAGCATTGCCTTATGAGCCAATAGATTAATCACCCGCGGGATACCGTGACTTGCCTTGTGCAACAGGCTGACTGCGGCAGATGTAAATAAATTTTCCCCGTCAAATCCTGCCACCTGCAGGCGATGACCAAGGTAGGCAGACAACTCACGATGATGCAAAGTTGTCAGGGTATAGGAAAAAGTAATGCGCTGCCGAAGCTGGCGTAAATTATCTTCAGCCAACCGTTGTTCAAATTCTGGCTGCGCAAAGAAAAAGATGTGCAATAACTTTTCTTTTTCTGTTTCCAGATTACTGAGCAAACGTAACGCTTCCAAACTTCGATGTGGCATAGCCTGGGCTTCATCAATCAGAACCACGAGAGGTCGTTTTATTTTGCGTAACCGAATCAATTCTGCAAAAATCCCCTGACACAACTGTTGGATAGAAGCATCCACGGGCAAATCCAGCTGCAGATCATGGCTGATGGCCTGGTATAATTCGAGTGGAGTCAAGAGAGGATTTGGTAAATAAGCCGTGGCACAATCATCCTGCAACAGTTTTAGCATCTGGCGGCAAAGCAGTGTTTTTCCGGTACCCACCTCCCCGCTCACACGAACGAAGCCCTCACCGTTGCGTAATGCCACCAAGAGCACATTCAATGCCTCTTGGTGGCCGCTGTAACGGTAAAAAAAATCCGTGTCCGGAGTCAGAGAGAATGGTTTCTCCTTGAGACCGAAAAACTGCTCATACATCAGTCAAATCCATCCTCAGTTGCGCATTACTACTGCCGCCAGTTGGATTGAAACTGGGGTGAAATTTTCTCGATCCTCTGACGCGACTCTTCAACGGCAGCCGCCCAATCACCTTGGCTACGAATAACTTGCGGCCTCAGCAGAATGACCAACTCACTTTTGCGGGAACGAGCAATCGTGTGGCGGAACATCGCACCGATTCCCGGCAGTTTACTCAATATCGGGACACCAGCCGTTTCATTGACAGTATTTTCCTTCATCAGCCCACCGATAACCACCAATTGACCACTTTCTGCATGCACGACACTATCCGTCTCACGTATCGTGCTGTATGCAAGCGGGAGGCTCTGTTCTTCACCACGGACAGTGAACTGCTTATTCTGGTCAGTCACCTCACTAACGCTCGGATGAACATGCAGGGTAATGCCTCCGTTGGCATCTATCTGTGGAGTCACATCAAGAGCAACCCCGGAAAAGAATGGCGTCAGGGTCAGATCTGTGGAATTGGTCGTACTGGTTCCGCTAAAAGTTTCGCTGGAGATGTCGGTCACAAAATACTCATCAGAACCCACTTTGATAACCGCTTTTTGATTATTAACAGTCGCAACCCGTGGGCTCGATAATACCTGGACATCCCCCTGAGTTTCTAGCATCTCAATGAACCCTTTAAAATTATCAAAATTAAAGGCAACCCCAAAGACACCTCAAAATACAAACGACTCAAGAGCCTCTGGAAGTTCTTCACCAAGATCATTTCCATCCGTAAACGAAGCTTTCCCTTC
>JASJGU010000058.1:0-9051 GCA_033791385.1 Desulfuromusa sp.
GGTTGTCATAATTATCGGCGACCATGATCTGCCAGGAGTCTTCGTCAATATAGAAAGTCCGTTTCTTGTACAGATGGCGTGAACCTTCACGCAAGGTGGCTTCGACAATCCAGACGCGGTGCAGTTCGTAGCGCAGATATTCCGGGTTAACGTGCAAAGGAGTCAGAATATCTTTATACTTAAGCTTGTCGCTGTGGAGCAGATAATTGTTGTATGGGACATACATCTCTTTTTTGCCAACCAGTTTCCAGTCATAGCGATCTGGAGCACCGTTGAACATGTCGAATTGATCAGAAGTCCGCAGGCTGTCGGCGGCGGTACCCGGATTATCATAGGCAACGTTTGGAGCACGACGAACCCGGCGCTGTCCGGGATTATAAACCCAGGCGGCTCGCGGCTCCTGGACCTGATTCAGGGTTTCATGCACCAGCAGAACATTACCAGCGAGACGCGCTGGGGCAGTGACATCTTGCCGGAACAACAGAATCCGATTTTTGAGTTGTTCTTCAGTCATCCCTGGCTGTGAATAAATCAGGCTGAATTCATCTTCGAACTGGACCAGGGTATAACCGCCACCACGAGTCATTGGTGCCTGAGCAATTTTACGTGCAGCAAAATCGCCACGATAACGGAGCATGTGATTCCAAAGCACTTCGATACCACTTTGGGGGATCGGGAAAGGAATACCGTTAACTGTTCCGCTCACGCCATCACCACCATTGATCAACTCGGCGGTCTGGGAAACTTGCTTGGTCATGTCGTAGATGCGTTGTGGTGAAGATGCACTGCGCTGGGTTGGATAGATGTTCATTTTAAAGCTGTCATAAGTTTTAAGCAGCTGCTGATGGCCAACTGTCAACTTGTCCTTGTACTGATCCATGTTGGCAGCAGTAATCGTGACTTGCACTGTATCAGCAGCGTAGGGATCAGGGTGGTGCATCCCCTTTTCATAACCAGCTGGAGGCGTAGTAATACCACCATCCCAGGCCGGGATGGTGCCGTCAGAATTGCCAGCCATTTCGGCTCCGACCGGGGTCAGATCCTTGCCCAACCGGGCCGCTTCATCAGCACTAATAGCAGAAAAAGACTGGCCCGCCAGACCCGCAACCAGCAGTATGGCAAATGCCCCAGTTAATGCGTTTTTCAGCATAATATCAGCTCCCTATATAATTTAGAATGAATACTTGACGTTAAAGGCCACAAAATCACGATCATTGACCAGATTGTAGCGGTCAGCACCAAAATAGTCGGTGTAACTTAAATCAGCCGTCCATTGGTTCTGATAATTGGCACCTAATCCTAAGGTCACTGTCTTTCGCCCATCCACAAAATTTCCACCCGGCCCGGGAGTCGTTCCAATTACGTCCTGCGCCCAGGCAATTCGTGGTGACAGCGTTACAGCACCGATAGCATTGTTAAAGTCCAGTTTGGCAACCATACGATAGCCCCATGAAGTTGCATCGGCAAAAGCCTTAACAGGTTCCTCCTCTATGCCTGGATGAGCGGCAATTGGGTTTGCTGGGTCTGCGTTGTCAGGGTTTCCAGAGACAGGTGTTCCAGGCCCATTCAGCCGCATTTCATCTTTACTCGGCATATCGTACACATGAGTGACTCCGACTTCAGTAACGAAGGTAAATTGGCTAGCACCAAAAACTGGGCCAAACAGTTTAGTTGCTGTCATCTGTGCCTGGGCTACATCATAACGCTCATAACCTTGAATGTAGATCGACTCACCCCCGTTATTAACAATGTCGGTCGGGGTAATACTGTCAGAAAATTGCGAATAAGAAGACGTATCTATGGCTCCACCTGTTTTTGCAATAATAAGGGGTTCCATTGTTGCCAGTAAAAGTTCTATGTCATCTAACTGAAGAGGGACATCCGTCCGGTAAGACACTTCGCCCTGCAGTGCGACACCCGATTTTTGCAACAAAGTATTGAAGCTCACACCATAGAGTTTGATATCTTCGGGGTATTCAATTATATATTCAGCGGTTTTAGCGAAAGCGTCGGTTCCGTAAGCAGTGGCAACAGTTGTTCCTGTAGCAATCGCAGTTGCACTATCCCCACCGCTGGCAGCATAAGCCTGTGCGGTTGAACCAGCTATGGCGGTCGCTGCTTCAGCACCGATAATTGGAGTTGCTGCCGCTATGGCATTTGTCGGATCACCGCCATCCGCCAGAACCGTTCCAATAATCGTTGGAGTCACAGCAGAAATTGTGCCGGCCGCTGTTAACCCGGAAAGATCACCAGTCCGTGAGCTGATAACTGGTAAACGACTATGATAGTTCATGAAATAAAAGCCAAACTCGGTATCGTTCAGGCCAGGCGCATAAACGCGCATGGCAACTCCGTATTGACCTGAGTCGTCAGCATAGACATTGGAACCCCGAGGAACACCCAAGAGAGTGTCTTCTGCGGGCAAGGTCCCCTGGTCAGACACTTCGCCCCAACCAAGCATAACTTTGTCACCCCCTTTACCAACAAAATCATTGGTACTCCAATAGGTCCCGGGCGCATCGATTTTTACCCTTTGCCAGTCGTACTGGTAGAAACCTTCAAAGGTAATATTTTCAGTCGGACTGATCGAAGCAGAAACCATCCCAACCGGAATCAAGCCCTCTTTAAGCTCGGCTCCAGCAACTCTGAACTTGCTGACGTCAAAAGGATTAATCACATTGATGCCGTTTTGAATAAAGGTGCTCTCGCCCCAACTGAGGACTTGATTACCGACGCGAATTTGCGCAGGCATGTGAGCAACATCGAAGTCAACGGAAACGTAAGCATCAAGCAGATCGATATCTTTACCCACCATATCAAGGGCATCATCGCTTAAATCTGTTCGTGCACGGTCACCATCTTCATTTTCAAAATCGTAAAATGCGGTACCACGAACGAACAGACCAAAATTTTTATATTGAAGAGCTACTTCACTGGTGATTTTTGCAGTATTGCTGATCAGGTCACCTTTGTCGTAATTGAGGTTACCATCATCGTAGTTGACCGAGTAGGCATCACCACCATTGGCAATACCAATCAGGTCAGAATCCTGATCATCCAGCCGCCAGGCAAGACCATAAGAAAGTGTTGAGTCCAGACTTCCCGTTAAGTCGCCGGATCCAAACTGAAAGGCAAAAGCTGGAACGGTAAAGGTGGCAGCCAATACCAAAGCCAGCAGAGTCAGACAAGTGCCGCGCGCACTTAATCCAGTAAACTTTCTCCTCGTTGTGATCTTCATGTGTCCTCCTTGGAGCGCTTGAATTTAATCAACAACCATCTACCAACATTAAAAAACGGTATTTCACATCTAAACTGAAGAAAACTTGCTACTCATTAAACATGAATGACCGTTTGAAGAAGTGAAGATTATTTGCCGATACTAGCTCTGACTTGCTTTGTTCGCAAGAATAAAAAGGTGTTTTGCCTGTCCAAAAAGATCTTTTTGCCCTGCTAGAAACTTTTAAGTGCTAACTCTAGAGGGGACAAAACCCAATAAGAATGATTTATGAGATCAATTGTATTTATCGTACCTTTACGAAAAGGTCAAATATATTTTATAACGATGTTAGTTTTTATACTGGCGCAAAAAGTCTTCCTCCAGGTTTCAGCCTAAAGCTATCTGTGATATATAATTCTATTCCAATTGAGATTAATATTCATTTCACTTTTTCTTTTTCCTTCAAGGGAGTCAGAGACCACCATGAATCACAAAAAATCAGAAGAGTTGTTCTCTAAGGCCAAAACTTTTATTCCCGGTGGGGTCAACAGCCCGGTTCGAGCTTTCAAGTCGGCGGGATGTAACCCGATTTTTATTGAGAAGGCTGCCGGCAGTAAAATTTATGATGCTGATGGCAATGAATATATCGACTACGTCGGCTCATGGGGGCCAATGATTCTGGGCCACTGCCACCCGAAAGTGGTTGAGGCGATTCAGAAAACGGCAGCCAGCGGTGCGTCATTTGGAGCCCCGACCGCTCTGGAAACAGAATTGGCCGAACTGGTGAATCAAGCCTATCCTAATATTGAAAAAGTGCGGATGGTGTCATCGGGTACTGAAGCGACTATGAGTGCTATCAGGCTGGCGCGAGGATTTACCGGCAGGGATAAAATTCTCAAGTTTGATGGCTGCTACCATGGCCACGCTGACTCCCTGCTGGTGAAAGCTGGCAGTGGGCTCGCGACCTTTGGTGTACCGACTTCCGCTGGTGTTCCAGCCGATTTTGCCAAATACACCTTAACGGCTATCTACAACGATTTGGCCGATGTTAAAGAGATTGTTGCCGCCAACAAAGGTGAAATTGCCTGCATCATCATCGAAGCGATTGCCGGAAATATGGGCTGTGTTCCGCCAGCTCCAGGATTCCTCCAAGGTCTGCGAGATCTCTGTAACGCAGAAGGAATCCTCCTGATCATCGATGAAGTGATGACTGGTTTCCGGGTTGCTTATGGTGGAGCCCAAGAACGCTACGGCGTACGTGGCGACCTGGTGACTCTCGGCAAGATTATTGGCGGCGGACTGCCGGTCGGCGCGTTTGGTGGTAAAAGCGAAATCATGAATTGTCTGTCACCAGAGGGCAGTGTTTATCAAGCAGGAACCCTCTCAGGCAATCCATTGGCAATGAGTGCCGGAATAACAACTTTGAAGCTTTTGCAGGAAGAGGGATTTTACCAGCAGATAGAAGAAAAGAGTGCATACTTGGAGAAAGGGGTGCAACAAGTTGCTGGGAACAGCTCAGTGGCAACCTGCTGGCAGCGGGTCGGAGGAATGTTCTGCACCTATTTCCAGAATGAGTCAGTTAATAATTTTGCTGATGCATTAAAAAGTGATACGGACGCATTCGGACGCTTTTTCCGCAGCATGCTCGACCAAGGGATCAACCTGGCTCCAGCACAATTTGAAGCTGGTTTTATGGGTATTGCCCATTCAAAGGAAGATTTGGATAAGACTATTGCTGCGGTGGAAAAGGCTTTGGCTGCAGTTTAAATTCCCCCAGGAAATTAAGGGGGGACAAAATAATTTCAACGGAGAGACGGAGAGAGCCGCAGAGAACAACTGAAAACATTTAATTCTTAGTCTTAAAGCCTTAAAAAGTTTTTGATTTCTCTGCGCTTTTCTCCGTCTCAGCGTCTCTGCGTTAATGTCTTTGACCTTCTCTGAGACTCTGTGGTGAAAGAGGTTTGGAATACAGTCTCGTAACATATTAACATGCCCCTCTCATCCGACCTTCGGCCATCTTCTCCCTGAGGGAGAAGGCTTTTATCTCATCCGTCGCTGCAACAGATATTTTCGCACAGCAGCATTGTGTTCACTGAGGGTTTTTGAAAACTGGTGGCCGCCATCACCCCGGGCAACAAAATAAAGAAATTTTGTTTCTGCGGGGTGTACTGCCGCTTTGAGAGCGGCAAGACCAGGGCTGGCAATCGGCCCGGGAGGAAGTCCCCTGATCAGATAGGTATTGTAAGGGGTGAAGGTGGTCAAGTGTTTGCGGGTAATATTGCCATCAAAATTTTCAATCCCATAGATAACCGTTGGATCGGTCTGCAACGGAATTTTGCGTTTAAGTCGATTGTGAAAAACCGACGAGATTAATGGCATCTCTGCCACAATTCCCGTCTCCTTTTCAATAATTGATGCCAGCGTCAACCATTCGTGTGGACTCAATCCCAGCTTTTCTGCTTCTTTCTTCAGTTGAGTATCAGCATGATTGCGGAACTGGGCAACCATCATTTTCAACAATTCTTTTTCATCGATTCCAGGAGCGAACAGGTAGGTTTCTGGAAACAAATAGCCTTCCAGGCTATCGGCTTCAATTTTCAAAGAGTGAATAAAATCAGCATCATATGCTAAGGCTAACAGTCTTTCCTGCTGCCCGAATCCCTGTTCTGCCGTCCGCGCAATAATCTGTTGCAGGGTAAATCCCTCTGGAATGGTCAAGCTGACCTTTTCGACATCACCCCGGATCAGACGCTGAAGAACTTCCCCTGGAGTTGCAGGATCGCTGAATCGATAGTCGCCCGCTTGGATCTGACCACTCTGCTGATTCCAACGCGCCAACAATTTAACCGCCAGCGCACTACGAACCACCCCGGACTCTTGCAAATCAAGAGCAATTTTATTCAGCCCGACACCTGGAGAAATCTGGAAGTGAATGGGTGTTTTCAGAGTCTGAGGAGTTAAAATCAGGAAACAAGCAAGAATAACTATTGGAGATAAAAGCAGAACGACCGAGAAAACAAGCCTTACAATATATTTACGCATGACTTCTTTCAGACATTAAATTTATTTTCAGTTCCGCTGCGTAGCTGTTCAATATTCACCTTATGCCGCCAAATAATGATGCTGGCAATAATCAGCGTGGCGACAAACAGCGCAGGAGAGCCCTCGAATAAAAGAACTAATAGCGGCATTGTCGCCGCTGCTGAAATCGACGCAAGTGAGATATAGCGCCATTTCCAGAGAATCAGAACAAAAACAAACAGAATACAGAGAACCGACAGGGGCGATAAAACCAGAAAAATTCCCAGTGCCGTGGCAACCCCTTTACCACCTTTGAAACCAAGATAAACCGGGTAACAATGACCAAGAAAAGCCGCCAGAGCAATCAAGGCAATCCCATTTCCAGTGAGATTAAAGACCAATTGCGCGATCAGCAAAGGAACAACCCCTTTTAAGCAATCACCCACCAAGGTAATGATTCCAAGCTTGCGCCCTGCTACCCGATAGACATTGGTGGCACCGATATTTCCACTGCCGGCACTGCGGATATCTTCCGCACCAGCCAAACGGGTTAAAATCACTCCAGTGGGAATTGCTCCTATCAGATATGCGGCAAGAACCAGTAAAAAGAGAGTCATATTCCTTCTTTCTAAAAAACAACCATAAAAGCTATGCTTTTTTCAAAGCAGATTTACGATATTCGTTGATTGCACCCCGTAAAGCACTAGCAGCCAGATTTGAACAATGGTGCTTCTCTTCGGGTAACCCCCCCAGCGCCGCTGCAATAGAGTCCTCGGTGATTTTTAATGCATCATTAAGGTTTTTACCCATCGCCATTTCACTGGCGATAGAAGAGGTCGCGACAGCCGCGCCACAGCCATAAATCTTGTATTTGATATCGACAATTTTCTCTTTTTTAATTTTCAGGGAAAGCAGCAAAGTGTCACCACAATCAGGATCGCCAACCTGGATAATCACTGAAGGTTCCTCGATAATGCCAATATTGCGCGGGTTGTTGAAATGATCCATTACTTTTTCAGTGTACACTGTTCGCTTCCTTTGCATCTCTCTGTTGATGTTAGTCTGCTATGATTTTTATTGTTCCATCACCTTAGTAAAAACTATGGACTTTAGTCCAAGTCTTTCAGATGCTACTCATATTATTGTCATTCCCACGAAGGCGGGAACCCAGGGGTTTTATGAAGTGTGGATCCCCGCTTTCGCGAGGATGACGATCTTCGGTTTTGATTCTAAGGGACTTTCAGTCCCGATTCAAACCCATGCACTTTCAGTGCATGGTGGTTTAGTTCGTCAGTGTACTGCTGCTGAATCTCGAGAGCAAATATAAATTCACAGAGATTATCGGAATGGGGTGTTTCAAGTAAAACCGGTAAACGCAAAAAAGCAGCCTTTTTAGGCTGCTTCATAAATCAGGAATATATGCTCGGTGGTGCTGAGCGGATGTTTAATTCTGTGCGCCCCAACGGGAGATAAGATGAAATTTTTCTTCGCTACTCAGCCACTCGGCATTGACAATCCGTCCTTCGCTTTCGAACCTTTCCAGTGAGAAAAATCCAAGCATGAGTAACGAAAAAATAATTCCAAGTCCGATAAATACAATGTAGGTCATAACGGCCTCCTTCATAGGTGTGTTGTGTCGTGGGTTGAACACTAGGCCGATACGGTGTATAAGTAAAATCATTCTTTTTTAGCTATAGGATAAATTCAACTTATGCTTCCAGATTTCAATCGTCTCAAAGTTTTTTATCATATTTACTCGCTCAACAGCATTGTTGCAGCGGCAAACCGGTTACATCTATCACAACCCGCGGTCAGTCAGCAGCTGCAAAAGCTGGAAGCTGAGCTAAAAGTTCCTTTATTTACCCGTTTGCATAAAAAGCTGGTTCCGACAGCCGCCGGAGAGCGATTGTTCAAACTTGTCGAACCCTTTGTCGACAAGCTACAGGATGAGATACCCTATATCCGTCAACCTCTGGATCGACCCGCGGGATCGCTGCGAATTGGTGCTCCCAGAGAGTTTGGAAAAGAGTACCTGCCCAAGTTTTGTCATGAATTTCGCCAACTGTATCCAGACGTGATATTTAAACTGAAGTTTAAAGAATCAATCCCTCTATTAACCATGATCAGGGAGGGGATATTGGACTATGCGCTGGTTGATGTTTATTTTAAGCCGGGAGAACTTATCAATTTCCCCGCGATTTTCAGTATTGATCCGGTCCTTAAAGAGGAAATGATTCTGGTTTGTTCAAAAGACTATTATCAGAAAGAAATTGCCGGGGATCACTCTTTTAAAAATTTGTTGAATAAGGAATATATTACCGACGAGGATGATCCTCCCATTCTGAAGTTGTGGTTCAAACACCATTTCCGCAAGAGTCCTGAAAATTTCAATATGGTTATGACTCTTGACAGCCATGAAGCCTTGATTTCTGCCCTTAAATTGGGGATGGGATTGGGGATAGCGACGGCACATTTGGTCTGGGATGAAATTCAACGCGGTGACGTTGTGCCGATAACAACATTGCAGGAAAATATGGTGAATATGATTTCAATGGTGCAGTTACAGGATAAAGTTCCGACATTGACGGAAAAAACATTTCGAGATTTTATGATCGCCGGGATGCAGAAAGCTGAAGTCCTGGAACGATTTCAATGTAGCAAGTTTTTCACTTAACTTAGGAGGCTGTCCGAGAATGGCAGTTTAAGGGTAGATGGCAGCAAATCCGGGGCTGTTCCAGCCTTTTGCGGTGCGAGCCGCCACATTTTCATGGCTCGTAAACTCTGGGGACAGTCCTGAATGTCGCTAGTTTAAG
>JASJGU010000059.1:0-2731 GCA_033791385.1 Desulfuromusa sp.
ACATGTAGACACGAATTTGGAGAAGCTTTCTCACTGGCGGGACGCCGGGGTGAGTTTTGTGTCGTTGAACGTCTATTACGATGTGATGCCTGCGAACGAGGTTTTCGAAATCATCGAGGTATATCGTAAATTTATTGATAGCCACCCGGATAAATATATTCTCGTTGAAACATCTGCTGATGTACAGGCAGCGCACCGGGATGGAAAGCTTGCATTGTCGTTTGATCTGGAAGGGCTGAACACACTGCAAGGGGATGTGGACCGACTGGATGTACTCCATGGTCTTGGGGTTCGGCAAGCACTCTTTGCTTACAACCTGAACAATGACACGGCCGGCGGATGCCATGATCAGGATGTAGGGCTGACAGCCTTTGGGAAAGAGGCGCTCGCGCGGATGAACCGCTTGGGTATCCTGGTGGACGCATCCCACTGTAGTTTCTCCAGCAGCATGGAAATGGCCGAACATTCATCAAAGCCAATGATGTTTTCCCATTCCAATCCGAAAGCCGTCTGCAACCACCAGCGCAATATCACCGATGACCAGATGAAGGCCTGCGCGGCAACCGGCGGTGTAGTGGGTGCCTGTGGGATTGGTATTTTTTTGGGCGAAAATGACAGCTCATCCGAAGCGCTAGTACATTCCGTTTCCTACATTGCCGAAACGATCGGCGCGGAGCATACCGGGATATCGCTAGATTTTTTCTTTCCGGATGTCGACCTTAGCTTAGAACTTTCCGCGCGCCCAGACTATTGGCCGCAAGGGCAGCAATACGACACCAAAGGCATTACGGTTGCTCGTCCGGACCAGTTTGCAGAAGTTTTGCAACTATTGGCAAAAACCGGTTTTAGCGCCACTGAAATACGAGGGATCATAGGTGGTAATTTCCTACGGATGGCGCGGGAAGTATGGGGTTAATCACCCTCAGGTTGGAGCAAATAAAATGACTGAAGCACTTAAACTCAGTGGCAACCTCCGAGTATCAGCAGATATTGGTGGTACGTTCACGGATATCGTCGTCCAGGACAGGAGGACGGGCCAGGTCATCACGCGCAAGATTCCGAGCACACCGGACAACCCGGCAAACGCGGTTTTACAGGGTTTACGCGAAGTCAGCGAAACGGCCCGTGTAGACTATTTCATTCACGGTACAACCATCGGATTGAACGCGGTTCTTGAACGGCGTGGCGCCAAAACCGCCCTGATTACGACCGAAGGCTTCGCCGGCAGCTATACGATCCAGGGCAATGAACGGCGCGACATCTATGCGCTGAATTATCGAAAGCCCATGACATTGGTGCCGCCGCGGGACATTTACTCTGTCCGCGAGCGTGTTGATGCACAGGGTCAGATCGTTGAGCCCATCCGGCCTGGCGATCTTGATGCGGTCATTGAAGCATGTCAGCGAGAGAAATATGAAGCCCTGGCAATCTGTTTTCTGTTCTCGTTCAAGAACCCGGATCATGAGATCCAGGCGCGCGATTATCTTGCTAAATATCTACCGGACATCAGCATTTCATTATCATCCGTCGTGTCCCCGGAATGGCGGGAATTTGCCCGCACCTCCACCACGGTGCTGAACGCCTATACTGCACCGCCGGTCAAGCGCTACCTCGACCGGCTTGTCGGAGAAATACGGCAGATCGCACCTGCGGCTGGTGTCTGCGTGATGTCCTCAAATGGCGGTGGCATGTCGGCAGGTACTGCCGGGGAAAAAGCGATCCGGACACTACTTTCCGGCCCCGTCGGCGGTGGTGTGGGCGGCGAGAATCTTGGCCGATTGCTGGACCGTCCAAACTTAATCTGCGTCGATATGGGCGGTACATCATTCGATGCGAGCCTGGTTGTGGACGGCAAGATCACGATATCGGCCGAAGCGGAAATTCAAGGATTGCCGATCCAGACACCGATTGTCGATATTCACGTTATCGGAGCAGGTGGCGGTTCGATTGCGCGGATGGCGGACGGTGCCCTGCGAGTCGGTCCGGAGAGTGCGGGCTCGAGACCAGGCCCCGTGTGTTATGGCCGCGGGGGGACTGAGCCAACCGTAACCGACGCTAATGTCGTGCTCGGACGCATCAATCCCGACTATTTTTCGGGTGGAACTATGACCATCGACAAACCCGGCGCCGACAACGCCGTGGGCAGGCTAGCCAAAGATCTTGATATGGAGCTCGATCCTATGGCCGAGGGGATCATCGCCGTTGCCGATGCGAAAATGGCCGATGCCATGCGTTCGATTACCATTGCACGCGGAATCGACCCCAGGCGTTTCTCTTTGGTGGTTTACGGCGGTGCAGGGCCTTTGCATGCGGCCTCAATCGCTAGTTCCCTGCAAATCAGGGAGGTGATTATCCCGCTATTTCCCGGCGTCTTTTCTGCCTGGGGTATGCTGCAAAGCGATATCCGCCATGATTACAAGGCGAGTTTCTTCTCACCCTGGAGCGGTGTTGACCTGAGCATGCTTGACGCAGGTTTTCAGGCACTCGATACAGAAGCGGAAACGCTTGCCCGGGCTGAAGGCCTGGACATCGCAACGATCACTAAAGAACGCTTTCTTGATTTTCGCTACATTGGTCAGGAGTTTTCGCAAACCTGCCCGTTGCCGGACACTCCGATCGATATTGCAAAGGCAGCTGCAGCGTTTCACGTGATCTGTAAGGATCGTTGTGGTCACGCCAACCCTTTCGCTCCCATCGAAGTAGTCAACCTGCGCCTTCGAACCATCAGTCA
>JASJGU010000060.1:0-4003 GCA_033791385.1 Desulfuromusa sp.
CAGAAAAGACTGGCGGCCGGAGAAAAAGCAAACCGCCTGATTAATGAACAAAGCCCCTATCTGCTACAACATGCTTTTAACCCGGTTGCTTGGTACCCCTGGGGGGAAGAGGCATTCGCTAAGGCCAAAAGTGAAGACAAACCTATCTTTCTTTCCATTGGTTATTCCACCTGCCACTGGTGTCATGTCATGGCCCATGAATCCTTTGAAAATCCTGAAATCGCCGCCATCCTCAACGAATGGTTTGTCAGCATTAAGGTAGACAGAGAAGAACGCCCGGATATCGATCAGATGTATATGGCGGCAACCCAGGCAATGACAGGCTCCGGCGGCTGGCCAATGTCCGTCTTTCTACTGCCCGACAGCAGTCCCTTTTACGCTGGCACCTATTTCCCGCCGACATCAGTTGCCAAGCGACCCGGCTTTAAAGATCTGCTGACGACCATCCACAAGGTCTGGCTGGAACGGAGGGAAGACGTGCAGGAATCTGCGAGTCGCATGGTAGCCGCGCTAAAAACCGGCAATGCAGCCACTCCAGCCGCTATCAAATCGGATGTTTTTGAACGTGGTTTCAATATGCTTGAAAAAAGCTATGACCCTCGCGAAGGAGGTTTCAGTCAGGCACCAAAATTCCCCAGGCCAGTTGTCCTTTCCTTTCTTTTTGCACACTATCTGGCCACAGGAGAGGAGAAGGCCAGGGACATGGCCTTATTTACCCTCGACAAGATGGCAGCAGGTGGCATGTATGACCAGATCGGCGGCGGTTTTCATAGATACTCTGTCGATGCAGACTGGTTTGTCCCGCATTTTGAAAAAATGCTCTACGATCAGGCCCAGCTGGCTGACTCCTATCTTGATGCCTTTCAGATCACCAAAAATAAGGCATATGCACAAACGGCCAGAGATATTTTTGGCTACCTATTGCGGGATATGCATGATCCGGCCGGCGGATTCTATTCGGCTGAAGATGCCGACAGCGAGAATCCCTACAGTCCAGGACAACACGGAGAAGGTGCCTACTATCTCTGGACCCAAGAGGATATCGTCAAACAACTTGGAACTCAAGCAGCAGACATCTTTAACGCCAGCTACGGGGTGAAAAATGACGGGAACGTGGCACAGGATCCCATGAAGGAATTTTCCGGCAGAAATATTTTATACCGTGCCCAGAACAATGAGGAAATTGCCCCACGCTTCAAGCTCAATACAGAGCAAATTACCAAGAGTTTGAGCACCTCAAAAGAGATACTCCTCAAAGCACGTGAACTGCGACGACGGCCTCATCTCGACGACAAGATCATCACCGCCTGGAACGGCATGATGATCGGACCTCTGGCCAGGGGAAGCAGGATTCTCCAGGACCCACAACTCCTTACTGCAGCTGAACAAACTGCAAATTTTATTAAAAACAATCTCTACAACAGCACGAACAAAACCTTACTGCGCCGTTACCGGAAAGAAAAATCCGGTCTGGCAGGACAGCTGTCTGATTACACCTTCCTTGTGGATGGTCTGCTTGACTTATACCAGGCAAGCCAGGACCCTCAATGGCTGAGTTGGTCCATTGCCTTAACTGAGAAACAAATCGAATTATTTTGGAACGAACAGGGAGGCTTTTTTTACGACAGTGTAGCCGATCCCATTGTTAAGATCAGAATGAGGGACCAATATGACGGTGCTGAACCCGCCGGCAACTCAGTGACAGCGCATAACCTTCTGCGTCTTGGACAATTGCAGAACAATGACCAATGGCAACAGATGGCCCGCCGACTCATGGAATCCTTCAGCGAGGTAATTAACAACTATCCTCCAGCCCTGCCGCTTATGCTCACCGCCTGGCTCCAGGTCGAAACGAAACCATCACATGTAGTGATTGCTGGTACACGTGGGGCAGAAGACACCGAGGCCCTGCTTCGCATTGTTGAGAGTACTTTTTCTAAGCCACGCCTTCTTCTCCTGGCTGACGGGGCGGAAAACCAGAGATATCTTGCCCAAAATCTGCCATTTATAGGAAACGTAGTTCCCTTAGAAGGCAAGGCAACAGCCTATGTCTGTGCTGATTTCACCTGCAAAATGCCGGTAACAGATCCGGTGGCCTTGCAGCAGCAGTTAGAAGAACAAAGAACAGAACAGTGACTATTATCTGTGCGTCTCATCAGAAGCACCGCCACTACATGCACACAGCTTAAAATCAATGAGCTGCTGACATTTTTTACAAATATGTTCGCGGTTGAACTCGTCAGAAAATATTTCTTTTTCCGTGCCGCAATGGTGACAGATACAGGATCACACTCGGCACAGAACGTTATATCCCCACTTCGTGTCTGATTAACCTCGGCGCCAATGATCCACAACATGCGGCATAGGGTCCATGACATTTATGCCAAATTCAAAGGAATAAACACAGACTGTACTCATTAATCCCACCATTAACCGGCCATTCCTTATTTCGAGGTTTCGCCGGTCCTCCATTTTCCTGTTCTCAGTAAGCAACTCATTACTATTTTTCCAGCAAGATTTTTCGGAGTGAGTTCTGCCAATTGCACCTAACACCCCTCAAGGGGGTATAAGTACATTGAGACATATTGTTTTCTTGCAAAAAACAAGAAAACAATATGTAAGGTACTAACTTGAAGCCCTGGAAAATCGCCATCAATTTCGGTTGGCTATAAGCCGATAGTACCTTTTTTGCATAGAGACAGATCTTTTTTTGCACACTCCAATCCATAAGTTACCTACAAGGTCTGCCTGACAAGGCATATTCGGCTCCTATTGTTTACCAGCAAGGTCCTATAACCGACCACCTACAACTATTATCATTTACACATAGGCACAATCGACAATCTGGTATGATAATTGCTATTACAAACAGATATCGAGCCAGTATTTGACAATCAAAGACCAAGGCTCAAGACGCTATCACACTGCTAAAGAACACAAGTACGGTTCAGCATAGAAGGAGGAAATCAAATGCAAATACATAGACACCATTTTTTGAAATATTGTGTCAACTCAGCTGCGACTCTGGGACTGCCGATGACCGTTCTTGGTAAACTGGAACAAGCACTTGCAATTGATGGATCTGAAATACCAAAGGTTATCTGGCTAAACGGAGCTAACTGCACCGGCTGTACCGTATATTGGGCCAGCCTTTTTAACGAGGCCGAACCAACATTTAGCTCAGATCTGCTTTTCAATACCATTGATCTGGATTTCCACCCTGACCTAATGGCCGCGTTCCGGGGCCTAACTGCAAATCGGTTGATAGACAGTTCCCCTCAGGGGAGTTACATTCTAGCAGTGGATGGTGATATTCCTACGGCTTTTGACGGACATACCTGCATGCTCTCGACCGATCAGGGAGAAGAGATGACTGCCATCCAGGCCATGCGGATGCTGGCTCCAAATGCTGCAGCTGTTTTGGCCATCGGTAACTGTGCCAGTTTTGGCGGTATGCCCTCCGGCTATCCAAACGCTAGCGGTATTGCCAGCGTAAGCGAACTCACCGGCGTGCCAACCGTGAATATCCCAGGGTGCCCCACTCATCCTGACTGGGTCGTCTGGACGATTGCCCATCTACTCTCCGGGGAGACATTACAATTAGATGACAACAACCGGCCGGTCGAGTTATACGGTAGCCCGGTTCAAAAATGTTGGCCCTACGGGGGACTCAGAGAGTCCCAATACAATACTAAGCCGGATCTATCCAGCGATTATTTCCAATTCACTAAAGTGGTGTGGAATGGCCCACAAGGGCAGCTTAAAGTCGCAGGAAAAGGAATTGCCGACCAGATTGTCAGCGTCTATAACGCAGATTCAGGGGCCCTGCTGGGTGCTGTCCCTGTTAATGAATCAGGTAGCTGGAAGTTACGCTATAATAATCCATCTCCAATTCCCCTCAGACTACTCGCCAAATCTGGCAACGAGACCCTTTTCAGCGAAGTTAGTACAACAACGGGTATAACAAATTAACACCCCACAAGGGGTACTCAGTTCAGTGCTC
>JASJGU010000061.1:0-5500 GCA_033791385.1 Desulfuromusa sp.
CTTATAATGATCCATTGGTTTGTATCCGGCCAGCGCCCAGAAACAGATCTCAGGATGGGTCTCGCGCACTCTCTCACGTGCTTTAGACAAACGGGATAATAGGTTGTTGACTTCCCGTATCTTTTGGCTGACATGATATGCCTGGCGGCTGATCTTTCGGCCTGTAATCTTTTTATTGATCCGGCATGCCGCTTCGTAAGTCGAAACCGGCAATGCCTCTCTGCAGGGTGGGGAAAAAACGCTGTTGTGCCTGTTTGGTTTTAGTACTTTTCGGGCTTCTGTGTCACACGATCGGATTTCTTTTGCTTCCGAAGGTAATCCGATCGGTATGTCGATCAAGATGTATTTAGCATCCGAGTAGGCCTGAAATAAGGGGTCTATGCTTTCAAAAACCCCGAATTCAGCTTCATTTTCTGGGCCTATAACTACAAAAAACCAGCCTGCCTTGCAGCCATCAACTCCCAGGTACCTGTTTTTTGTCATTGGGTAAAGTTCCTTTTGCTATGCCATCTATTAGAGTCTAATCAGCAGTAGATCTGATCAATTTTTAGGAACGTACTCTTTAACTTTGTACACCCTGTCAACAACGTCCCCAAATCTCAAAGGTTTGGACCGGTATTAACATAAGGAACCGCCGTGGTATGTGAACCGTATGCCCGGTGGTGTGAGAGAGGGAGGTCGTGAGGCCTCCCCCTGCTCGATTTCGTTATTTGTTTTTCAAGCCGCACGGTGAACGCAAACGGCGCCAGCGCCGCCATCCTGCATGCGTCTGCCCTTACTGCATCCCCTTGTGGTATTCCTGCAGGGATCTGTATTGCGGCTCCCCATCGCGGCGTGCCGCGATGCCCTTGGCAGCCGCGATGGCCGCCGCTGTGGTCGAAATATAGGGCACCTTGTACTTGATGGCAGCTTTGCGTATGTTGGAACTGTCCAGCGCGCTCTTTCGGCCGCTGGGCGTGTTCACCAGCAGACTTACGGCTTCGTTCTTTATGGCGTCCACAAGATCCGGTCTCCCGTAACCCAGTTTACGCAGGGGCGTGTTTTCGATACCGCGCTCTTCCAGAAAGTAGTGTGTGCCTTCCGTTGTCAATATCTTGAAACCCAGCTCCTTAAAAAGCCGCACAGCCTCCAGCGCCGCACTTTTGTCCCGGTCCGCAATGGTAAACAGCACAGACCCTTCCAGGGGCAGCGGAACCTGGGTCGCTTCCTGGGCTTTAAAAAACGAACGCCCATAGGAATGGGAAATCCCCAGGACTTCGCCGGTAGATCTCATCTCGGGTCCGAGGATCGGATCGACCTCTGGAAACATGTTGAAGGGAAACACAGCCTCTTTAATACCGTAGTGAGGCAAGGACTGACGCGTCAGTCCCAGATCCGCGATACGTTTGCCAAGCATGACCTGCATGGCAAGCCGGGCCATGTAAATATTGCAGACCTTGGATACCAGGGGCACGGTTCGCGATGCACGGGGGTTGGCCTCCAGCACATAGACCGCATTTTCAAATATCGCGTATTGAATATTCATCAGCCCGATCACGTTCAGTTCGATGGCAATTTTGCGTGTGTATTCGCTGATGGTTTCGATGTGCTTGGGCGCGATACTCACCGGCGGAATAACGCATGCTGAATCACCGGAATGTATGCCAGCCAGCTCGATGTGTTCCATCACGGCCGGCACGAACGCGTCCGTACCGTCGGCAATCGCATCGGCTTCGGCCTCGATGGCGTTGTCCAGAAATCTGTCGATAAGAATCGGTCTTTCCGGAGAGAGCTCTACCGCCGCCTCGAGATAGAATTTAAGGGAGTCTTCATCCTGCACCACTTCCATACCGCGCCCCCCCAGAACGTACGAGGGTCTGAGCATCAGCGGGTACCCTATCTTTTCAGCAATCTCCTGGGCTTCCGCCATGGTGCTGGCCATACCTGACTCAGGCTGGGGGATGCCCAGTTTGCGCATGATGAGCCGGAAGCGGTCCCGGTCTTCGGCCAGATCGATGGTTTCAGGAGACGTGCCCATGATCGTTACACCCATCTCCTCCAGTTCGGTGGCGATATTCAGGGGGGTCTGCCCCCCAAACTGGACCACGACACCCTCGGGTTTCTCCTTCTCATAGATGCTCAAGACGTCTTCAACGGTCAGCGGTTCAAAATAGAGTTTGTCCGATGTGTCGTAATCGGTCGATACGGTTTCAGGATTGCAGTTCACCATAATTGATTCATAACCGGCATCGCGGATGGCCAGCGCCGCATGCACGCAGCAGTAATCGAATTCGATGCCCTGACCAATACGGTTGGGTCCGCCGCCCAGAACCATTATCTTTTTCCGGTCACTGACCGGAACCCTGTCCGGGGCGTTGTAGGTGGAGTAATAATAGGCTGCGTTTTCAACACCGCTGACCGGCACCGGCTCCCATGCCTGGTTCATGCCCAAGGCCTTCCTCTGTTCACGGATCTGCTTTTCCGGCAGGTTGAGCAGTCTGGCCAGGTAACGATCTGCAAACCCGTCCTTTTTGGCCTTTTTCAGCAGATCATCCGGTAATGCCTGCCCCTTGCATGCCAGTATTTTCTCCTCCAGTTCGACGAGTTCCCGCATCTGCTCGATGAACCAGGGCTTGATATGCGTTTTCTCATGCAGTTCCCGCACGCCGGCACCTTTGCGCAGGGCTTCGTACATGATAAACTGGCGTTCGCTGGAGGCAAAACTCAGACGGTCCATGAGGTCTTCCAGGGACAGGGTATTGAAATTTTTTGCGAACCCAAGTCCGTAGCGGTTGATTTCAAGGCTGCGAATCGCTTTCTGAAATGCCTCCTTGTATGTTTTCCCCAGACTCATCGCTTCGCCGACCGCCCGCATCTGGGTGCCCAGCTTATCCTCGGCGCCCTCAAATTTTTCAAAGGCCCAGCGGGCGAATTTGACGACCACATAGTCACCGGACGGTGTGTATTTATCCAGGGTGCCATCGCGCCAGTAGGGTATTTCATCCATGGTCATGCCGCCGGCAAGCAGGGAGGAAACCCTGGCGATCGGAAACCCGGTCGCCTTGGAGGCCAGGGCGGATGAACGGGAGGTGCGGGGGTTGATCTCGATAACAACCACACGGTCGGTCTTTGGATCGTGTGCAAACTGGATATTGGTGCCGCCAATGACCTCGATTTCCTCCACAATGGCATAGGAATACCTCTGTAAACGTTCCTGAAGTTCTGCACTGATGGTCAGCATGGGGGCCGTACAGAAACTGTCGCCGGTGTGGACGCCCATGGCGTCGACATTTTCGATAAAGCAAACCGTTACCATCTGGTTTTTGGCGTCGCGAACCACTTCCAGCTCGAGTTCCTCCCACCCCAGAACAGATTCCTCGACCAGGATCTGATTGACAAAACTCGCCGCCAGACCGCGGGCGGCGATAACGCGTAATTCCTCGCTGTTATAAACCATGCCGCCGCCGGTTCCCCCCATGGTATAGGCCGGACGAATGACCACCGGGTAGCCCAGTTCGTCTGCCGCCGCCTCGGCATCCTCAACCGTGGTGACGACCTCGCTGCGGCACATTTCAATACCCAGTTTTGCCATGCTGGCCTTAAACGCCAGACGATCCTCACCCCGCTCGATGGCATCCACATTCACACCGATCATCTGAACCCCATATTCTTTCAATACGCCGGCTCGATGCAGTTCCGAAGACAGGTTCAGACCTGATTGCCCTCCCAGGTTGGGCAGAAGCGCGTCGGGCCGTTCCTTGGCGATAATCTGCGTCAGGGTTTTCAGGTTCAGCGCTTCGATGTAGGTCACATCCGCCGTACCCGGATCGGTCATGATGGTCGCCGGATTGGAATTGACCAGCACGATTTCATATCCCATGGATCGCAGCGCCTTACATGCCTGTGTACCGGAATAGTCAAATTCACAGGCCTGTCCAATCACGATGGGACCCGACCCGATGATGAGGATTTTGCGGATGTCATCTCTTTTGGCCATAATCTCTCCTTTGAATGCGGTTTTGATGATCAAATATTCGGTGGTTATATATAAATAGTATTGAACAAAAGGAGGTGATGCCGACATTGTTTCGATATAAAAAACGCACCGGAAAACCCCGTCCCCGGGGACGGGTGTGGGCAGTGCATCGTTTTTATGTAACGCAGGAAGCTTTCCCCCGTGGTTTTCTTGGGAAAGAAATATAGAAAACTGGGTATGAGGTGTCAATAACATTCACCACTTGCAACCGCTCGCGGCCGGCTGCAGGGGGCATCGTTGCAAACCTTTGAAACACAAGGTTTCCATTCTTGCAGGTCCGCATCTCCATAACGCATGCACACAATATCCGTCAACGCGGGAAAGACCCGAGCTCAGCATGCCTCAGCGGGCGTTAAATTCGACAAGCCGCGAAAAATCCAGGGGCAATGAAACCTCTTTCCGTTTGGGCAGATAGACCAGACGCACGCTCATATCTTTCCGGGACCTTTCAAGATAATCCGCGTGGGGAAGGGCAACCATCTCTTCGACGGCTTCCACGAAACAGGGTATTTCCCGGCTCGACCTGCGTACGGACGCCACATCCCCGGGTTTGAGGGGGTAAGAGGGAATGTTGACCCGTCTACCGTTGACCTGTATGTGACCGTGATTGACATACTGACGCGCCGCCGCCATGGTCCGGGCTCGCCCTGATGATCGGCCTAAAATCTCATACTATTATTCACAATTCAAGGTTTGATCCCGTTCCCTTATTTTTTGCAAACTTGCATTTGGGAAAACTCGAGCATCCCCAGAATTTCTGTCCGGCATACTGCCCTTTTGTTGCAACCCTTTCGATTAATTCTGCCCCGCATTTTGGACAAACCGGAGCTATTGTTTCGGCACTCGAATTCTCCTTTGCTTCAGCAATCTGTTTTTGTCTTGGTTCCTGTATGGCTTCAGGCGGAGCTGGTATTGCTTCCAATTGGCCTCCAACGTTAATATTGAAAGTGTCATCGAGGGCGCTTGAAAGCTCTTTGAGTGAGTAGGTGCTCTGTGCTTTTACCCGAAGAATTGGAATATCTGCAGAATCAAGAGCTTTGTCGAGAAACTGATCCCGTTCTTTCACTCTTTTTTTTAGATGACTCTTATCGTCCAACTCAATGGCGCCAACAATGGAAAGATTCCTTGAATTGCAAATAACAAAATCAAGGTGTTTCCCGCTAATTCGGTTGAACGAACTCTGTCGTGCGGAAGGAGAAAGTTTTCCCTTAGTTTCGATTATATCAGCCAGCCTGACCTTGGTAAATATTCTGTGTCCATTTCCAGCGGCTTTATCCAACACACCCATAAAAGAGCGCTCAGCAGGAGTACATAACACCTCTCTTGATTGATACGGAAAATCAACGGGGTCTTTTGCCCGCTTTTTTTTAATCCACGCAACAACAAATAAAACAACGGCTACAAAAAGAAACAAAAATACCACAGTGAGCATGATGTAAATCTCCTATGCAGACTTTAACGTTTACAACCAATATCAGTTAAGAA
>JASJGU010000062.1:0-16572 GCA_033791385.1 Desulfuromusa sp.
TGTGCCCAATTCTTTAACTCTCCAAGGGGTTCAATCACTAAGAGGCTGCGGGGTTGTCCAAGCCTGTCAACAAAAAAAATCTGTGGCGTCAACCGATGTCTGGCTTGCGCGTTGTAAGCAGTTGAGGGGACAACATCGAGACGTCTAAATGAAGGAGTCTTACGAGATGAAAAGAAAATTGACGGTTCTAGCGTTAATATTGCTGGCCTGTACTATGGCTACTCCGGTTCTGGCCGGTAAGGGTGGTGGCAACAGCAATACCCGTTCCCAGCACAGTGGCGGGTCGGGATCCGGTTCTGGGGCGATGAAGCAAAGCCAGCCCCGGCACCAAAATCAAAACCAGTACCGACATCAGACAAAACAAGCAACAGAAGGGTCTGCCAGCACAACCCGCAGCCAGGTACGAACCCGTGATCAGCTAACGCCTGCCTCTGATGCTCCTGTAGAGGCTGGTAACCTGACGCCACAAGCCACTGTTACGGAATAATGATAAGTTCCTGCGCGGCTGTGCTTTATAGTATTTCATGTCTTTTGGAATAACTAGATGGGGTCACTTCGATTACTAAATAGGGTGGCCCTTTCCCAATTGAGGGAGCGGTGAGAACCTGACAACAGTTTCTTTACTGATTTTTTGCGAGATCATCAATCTTGGACCCGTAAAATTTTATTTTGGGCTAGATAAATAATCTGATCTTCCTGAAGCAAAAGGAGAAAGCGCCTCTTTTGGTTTAAAAAATCTTTGACACGGTTTCTGCCCCCAGGGAGATTGACAAAAATGCGCACATTAAGTGCCTCACCCACGGTAGGTTCGACCCAAAGTTGGTGCTCTTCACCTAGAGCCAGAAGCGGGTCAAACTCCTCCTCAGCCGCTACGGAAATCGATACAACCTGCTCTAAATTTATCAATTGCACTTTGCCGCCATAACGTAATGGCAAAAAGTTGTCTTCACCGTTAAGGATTTCACCGACCCTTTGAACCCCGGTTAAATGTTTCCCGTGTAGTTGCAAAAAGGTTTCGCCGGTTAATTGCAATCCATTAGACAGGGTCAGTTCTACCCGGCGGGTTTCAACGCTAATTCGTTGCTCGTCCATTTCAGTCTCCTATTTTTAGCTCTGTGGCATGAACTGAGCCTTGTTAACAGCAAAAAGACAAGCTTCCTCAGGACTGATTCGCTTGGCAGTCAATAATTCCTGAAGAGCCTGATCCATCAGCTGCATCCCGTCTTTACGTCCAGTTTGCATAATCGAAGGAAGTTGAAACGTTTTTCCTTCACGAATCAAGTTTGCAACCGCAGCGTTGACTTTTAAGATTTCCAATGCCGCACAACGCTTTCCGTCAACCGTACGCAACAACTGTTGGGCAACAACACCCTGCAATGATTCAGCCAGCATGGTTCGTATTTGCTCTTGTTGGGTGGTCGGAAACACATTGATTAACCGATCGACAGTTTTAGCCGCACTGCTTGTATGTAAAGTTCCAAAAACCAGATGGCCTGTTTCGGCTGCGGTAATGGCCAGCTCGATAGTTTCCAGATCACGCATTTCACCAACGAGAATAATGTCAGGGTCTTCGCGTAAAGCAGCCTTAAGTGCAGAACTAAAACTTTGCGTGTGGACACCAACTTCACGCTGATTAATCAGGCTTTTATGGCTCTGATGAACAAATTCAATCGGATCTTCAACGGTCAAAATATGTTCACTTCGGCTACGATTTATATGGTCAATCATGGCTGCCAGGGTTGTTGATTTACCGCTGCCCGTTGGACCCGTCACCAGAATAAGTCCCTTTTTGTAGTCAGTCAGGCTAAGCACTGTCTCTGGTAGGCCAAGTTGTTCAACCGTCAGGATTTCAGCAGGAATGATTCTAAACACGGCACTGATTCCGAGTCGACCCATGAAGATGTTCGCTCTGAAACGAGCATTGAGAGCGGTAACTTCATAAGCAAAATCAAGATCATGGTGTTCTTCAAAATAGCGGCGTTTATCTTCACTCATGATTTCATAAAGTAAAGCGTGATATTGCTCATTACTCAGAACCTGATCAATTGCTGATCGAAGCTGACCCGACGTTCTTATCATCGGAGGATTACCCGGAGAGAGATGCAAGTCGGATCCTCCTTGTTGCTGGAGAATTTGAAACAGCTTATCAATTTTGGCCATATAGATCTCCCCTTTATAGATTATCGAATGACAGTGACAATAATAACAGGGGGGCTGATAAAAGGCACAGGTTCTTATTTTTATCTAGGGAGGATCAAATTCTTCGCTGCTTCTGCTACAGTATTGTATGGTCTTGATCCTTCGTTTCTTGCGGCGGGGTAGTTTGTTCCCAGGACCTAACCACTGCTAAACCAACAAAAGCCCCAATCCGATTTTTCGGGTTGGGGCTTTCCTGCCTGTTGTTCCGCAATAGTGTCACTCAGATGAGGCAATCGATAAATCAGGCGTACCCTCCTGGCTGTCCCAGCATTTCGCGTGTCACCAGCACAATTCCCTTATCCGTGATCCGGAAGCCGTTCGCTTTGTCCTGTTCGGTATCGTAGCCGATGACAGTCCCTTCCGGAACTTCACAGCCCCGGTCGATAATGGCCCGTCTGATTTTGCAATGTCGATTGATGATCACCTCTGGCAAAATAACGGTTTCTTCAATGGTTGAGTAAGAATGAATCCTGACATTCGAAAACAGCAGGGTTTTCTTCAGATGCGACCCGGAAATAATGCACCCGCCTGAAATAGTTGAATCCACAGCCATGCCGCGTCGATCATCATCGTCAAAAACAAATTTGGCTGGTGGCAAGTGTGCCTGATAGGTCCACATCGGCCACTCGGGGTCATACAGATTTAACTCCGGGTTGGGTGAAATCAGCTCCATATTTGCTTCCCAGAACGCATCTAGAGATCCGACGTCGCGCCAATAAGCCAACTGGTTGGTTTCCGGATCGCGGAACGGATAGGCATAGACATTGTGGTCATTGACAATTGAAGGAATAATGTTTTTCCCGAAATCGTGTTCAGAAGCGGAGTTTCTACCATCTTTTTCCAGCAGGTTAAAAAGAAAATCTGTATTGAAAATATAATTACCCATTGAGGCTAAAGTCGTTCCCGGTTGGCCGGGAATCGGTGACGGATGCTCTGGTTTTTCATCAAACCGTAAAATTCGACTATCTTCATCAACGGTCATGACGCCGAATGTACCAGCGGCTTCTTCGATGGGGACTTCCAGACACGAAACCGTCATGTCGGCACCGGTTTCAACATGTGCTAACAACATGGGTCGGTAATCCATTTTGTAAATATGATCGCCAGAAAGGATCAGGACGTACTTGGGTTTTTCCGCCCGAATAATATCCAGGTTCTGATACACGGCATCCGCAGTTCCTTGATACCATTCTTCAGAGAAGCGTTGGGAGGCGGGTAGGATTTCAACAAACTCGCCTAATTCCTTTTTAAAATGGCTCCAGCCTCGAACTAGGTGACGAATCAAAGAATGCGATTTATACTGGGTGAGAACCCCGATTCGGCGGATTCCAGAGTTGACGCAATTGGAGAGGGGGAAATCAATAATGCGATATTTGCCACCAAAATAGACGGCTGGCTTGGCTCGCCATTCAGTAAGCTCATGCAGGCGGCTCCCCCGGCCACCGGCCAGAACCAGCGCAAAGGTATCTTTAACAAGGTGGCTTACATAGCGGTAAACAATATGTTGCTCGCGGCGGCGCTCAGGATGGTTCGGCATAGACTTCTCCTTAGAATATCAAAAACGGTCTGAATACAGTGTTCAAATATTACGGGTAGTCTCAGCAACTGAGTATGGTTGTACTCTAACAGATTTATCCAGATTTGAGCATAGTTTGAAGCGATTATTTTGCACGGCGGTTAGTTAAGTATACGCCGCTACTGACCAGAAAAACTCCACTCAACAGCGAAACAGTCAGGGGTTCGTCAAGCAACCATGCGGAAAGGATGATGGCACAGATAGGGACGAAATTGATAAACTGCCCGGCTCGGGTCGAACCAATCCGCTGAATTCCTTGGTAATACCAGACGAAGCCAAGCACCGTTCCGCATAGACCAAGGTAGAGCAGGCTCAGCCATGCGGTCAGGGAATAACCTGTAATCTGTGTGAACATTCCTTCCAGACAGGCTGCTGGAAACAACAGTAACGCGCCGATCAGAGCTGAATAGGTTACGGCGATCAACGGTGAAAGACTGCGCATAGCGGCGCGCCCAACCAACGAGTAGGTGACCCAACAGACGACACAGCCAAAAATGTAAAGTTCGCCCTTGCCTACACCGCTATGTAATAGCGCTGCGGGATGACCCTGGGTGATGACTACGATCGCTCCACTGACAGACAGAATAATCCCCACAATTTTCAGCAGGTTCAGCTTTTCACCAAACAGGATGGCGGCAAAAATGGCGATAACAATCGGATTATTAGCAATAATGACGGCTGCTCGACCAGCTTCGATCAATTGCAGCCCACGGAAGAAAAAGACATTATAAGCAAAGACACCGCTGAGTCCGAGCAGCAGCAATGGGAACCATTGTTCCCGTTGAACGGCTGGTAACTTTTTGTGACTGCGCAGGGTGATGATCAGCAGGACAATTGAGGCGATGGCAAAACGCAAAAATGCGGCGGAAAAGGCTTGTACCTCCCCCCCGAGCAACCGACCCGCAATAAAGGTCCCGCCCCAGAATAGGGCCATCAAAAGTAGTTTTATATAGATTGTGCAGACAGATTGGCTAGACATAGCCCAGCACTATACTCCCATTGCAAGGTTATGGGAAATAGTCGCCCGGTAGACGGATTGATTTTCCCCGCCCTAACTTGCTGCTCAGAATGTTTAATTTGTTTGCGTTTCCAGCTTTTGCTGTTTGCCCCAGTATTCGTGCAAGAGCAACGAAAAAAGGAGAACTGCCCCGCCAAGACTGAGACGAATCAGGTTAGCCTCACGATTCCAGATCAGCAGGTTTACAATCAGTCCTGCGGGAATTAAAGCATTATTCATAATCGCCAGAGTGCCAGCATCCACTTTGGTTGCCCCCTTGTTCCAGAAAAAATAGCCCAGACCTGAAGCGATCAGCCCGAGATAAAGAAGGATTTCCCATTGTAGCGAGGTTGTCGGTAGTTTCGCGGGATTACCTAACAGAAACCAGGTGACGCTGCTGACAGTCAGAGCGCCTAAATAGAAATAACCAAAAATGGCGCGCTGCGGCAGTTGCAGATTTTCCCGTTCCAGCAGAACTTTATAGCCAACTTGTCCAATCGCAAAACAGATATTTGCCCCCTGCACGACCAGAAAGCCGGTGAAAATTTCGCTACCGAGTGAACTGTAGCGAATAATGGCTGCACCCAGAACAGCAACCAGCGCAGTAATCAGATATCTGCCACTGAAACGTCCCTGTATCAGATCAAAAATAAGGGTCACGTAAACCGGGGTCAGAATCGTAAATATCAGCACTTCCGGTACGCTCAAGAGCAGAAATGATTGATAATAGCAGACATACATACAGCCAAGCTGAATTGCCCCGAGAGCCATCAATTTGGCGGCAAGTGGTAGCGGAACCCGGCGGATAAAGGGCAGAAAAACCATTGTGGCCAGCGCGACCCGGGTAAGTACGGAGAAGTAAGCATCTACCTGTCCAGCCAGGTACACACCGATCAAACTGAAGGAAAATGCCCAGAGGATTGTAATTGCGACGAGATAGCCCATGATGTTGCCCCTGATTGTTCATTTATAGAGAATGTTGTTTGGATATGGGAATAGAGCAGACAACTAACCGGCTAGTCAACCATTAAATTAAATAGGTTAACTAGCCGGTTAGTTGTTTTGGACAGAAAATAATATTAGGCTACTGGAAATCTAGTCTGAAGAATAATCCGGTTTTTAAAAAAATCCTTGATAACCACATAGATGAAGCAGAACCGCCTTCCGAGGATAAGATACAGCCTGCTATCAGGGACTTTTTTAGCGCTAGGGGTGGTCACGGTATGACCTAACGCAGTATCCTAACTTTTCTCAGCAGAGTCACATATAAAATCAATAGATGGGGTGCACCTTGGTGACATTCTTAGAGGTAGTTTCAATGAGCGCAGCTTTTTATCTTGGATCCATTATTTT
Organism: Desulfuromusa sp.; assembly: GCA_033791385.1. GTDB lineage: Bacteria > Desulfobacterota > Desulfuromonadia > Desulfuromonadales > Geopsychrobacteraceae > Desulfuromusa. The sequence goes on from JASJGU010000062.1 coordinate 6,126, forward strand.
AGCAAATATTCTAGTCCACACTTTCGGCATCGTCACGGTTCTTGGACTAACCTTCCCTGCAGGAGCCGTGGCTATCGGATTAACCTTCTCAGCTCGTGATTTTGTACAGGAGCGCTACGGCAAGTTCGGCTGCTGGTTCTGGATGCTGTTAGCGTCAGTTGTCACCTTCGCCTTCAATCAACAGTTGGCGGTGGCCTCTGTCTGTGCTTTTTTCATTGCCGAATTCAGCGATTGGGCTATCTACTCAACCACCCGCGGTAGCATCGAAAAACGCCTGCTACTGAGCAACCTGATCTCGACCCCGCTCGATTCCGTAGTATTTGTTCTGTTGGCCTTCGGCCCGCTCTGGCCGATCATCTTGGGACAGACAATCATCAAGATGGTCAGCAGTATGCTGGTACTTCCGCTCATCAAGGAAGGTAGAGTTCGTATCTATCGTTTTAGTTTGCAACGCGGTTAACTGCTACCCCCAACTAACAGGTGTCAGTTGGGGGTTCTTGGGGTTCAGCTATGACTACATAGCAGACATAGAAAGTTATTCTGTCAATTTCAACAAGACTTGGTTGAGGATTCCACCGCTCTCGAAAAATGTCACTTCTTTGTCAGTATCCACACGACACAGAACCTCGAGTTTTTCCTGGCTGCCATCGACACGAGACATCGTTAAGGTCAGCAGTTGTTTTGACTTCAGACCATCGACAGCCGGCAAACTAAATGTTTCACTGCCATCCAGATTGAGGCTTTCAGCTGAAGATCCAGCCAAAAACTGGAGTGGGAGCACTCCCATTCCGACCAGATTGGAACGATGGATCCGCTCGTAGCTTTCAGCCAGAACCGCTTTGACCCCAAGTAGCTGGGTCCCCTTGGCTGCCCAGTCGCGGCTGGAGCCGGTGCCATATTCCTTCCCCGCAATCACAACTAGAGGAGTCTGTTCTGCTAAATAGCGTCTTGACGCATCAAAGATGCTCATCTCTTCACCGGTCGGTAGATACTTGGTAACTCCACCTTCGATCCCCGATAGTATTTTGTTGCGCAGACGGATATTGGCAAAGGTACCGCGCATCATCACTTCATGATTACCGCGTCTTGATCCATAAGAATTGAAATCCCGCTCCTCGATCTTATGCTCGCTGAGGTATTCACCTGCGGGACTGGTCGCCTTAATTGATCCAGCCGGAGAAATATGATCGGTTGTTATTGAGTCTCCGAGCAGGGCAAGAATCCGGGCCTGTGCAAACCCGGGATAAGTTGGGGAAAACTTTAGCTGGTCGAAAAAAGAGGGGCGCCGGATATAAGTAGAATCGGGGTCCCACGCGTACGTCAACCCCTCCGGTACCGGAAGATTGCGCCAACTGTCGTCCCCGGTAAACACTTCTGCATACTCTTTGAGGAACATCTGCGCATTGACCAGCGCAACCATCTCCGCCACCTCGGCATTACTGGGCCAGATATCCTTCAGATAAACCGGTTGGCCGGAACTATCTTCACCGAGGGGCTCATTGGTCAGATCAATGCGGGTGGTGCCCGCCAGGGCAAAGGCAACAACCAATGGTGGAGAAGCAAGCCAGTTTGCCTTGGTCTGGGCATGGATCCGACCTTCGAAGTTACGGTTGCCGGAAAGAACCGAACAGACGGTTAAATCTCCAGCATCAATCGCATCAGCAATCGGACCGGCCAGTGGACCTGAATTACCAATACAGGTGGTACAACCATAACCAACGATATTGAAACCAAGCTGGTCGAGATAGCTCTGTAATCCGGCTTTGGCCAGATAATCGGTAACCACCTTGGAGCCCGGTGCTAATGATGTTTTCACCCAGGATTTTTGCTGCAACCCTTTTTCAACTGCCTTTTTTGCGACCAGCCCTGCCGCCATCATGACCGCCGGGTTGGAGGTATTGGTACAGGAAGTAATTGCCGCAATGACTACGTCGCCATGATTCAGCTCGTCGGTACTGCCAGAAATTGCGACTCCCTTCTCCGAATCAACTTCAGGAAGAATAGCTTCTGTGGCGCTACGCATTTCTTCCAATACGACACGATCCTGCGGACGCTTCGGTCCCGCTAAACTCGGCTTGACCGTTGCCAGATCAAGTTCCAGAACCGCGCTATAGCGAGGATCAGGAAGTTCATCGCTACGCCACAACCCCTGTTCTTTGCAATAAGCTTCAACCAGTGCCACGGTTTCTGCACTGCGCCCGGACAAAGTCAGATAATCGAGAGTAATTTGATCGATCGGGAAGAATCCGCAGGTTGCTCCATATTCCGGTGCCATATTGGCAATCGTTGCCCGATCGGCCAGTGGCAGTTGGGACAAACCGACGCCGAAAAACTCAACAAACTTACCCACCACCCCATGGGCACGCAGCTGCTGCGTTACCGTCAATACAAGATCTGTAGCAGTAATTCCTTCACTGAGCTGTCCGGTTAAACGGAACCCAATGACTTCGGGAATCAACATGGAAATCGGCTGCCCCAGCATGGCGGCTTCAGCTTCAATCCCGCCGACACCCCAACCGAGCACCCCGAGACCATTGATCATGGTGGTATGGCTGTCAGTTCCAACCAGCGTATCGGGGTAGGCCCAGGTTTCTCCATCAATCTCTTGACTCCAGACCGCTTGGGCTAGATATTCCAGATTGACCTGGTGACAAATACCGGTTCCAGGTGGCACGACACGGAAGTTATCAAAAACCTTCTGCCCCCAGCGCAAAAAAGCATAGCGCTCACGGTTACGCTCCATCTCTTTTTCTACGTTAGCAGCCAAAGCGCCGGGTTTGCCAAATTGATCGACCATAACTGAATGGTCGATCACCAGATCAACCGGAATCTGCGGATTTATCTTTGCCGGGTCACCACCGTTTCTGGCCACCGCATCACGCATCGCAGCCAGATCGACAATTGCCGGAACCCCGGTAAAGTCCTGCATTAAAACACGAGCCGGGCTGTAGGAAATCTCGCCCGTTTGATCCTGATCTGGCTGCCAGGCGGCAACGGCTTCTATATCACTCTGCTTGACCGTTTCACCATCTTCCTTGCGTAGTAAGTTTTCCAGAAGCACCTTGATGGTAAATGGAAGAGCCTCCACGTTACTGTGACCAGCAGCAGCGACAGCTTTGAGACTGTGATATCGATATTGACGCCCTGCAACATCCAGGGTCTTTGCACTGTTAAACGAGTTGCCATTCATCGGCTACCTCCTCTGAAAAGTTCATGCGTTGACTTAGGTTTTAAATGAAGGGAAAGACCTGCTGACAACATGATACACTTTCCCCTGAAACGCGTCAAAAAAACGCGTTGGATAGAGATAACTACTCTGTTGACCGGGAGCTTAAACATCAGGCGCTACAAGAGATCCGTCGAGTGCTCAAGCCGGGCGGGGAGTTGTCAACTCGACTCGCTGCAAACCGAACAGCTATCACTACAGCGCAATCTGTTCTCAACCTTGTTCATTATGGCAACCGAAGCCGCCGGGGTTGCTCTCGAAGCGCTCCCTTTTTATACCATGATCAACCAGTGTCTGCGGGTACAGATCACCGGTTGTGATAATTTGCTCTACGAGTGAGCACAAGAACAGCATCCCCTTTGCCCCGCCAGGCAGTGGAACCCGATCCCGGCCAACATCAGTTCCGGCCATTGACCTTACTGCAAACGTAAGTCTGCACAATATCTTCTGCAATCTTGGGTACTTTGCCGGGAGATCCAAGATTATCATTAAAAAATAACGTTGTTTTTAAATTTTGCCTGTGCTAGAAGCGAACCTATCGTGTCTCGGTTACCCTCGTAATAACGTATAAGGAGCAACAGCATGGCAGAAGGTACAGTAAAATGGTTTAACGATTCTAAAGGGTTTGGTTTTATTGAGCAAGACAATGGTCCAGATGTTTTTGTACACTTTTCAGCGATCCAATCAGAAGGGTTCAAATCTCTGGCTGAAGGTGATCGAGTGACTTTTGATGTCATCCAGGGAGATAAAGGTCCGCAATCCGCGAACGTAATGAAAGCTTAAAGTTGACCGTTGCCGACAGTTTCAACTGCCGGTTATAGAGTCTTTGAGGGTAAACCAAAAAAGCTTCGCAACATCTGTTGCGGAGCTTTTTATTTATCCGCTCACCACCAGATCAATTCTTTCCAGAAACCTTTTCGTCCAAACCGACCAAGGTCCTTAGCGTGATCTGTCCACACCTATGCGTGGGCAAAGAGCTATGATGGGGCAGGAGCTACAAATTGGGGTAGGAGCTTTACAACAGGCACGGCCGTGAGCGATTAAAGTATGACCACACTGAGTCCAATCGGGCGCTGGTAGCAAGCGACTTAATTCTGTTTCTATGTGTTCCGGATTATCTGATTTCGTCCAGCCAAACCGGCGGGCCAACCGTTTGACATGAGTATCGACGACCATTCCAGGAATCTGATACGCATTGCCCAGAACGACATTGGCAGTTTTTCGACCAACTCCGTTTAAAGCAACCAAAGCATCAATATCTGCTGGAACCTCACCCTGATGAAGTGTCAACACTTGTTCTGCACAACGAATCAGATTTTTAGCCTTATTTCGAAAAAAACCAGTGGAATGGATCAAATCCTCCACCTGTTCCTGACTGGCTGCAGCCATCTGCTCCGGGCCTGGGAGAATTTTGAAAAGCTTTTCGGTGACCAGGTTGACCCGCTTATCGGTACATTGAGCCGAAAGAATCGTTGCAACCAGTAGCTGCCATGGGCTCCGATAGATGAGTGCACAGTGAGCCGCTGGATAGACGTTTTTGAGCGCTTGCAACAATTGCAGCGCTTTTTCCGATTTTTTCATGTTGGAATCTTTTTCTGATGGCAGATAAAACTTATCCACAAACGGGATTGGGATGTTTGGGGGCAACCCGAGCACTTTTTTTGATGGTTAAAACTTCACGGGTCTCGCTTGTTTCAACAGTAAGAACCAGAGGCAGGTGTGTGGACGCCTTACGCGCTTCTGCTGTCATGAGAACATTGCCAGCCAGCGCCTTGATCGGACCACGAAAATAAACCCGATCCCGCCCCCAGAGAGGTATCTTCCCGGGGAAATTAGCCCGCCATACTGGAAAGTTGGCACGCTTAAGGTGTTCATTAAGAGGAACTTGACCGCTACCCCATAAAGGTAGCCCAAAATCGCCACAGATAATTGTTGCGCAAGGCAGATAAGGGCTATTAAGCAGTTGTTCCCCCATCAGGAGCTTAACCTGCTCACGACGCTGGCGAATATCCCAGGAAAGAGTCAAGTTAAATAGGTGAACTCTCTCATTCTCATGTTCAAGGTCAGCCTGAACACATTGGCCACCAAACCCAAGTTGAAGCTCCTGGAGATGATGTAACGGGTAGCGAGATAAAAAGGCACAGCCCCCTTCCAAATCAGATCCATAAGCTGGCAAACCAACCCGTTCGGCCAACCGATCAACAGAGCTCATTCCAATCGGCGATCCAACCCGCTGCAACATGACAAGTTCAGGATGTTGAGCACGAATCACTGCAGCGCAAAGCTCAGGAGCAAGCTCACCAGCAGCATTTCGGCCGCCATTGATATGATAACTCATGATCCGGAACGTCGACATGACTCGCCCCTTTGGGTTGAATCGGTCCGCTTACCTCGGTTAAAGCCTGCGAACAGATTCAATAATAACCTGTGGCTCAGGGTAATCCCTGAACAATGAGCTTTTTGAAATCGTTTTTACAGCGCCAATTCTTTCAACTACATCCATCCCAGCAATAACCTGCCCGAAAACGGCATAGCCAAAATCTCTTGCTGTGGTTCCACGGTGATTCAAGGCATCATTATCAACTAAATTTATAAAAAACTGGCTGGTTGCGCTATCTACAACACCGGTACGTGCCATAGCGATACTCCCTTTTTTATTTTTTAAACCATTATTCGCTTCATTCTTTATCGGACCTAGTGGCTCTTTCCTTTTTTCGTATTGATCAAAGCCGCCACCTTGAATCATAAAATTTCTGATCACACGATGATAAATAGTTCCGTCATAAAACTTCTGATCAACATACTCAAGAAAGTTTTTCGCCGATAGGGGGGCCTTGTCTGCGTTCAACTCAATCTGTATAGTTCCCAGGCTGGTTTTCATTTCTACCACCGGTCCAGCATAAACAGCTCCAGACAAAAGAAAAAAACAGCTAATCAGTAATAATAATCGTTTCATGGTTCCTCTCTAAAATGCTTCCGCCCGCAAATCACGCAACATCAAATCCGAAACGGCCTGACGTGGATCCTTGCCTTGATAAAGAATGAGATACATCTGTTCAATAATCGGTACCTCTACCCCCAGCTTGTCCGCTAACTGATATGCCGACAGGGTGGTCTTAACCCCTTCCGCTATCATCTGCATCCCCCCTAATATATCATCTATTGTTCGTCCCTTACCCAGTTCAATGCCGACACTGCGGTTCCGTGACAGGTCTCCGGTACAAGTCAGGACTAAATCACCCATCCCCGCCAATCCTGCAAACGTCTCTGCCGCACCACCAAGCTTCATCCCCAGTCTTGTCATTTCAGCCAAACCGCGTGTAATCAATGCTGCTCGGGTATTATGTCCAAACCCGAGGCCATCCGCAACTCCAGCAGCCAGAGCAATAACATTCTTCATCGCACCACCTAGCTCGACACCAATAATATCATTGTGGGTATAAACTCGAAACTTGTCAGTGCTAAATATTTTTTGAATCTCTGCCGCAACGACCGCATCCCGAGCCGCTGCAACAACGGCTGTCGGCATACCGGAACTTACTTCTTTCGCAAAGGATGGGCCAGAGAGAAAACCAAGTTGGCGGTGCATCTGCTCTGGAAGGAGCTCCTCAAATACCTGGGATAACAACATCAAGCTGTCATTTTCAATACCTTTGGATGCAGAAACAATCAGAGCCTGTTGGGAAATATCCGGCAGCGCTTGCTGCAAGATCTGGCGGGTCACCTGAGATGGTGTGACAAATAAAAGTAACTGTTTTTCAGAGACAGAGGCCTTTAGGCTGCTGGTTGCTTGTAAATTTCTAGAAAGACGAACCTGTGGCAGGTAAAGATCATTGATTTTCGACTGCTGGATCCGTTCAGCAAGATCTTTTTCATAACACCAGAGCGTTACCGGATAACCTTTTTCAGCTAACAGATTGGCTAACGTCGTTCCCCAGCTTCCGGCGCCAATAACAGCAATGTTTGTCTCCATTTAGATGGCCTCTTTCTTCTCTGCAATCCGCCGCTCCAGGTGCTCAATTTTTTCTTTTAACAACGAAGGCTGTAAAAAACCCTCAAGTTGCCGATAGCGCTGCAGGGCTTCTGTTAGGTGTTCTTCTTCTTCCAGAAGTTTTGCCAAGTCAAATTCAGCCTGAATACGATACTTGCTGTCCGGGTATTGTTCAATCAAATGCTGCCAATCATGCTGCGCATCTTCTGCCCGCCCCTCCAGCAGTAAAATCCCCCCCTTACGGTATAACACATTGGGAGCAAGAGGACTGTGAGGATAGGTTTCAAGCAATGTTTCTAATTCTATCCGCGCCTGAGGATAGTTTTCGAGACGAAAATAACAATCGGCTATTTCATAATAGTATAGATCGGGGGTCCCCATATTTAAATCGAGCAAGCGTTGATAAAACACTATCGCCTGGGAATAATCACGCAACGTGTGTTTAACGATCTGTGCTGCTTCTTCACGTGCAGGTAGCACGAGCGGGCTATCAGGATACTCGTGTTCTAGTTTCAGGTAGCTGAGCAACGCCATTTGCACATCTTGATGATCGTACTGCCAGAGTTTACCTATTCTTAATAAAGCCTCAGCCGCTTCTTGAGCTTGTGGATAGTTTTTGTAAATTTCCTCATAGCTCTTTTCAGCAGCACCTATCTCCCCCAAGCTCTCCAGCTCAATTCCCTTGGCAAATAATCGCTGTGGCGCGGTCGACAGCTGCCGACGGTAAACCGGGAACAAACTTACGGTCAAAACCAAGACAATCAGAACAGCAAAAATCCAACCTTTGCGGCTAGATTTCTTCGTCTTGGTTGCTTGTTGTTTCAACTCCCGCTTCAGTTGCTTCTTCATCCTGTGCAACGTCATCTGCGGTATCCTTCTCTGCCAATTTAGCGACCGAGACAATCAGCTCGTCATTTTCCAACACCATCATCCGCACACCCTGAGTGTTCCGCCCGATGGCGCGAATATTTTTCACCTTAGTCCGCAACAATTTACCACGATTGGTGATAAACATTAAGTCAGACTCGTCATCCACCATCCTGATAGCAACCACACCGCCATTACGTTCACTGGTTTTGATGGTGATAATTCCTTTACCACCCCGACTTTGAACCCGATATTCGCCTATGTCGGTTCGCTTACCATAACCATTCTCAGTGACAGTCACCAACGCCAAGGCAGTATTCGCACTAACCGACTGCAGCCCAATCACAACATCATCCGCTGCCAGAGTTATCCCTCGCACCCCGCGAGCCGGACGCCCCACTGAACGGACGTCACTTTCCGGGAAACGAATTGATTTTCCGTTGCGGCTAGCCAACAGCAAGTCGCGCTCGCCATCAGTTAGGCGTGCCTCTATCAGGCTATCACCCTCATCAATAGTCAATGCGATGATGCCACCGACGCGTGGGTGGGAATAGGCCATCAACTCGGTTTTCTTGATAATTCCTCGTGCTGTTGCCGTGACAATGTATTGATCTTTTTCAAAACTATTGACCGGAAGAATTGTCATCACCCTTTCTTCGGCTGCCAGCTGTAACAGGTTGACAATTGCCTTACCCCGTGAAGCACGGCCGCCCTGAGGGATTTCGTGAACCTTAAGCCAATAAACCTTACCCCGGTCGGTAAAAATAAGAATATAGGCGTGGGTTGAAGCAACAAACAGGTTTTCAACAAAATCCTCTTCCTTCGGCTTAACCCCGCTCGCCCCTTTTCCTCCACGCCTCTGAGCGCGATAAAGTGACACAGCATTCCGCTTGATATAGCCACCATGGGTCACGGTCACGACCATATCTTCCTCGACTATCATATCCTCTAAAGTTAAATCTGCACTTCGGTCGAGAATTTCCGTCCGTCTTGGGTTGGCAAATTTATCCCTCAATTCAATTAATTCAACCTTTATTATATTGAGAATTTCCACTTCGCTCGCTAAAATTTCTTTCAAGCGATTGATCTGTGCCAGAAGCTGTGTCAATTCCTCAATAATTTTATTTTGTTCAAGTCCGGTCAGGCGGTGCAAGCGCATATCAAGAATAGCTTGCGCTTGTATCTCTGAAAAAGAAAACCGAGCAATCAGACCGTGCTTGGCCTCAACGGGAGTGTCGCTGCCCTTAATGATCTGAATGACTTCATCCAGATTTTCTAGCGCCAGCTTTAAACCATAAAGAATATGAGCTCGTGCTTCAGCTTTTTTCAGCTCGAAAACACATCGGCGGGTGACTATTTCTCTGCGATGATCAATAAAACAATCAAGCACTTCACGTAAGTTGAGAACTTTAGGTTGCCCGGAAACAATCGCCAGCATAATAATACCGAAAGAGCTTTGCATGACGGTCATCTTATAGAGCTGGTTCAAAACAACCCCCGGGATCATGTCCCGCTTCAGCTCAATAACAACCCGCATGCCCTCACGATCTGATTCATCCCGTAAATCAGAGATGCCTTCGATTTTCTTGTTTTTGACCAGCTCGGCAATCTTCTCGATCAGTCGGGCCTTATTCACTTGATAGGGAAGTTCGGTAATGATAATCGCTTCCCTGCCGCTACGCCGATCAATTTCAACCAGCGCCCTGGCACGCATCTGAACTATGCCACGACCACTCTTGTAGGCTTGACAAATCCCCTCTTTTCCATTGATAAAACCGGCAGTTGGAAAATCTGGCCCAGGAATTTTCTCAATAAGCTCATCAATACTGATACGTGGATCTTCAATCAACGCAATCAGGCCATCGATCACCTCACCTAAATTATGAGGAGGTATTTTGGTTGCCATCCCGACCGCAATACCCTCAGAACCATTCACTAAAAGATTGGGATACTTACAAGGAAGAACCAGTGGCTCTTCCAAAGAATCATCGTAGTTGGGGCCGAAATCGACCGTTTCCTTGTCGATATCGTTCAACAGTTCATGGGCAAGCTTATCCATTCTAATTTCGGTATAACGCATTGCCGCGGCAGAATCACCGTCAACAGAACCGAAATTACCCTGACCATCAACCAAGGGGTGGCGCATCGAAAAACTCTGCGCCATCCGCACGATAGAGTCATATACGGCGCTATCACCATGTGGGTGGTATTTACCAATGACATCACCGACAACCCGGGCCGATTTTTTGTAAGGCTTATTGAAATCATTATTGAGATCATGCATCGCAAACAAGATACGTCGGTGGACCGGTTTAAGCCCGTCTCGAACATCGGGAAGCGCCCGACCGACAATAACGCTCATG
>JASJGU010000063.1:0-6316 GCA_033791385.1 Desulfuromusa sp.
GCCGGAGACCGGTCTTGAAATGATGCACTGTATGCCGCCAGCTTCCGGTTACCCCCTCTAGGCACACCTGGAAGTCACCGGCCTGGCGTAGTTCAACATGAGCCGCACCAAGTTCGTTGGCGAGATCCAGAGCTGACAGCAGCAGACGACAGTGACTGTCCCAATCGTCTGCGCATATCCCTGCAGCATAGGTGTAAGGCAGGGAAATCAACCTCCTTGCCCGCCTGGGTGGGCTAAACAGCACAAGCGACAGGATCCGCTGATTCGGTTTGTCTGCTTGTTGACCGTAGCCAGTCGGAAGATTGGTAGAGTATAGACCTTGGCGAGGTTTTCTCCCCAGCCGGAAGGATGGGAAAAAGCGCCGCATGATTCCCGGCCACGTAATCATCCCATTGCTGCGTTCCTGGATTTTGAGAAACCTCAGTCATTTCAGTCGAAATCTCGGCAAAAATACAGGGAGGTTTATTTTTCATTACACGGACTGACTATTGCTTCCAACCAATTATAGCAACGTCCATGACGAGTAAAACCTGGGGGCGAAACGGAGATCCTTCCTCACACGCCCGGGAGGAGCCTGAAATAAGCGTACAGCAGCGACCTTAAAGCGATATCGACAATCCCGATTTACTCTGAATAAAGCATTGGTATTTCCAATTGTACAAATCGAAATTATCAATATAGAATCGGCACCATTGATAATCTTTGCTTGAGAGTGTTGCCGCATGCGAGGGAAAGTGACAAAAATTGAACAGGTTTTCGAGCAGGGCTCCAGTTCTCTGAACGAAGATAATCTGGCCTGTGCCGACAACCTGTTTGGCGTGTTTGATGGCGCCTCCAGCCTGGTCCCGGATCTTTACCAGGGGAAAACCGGCGCCTGGTGGGCCTCACACCTAGTCAGCAGCGAATTTTCCAAAAATGACGCATCACTATTTGAACTCGGCAGCCGAGCCAATAAAAAACTGCAGCTGGAAATGACCGCGGCCGGAGTGGAAAACGCCGATCGGTTGCAGTGTTGGAGTACCAGTGCAGCGGTCTGCCGCGTGCAGGAAGATTCCGTCGAATGGCTGCAGAGTGGCGACTGCCAGATTTTGGCACTTTGCGACGACGGTGAGTGCAAACTATTGACTCATTACCACAACCATGACCGTTCAACCCTGCAACGCTTGAAACAATTGATCGAGAAGAACGACCCCCAACCGTTTAAAACACTGCGGCCGCAGATCGAAAAGGTCCGTTGCCAGATGAATCAGAGTTACGGGGTGTTTAATGGTGAAACGGCCGCTCTCGAATTTATGCAGCTCGGTTCACATTCACTAAAAGGGCTTCGCCACCTGTTGATTTTCACTGATGGCCTCTTTCCTCCTGGGGAAGACCCGACCGGCCAACCCGATTTCCGTTGGTTGGCCGAGCACTACTTGCAGGGCGGGCTGAAAAATGTCCAACAGGAGATCCGCCGCATGGAGTTCGCAGATCCGGACTGCCGACGCTTTCCACGTTTCAAGCAACATGACGACATTGCCGCCATGGCGATTTCATTCGGCTAACAACTGCCAATAAAGCCGCTCGATTTTTGGAAAAATCCCCTCCCAGGTATAATTTTCCAGCAATTTCTTTATTTCTTCCGGATAACCGATTCGACAAACCTGCTGTTTGGATTGCAGAGTCGCAAGCTGTTTCTGTAACCCAACCTGCAGTGCTGAAACAAAGGTCCCTTCATCCTCTGCCAGGGGCACATCGATGCCCGCCATCCGCGGCAACCCGACCAGTTCGACCCAGTTTGAATCAATCCCGTCAAACAGCTCCACCACTCCCGGCAAGGCCGTGGCGATAATCTGGCAACCAGAGGCCAATGCCTCCAGCAGCACGAGCGGTAGCCCCTCGAACAAGGACGGCAGCACAAACAGGTCTGCTTGGCGCATCAAGCCAGCCAGACGCTGCTGATCAAGTTTGCCATGAACATGGATTCGGCTACCGAGCTTGTCGGCCCAGCTCAGAATCTCCTGTTTTTCGGCACCGTCACTGTCGCCGACCAGATGAAAAATAAAATCATCGGTGGCCAAGTTAATAAGGGCACGCAATAGCCAAGGCACCCCCTTGGCACGACTCAACTTTCCGGCATAAAGAATCTGTACTGGCCCCTGACTCTGCGCTTGCGGCAGAAAGAACTCTTCTCTGTCGTAGCCAGCACCCACCAGGTTGATTTTGTCTGGTTCGATACCGTACAGCTGCTGAATCTCACCTTTCTGAATGTCACTCAATGCACAGACTGCCTCGACCTGCCGGCAACCTGCCAATACCGCCGGTTGCAGATGGGGACAATTACGAAACTGTCGCAGATCAGAACCATGACAGCTGACTAAAAGAGGGATGTCCGGAAAGGCCTGTCGGGCCAGCGAGGTGAGCAACCAAAGGTGGTGGGAATGGATCAGGTCCGGCTGCCAGCGCTTGACCGCTGCAGCCAGTTTCTGTGCGAAGCAATCCTTGTAAAGCTCCAGCTGGTTGACGGACAGATCACTGAAACGAGCACTTGGGTATGGCATCACGTCACTCATGCCAACGATCGGAAAGGGCAGATCCTGCTCAAACCTGGCAAGGCTGTAAGCCCGGCAAGCGAGATTTTGAAACTTCTGTTGCTCAGGAAAATCGGCCGGGATTCCGGCCAGGAGATAATTATCGAACCCGCGCCTGGCCGCCTGCCGCATTGCTGCCTGCAGGTAGATACCGCTGCCGGTCGCTTCCGGAATTTGGCTGAGAAGGTGGAGGATCTTCATAGAGGCCCACTCTAATCTATTCAAATTGAAAGGTCAGTGACTATTTCGGTGCAATAAGAGAAAATTTCATAATGAAATTCGGTTTTGAGACTTGGGAGAAGAACCGTTCTAAAATTAATCTAAGGATGGATTTAACTTGATCTGCTCGTTCCCGAATGACGAGTCGATGATCAAGCTGATGTACTTGGCACCACAGAATATTTCCGAGCAATGTCCAATGCCGATCCACAACTGGCAATCGGCATGAACGAGCGGATGGAGACTCTTCTTGGGCACGGAATGAAGATTGATTATGATTACGACATGGGGGACACCACCCCGCTGTCGTTATTTGTCCCGAATGCAACGAAGAGGGGGAAGTCTGGCGCTGCACGGCTGGCGCAAAACAGCACGATTGCGCTGATGAAGAAGACTATCTTCCCATCCCCAACTCGCCGCGCGCAGGGGTCTGTGGTTACACCGGGGAGTTAACTTACCCGTAAAGTTAGATATAACGTAGTTGATAAATCTATTGACTCAACCAAGTGGATTTACCAACTACGTCCCCTGGATTTCCCAGGTTGTGGAAATTATCCCTTTAACTTTGAACAAAACGGCTAGTGGTGATAGAATCAGCCCCCCTGTACAGCAACAGAATTTCCTCCTGCATTAAAAGCAGGATAAAATTAAAGTCATCCACATCAGTTTAAGGAGACGATTACTAATGATGGAGCGAAAAACAGTAAAAATGAAACCGGCGTATCCAAAGCAACAAATCCGCTGGACTCGACTTGGGCTTTTCGCGACCCTGGGATTTGCTTTGCTCCAGTTTGCGCTTACTGGTTGCGCTACGACGAACAAGCCCCCCAGGTTGGAGTTGCCCCCTGTAACCGACATACCCACTGGGATTCATCACCAGGGGAAATTCGTCTGGAACGATCTGATCACCGATGATGTTGCTGCTGCCAAAAGCTTCTACGGCCAGCTTTTTGGCTGGACCTTTGAGCAGTTTGACCGCTACACGGTGGTTAAAAATGGCAGTCAAAGTATTGGCGGTATGCTTCAGGTCGTAGAAAAGGCCGAAACGGCAGGTGAGGTCCGATGGGTCTGTTCGCTTTCCGTGGCAGATGTAGACAAGGCGGCCTTACTGACAACTGAAGAGGGGGGCACCGTTCATGAAGGGCCCCTGGATATGCTGAATCGCGGCAGGGCCGCTCTGGTAAATGATCCCCAGGGAGCAGAGCTGTTGCTACTCTACGCCACAGGCGGAGATCCAGAGGATAAAGAACCGATCATCGGCTCATGGCTTTGGCACGAACTGTGGAGTTATGACACTGAGGCCTCGCTAGGCTTTTACCAGAAACTTGCCGGATACGATTATGAAGGTGAACAAACCGACTATCTGATCCTACTCAAAGATGAACAATGGCGTGCAGGAATCCGCTCTGTATCGAATCCTGAACTTGGGGTGCGCTGGGTGCCAGTAGTCCGGGTTGCCAACACGGAAGAAACTGCTGAACTTGCAAAAGAGCTGGGGGGCAAGCTCCTGTTTGGGCCCAGCCCCACACCCAGCGGTAGCGTGGCATTACTATCTGACCCGTCAGAGGCTCTATTGATTATCCAGAGCTGGGCAAAAAAAACTTCTGAGCAGGAGAAATAATCATGAGAAAACATATTATACTCGTGTCCAGAAGTGTGGTTATCATCACGGTACTGTTTATAACGGTACTGTTTTTAGGCGGCTGTTCCGGTTCGGGTAGCCATTCCTCTCATGTCGTCTATACTCAAGGTTACTATGGTGGCCATTATCCTTACTACGGAAGTAGCTCTCGCTATTACTATAATAAACCTCGTCCTAAGCCACCGAGCAACAGGCCACCAAACGTCAAACCACCGAGCAACAGACCACCAAACGTTAAGCCACCGAGCACCAGGCCACCAAACATGGGTCGTCCTACACAGCTGCCCAGCAATTCGAGGCCTGCATCCAGACCATCGTCAGGAGGGCGCCGCAGGTAAAAATGTATCCAGGGAGCTGGCGGGCTTAACAAAAAACTACCCTGCCTGGCAGCCAGTTCATTGATAATCCGACATGCTACCAGCTAATCGTCGCACCCATGCCGAAGTGGTGGAACTGGTAGACATGGCAGTCTCAAACAGCTTTGTTTTACGGCGTGCCGGTTCGATTCCGGGCCTTGTACCACAACAAAAACAAAGACTTAGTCAACAGACGTGACTAAGTCTTTGTTTTATCTGCTTTTCATTTTACTGCCAATTTGATATAGTACTTCGTTAAATATAGAAAATCAAAACCGATACAGTCTCACCGCAGGGAATATTCATGAACGATATCAGTTCTATCACTCCAGTGATGGACAAGCTCAGCTAGTACAAAGATACCAAGAAAGAAACCTTGCGGGTCGTCGCCCTCTGCACAGACAATACAACCATCACGAATCTATTAGTAAGATAATGGTCACATCAGATTCGCAGATGGTCGTCATTGCGTCCGTCCGCACAGGTCAGTAAAATTACATGTAGAGCTTGCCCCTTGCATGCCCTGCTTTTCTACCCCAACAAAATCAGGATCAAACATGACAAACCATATTGGTATGCCGCCCGCCCAGGGCTTATACGACCCCGCCAACGAACACGATAACTGTGGTGTCGGTTTCATCGCCAACATCAAGGGCCGGAAAAGCCACAGCATCGTCAAGCGGGGCATCAAGATTCTCTGCAACCTGACCCACCGTGGTGCCGTGGGCGCTGATCCGCTGGATGGTGACGGTGCTGGGTTGATGCTGCAGATACCTGATGCTTACTACCGCGATGTCTGTGACTTCAAGTTGCCAATGATTGACGAATTTGGCGCTGGGATGGTGTTTTTACCTCAAGAAAGCACTTGCCGCGCTGCCTGCATTTCGGCGCTGGAACGTGAACTTACCCGCGTCGGTTGCAGCGTCCTCGGGTGGCGCGATATTCAGACGGATGGTAGTACCATTGGTCGTAATGCCCGTTCCGTAGAGCCGCTGGTCATGCAGCTCTTTGTCGGTCGGGGCAAAGTCGAGACCAGCCAGCTTGAGCTGATGCTTTATCTGGCTCGTAAACGGGCGGAGAATGAGATCCGTAACGACAAGCTTGCCGGCGAGGAATTGTTCTACGTTTGCTCGCTCTCCAGTCGCACCATCCTCTACAAAGGGATGCTCCTCTCCGAGCAACTGAACACCTTTTACCCCGAACTGGATGATGAACGACTGGTCAGCGCCATTGCTTTTGTTCACCAACGCTACAGCACCAACACTTTTCCGACCTGGGATCTGGCTCAACCTTTCCGCTATGTGGCTCACAATGGCGAGATAAATACCTTGCGTGGCAATATCAATCGGATGCGGGCACGCACTGCCCTGTTTGCACATCTCGAAATAGATGATGGGGTCCCGGATCTGGATCCGGTCATTATAGAAGGCAGTTCTGACACGGCTTGTTTTGATAACGCCCTCGAGCTATTGCTCGTCACCGGTCGGAGTCTGGCCCATTCTCTGGCGATGATGGTTCCCGAGGCGTGG
>JASJGU010000064.1:0-33773 GCA_033791385.1 Desulfuromusa sp.
CATCCGAAGCGGGGTCAGCAATGGCTCCGCTTTTTTATTTCATAAATCGGGATTTCACTTTTGAAGGAGAGTTTTCGAGTGATCAGACCTTATTTGCACAAGTAGTTACATTTGCAAATGCCACCATCTGCCCATTCAGTCGATTTAACCCTGCCATAACGTCTAAGTTTTGATAATCGCGTCGTGGGTGTTACTTTGTAGTAATTTACAGGATGCTCTGAAGGTTTACCTTAATTTTTGCGGAGGACACAAACCATGCCTTACCTTCAACTTGATGTGAGTAGCCAATACTCAATCGAAGACAAGAAGCGACTAGCTAGCAAACTTTGCGAGACCTACTCAAGTATAATGAGGATGGACATTCGCCGTATTAGTATCGCTATACGCGAATTGGGTGATGGCGGTGTGTGGCGCACCATCGATGGCGAACTTAAACCTGCGTCGGTGCTGATGTGCGACATCCGGCGAGGTCGACCGGCAAAACTTCGATTGGAAGTCGCGAAGGCGTTGAGTCAAGATTGCATTGATGTCCTAGGCTTGAACGAGGACTGTTTGAATGTTGAGTTCACCCAACACGCTGGCGATGAGATGTACCACCCGAGCTTGGGCGGCTACAGCCCGGAATGGTCAGACGATAACTGACAAAATGATTTATGCTCAAACGTCCAACTTGCCATAAAGCATGCAAAGAGGTATTTAAAATCACCATTAGCAACACAAAAACGGCCCATCCTGATTCTAAATGGTTGGGTCGTCCTGCATGCTGTACGGTAATAGGATCTTAATTCACCTTAGGATTCAAAGCACATATCGTTTTGTCAGAAATAGTTACATTTGAAATTCCACCATCTGCTCACTCGAGCATTTTGTATTTCACGTCGTATCTTTCTTTGGTTTTTCTTCCTGCGCTTTTATTGATTCTATTATCCCCCATTTAAAGTTCTCGAATATCGTCTGCGCTCTGTCCGTTGTGAGGGTGTGCGATTCTACTTTTAAACAAAGTCCAATCCATAGCACATGTAAGCCGGCAATCCCTTCTCACCCATAGAGCAGGCGGAACAGGTCATCAGTAACATGTCACAAAGGCCTAACATCCTGTACGGTGGAGATCGTGCCTGCTACTCCCCTCGCCTTCGGCTTCAAGGCATTTCAGAAAAAGGTCAGATGCTTTTATTGTGTACCTCCATAACTTCTCAACGCACCGGGCGAAACCCATTGATGCCAAGAAGCATAATAGTTTTCATCAACTAAGAACAAAGAAAATCACAAACATAATGAACGTCGGGACAAGTGCCCCCATCAACAATCCCAACGGTGCAACTCCATTTTCAAAATACTCTTTAAGGATCGACTGACCAGCCGGGTTGGGCGCGTTAGCGATAACCGTGAGGCCGCCACCGGTCACAGCCCCAGCGACCACGGCGTATTTGAGACTATCGGTAAGGCCTGGAACCAAAGTGCTCAAGTAAGTTATGGCCGCGTTGTCGTTGAATGCCGTCAGAACCGTCGCCACCACCATCAACGGCAATTCTGCAAGGCTACCAAGGACCGGTTCGATCCACCAGCCCTGGACACCGCCGTGGGTGACTAACCCTCCGAGGAAAAAACCGACCAACAGTGCTGGCTTGAGATTAACATTGTTCTGATAATCAGATGTAACCACGGCAAAACCAAGGAAGAACAGCATGCCAGGAATGAAGAGTTCAGGGTGATGGGCATTAAAGATGGTCCATCCCATAAACATGATATGGACAACCATCATCCAGATCGGTACGGAATCTTCACGATTGTCCCAATCGGGGTCAACGAACGGAGCCCGTTGTTCTTGATTCAAGAGATGAGGAAACTCTCGCCGCATCCGATATAGTTTGATCTCTTCAAAGCGCTTTTGAAAAGCCCTGCGTGCCAAGTCAAGATCAACTCCCTGGTTCTCACAACTTTGCATGTACTTATCTTCAAGTTGTTTTTTTACTTTGGAGACAAATTCATCGACAAGCCCTGTCAATTCCTCCCGGTATCCTCCTTCGACTCTGATCTCCGCCCCAATAGTGTCAACCGCTGCTTCCACTTCCTCACGGGAAAGGTGCGTGATGAGGACTTCATTCTTCAGGCTAAGAAAAGTAAACTGCTCCTGCAATTGGCTGAATTCCTTACGGAATGCGAAGCAGTAAAGCCCGTTGGCCAATACGATGCCGATCGCGGCTTTCCAACCGAAATGCGCCATCATGTAACCTATTCCCCAACCCCAGGGTTCAGCAACCATCAACACCGGCGGTGCTGCAAAATGAGTCAAGGTGCCACCGACTGAGATATTGACGAACAGTAAGCCAAGCGTGGCGTACTTGAACTTGGTACTCGGCTCCAGCACATAAAACTTGCGGACCAGCAGCAGGGCTGAAATCGTCATGGCAGCCGGTTCAGTGATGAAAGAACCGAGTAACGGGCCAAAAGTGAGGATCGACAGCCACCAGGCGATCAGAGAGCCTCCAAGCAACTTGGCGATCTTGTTCATAAAAATCTCGGAGAGCTTTAAAATCGGCCGGGTGGACGCCAGGGTCATAATGACCACAACAAAGAGTGCTTCGGTGAAATTGACCTTATGGCTGATGTAATCAACAGCCGTTGGCCAGTCAAAAAACAGTACGACAGAAAGCATCAGTGCCAGAGCCCAGAGACCGAAGACTACCTCGACCTCGCCCATAAAGTGCATAAACCTGGAGCCGTGGGAGACCGAGTTCCTGGGGACCAGACCCTGCGCCTTCTTGGCATCATGCTCATGTTCCAGGCGGTGAGAGATAGCGGTGAATTTGCTCGCCAAAAAGGTATGGATAATGGCGCAGAGGAAGATCAGTGTGCCCACCAGGTTGAACGGGTTCACCTTAACACGATGAATCAACCGCTCAAGAATGGTCTGACCGGCATCGTTGTAACTTTGCAGATCGGGAGGAAAATCGGTGACAGACACGCTGCCCGCAGCAGCAAAGGCATGACCCGTCCAGAGCAGAACCGCACTAAACAAGAGAGTAACCATGACAACAGAGCTTGCTGGGATTGACTTTCCATTCATCTTGACTCCTCAATTAATTCTAATGAACAACCCTTGGCCAATATCACCGTTAGCATATGTTTCCTCTACAGCTTTTAAGGCTCTTTCGTAATCACCCTTTGTTATTGTCCCGGTTATGACCAAATGCGGATTGGTGTTCAAATTCGGATTTACTTCTTCGGCTACTCGCGATAGCACTACGTCTGCGCTTACAGAATTAACACCATAACGACCATGAAAACGATCAATAAAGTATGTATTAATTTCACTAAAGATCCCTCTTTTTTATGCCTAACGAGTGTGTAGAAAAAGCCCTTCGTGGCTTCTCCGATAATTTCGGCTACCCATGATAACAGAATAACTAGGAACACTCCCCTCTTTTTAACATTTATTAAGCATACTGTTTAGGGTGGCTATTTTTTTACACCAACGGCAAACAATCCCACCTCGTCGTATACGCCGGCGACAAATGCGCCTGCTTCATGAACCAGTCCTTCTTCGGTCGTTGTCCACCGAACCAGATCCCAGGCCGTTATGGTTGATCGTATCAACTGCTTGCATCAATTTGTCACGGTGCGGTTCATCAGTCTGCTGTTGGAATAGATCAAACCGAACTTGATCAGGAGAACAGAAGTCACCCAGCATCACACCAGCCTTGGCATAGCGATAGCCATCCTTCCATATTGAATCAAACAGCTTAGTTGTCTACGTAATAATGTCACGGGTATCTGAGCTATAACCGGTCAGACATTCCCTACTCCTTCAACCCACAAAAGATACCCGTTTAGATATCGTTTCAACTGTTCCAATGCCTGTTGATTTATGAGCACACCATTTTCATCAAATGCCTTGTGGGCAAAAGGCAAAAGGTAATCTGGCGTTAAATAAACCGGTGTCAGTGTACAAGCCAGGATTTCTCTTAAGTGGACCTGCCCTCTGACTCCTCCAGACGGACTCATCGCTGCACTTAGCACACCAACTGGCTTTCCAAGAAGAACAGACTCAAAAGCCGGCCTGGACACCCAGTCCAAAGTATTTTTGAGAACACCCGAGACACTATGGTTATACTCTGGTGAGGCTATAATAAGCCCATCAGCCTGTGCTATGGCATCGTTCAGCCTGACAACGGCTTCAGGTTTCGCATCATTTTCTACATCAGAATTATAAAAAGGGATCCCTGAGATATCAAAGATATTAAATTCTGATTCTTTTTGTTCAAAAAACTGTGCTGCGGTTTTCAAAAGAAGCGTGTTGGATGATCCCTTTCTTAAACTGCCACTGATCCCTAAAATATTCATGATTACTCCCTATTGTTTGTAGTCTCCGTAGAAGTGATGAGCCTCAGCCCAAAGATAACAGTTGTAACGATCAATTTTCGTGAACATTCTCCAGAACAAACGGCCGGTTTCGAACCAATAGCCACAGGCCCCCACCAATCAAACCGACAATAAACTGAATCGCTCCTAAGCTCTCGATCATATGGGAGGGGTTAAGAGAAACCAGAAACATCCCGATGGTTCCTAGCAACATACCGGCAAAGTTAATCAAAGCCGCAACAGATCCGGCATCATGTTCTTGCTGATCCAGCATAAGATTTATTGCAGGCACCCGCATGGTTATCGTCGCAAGGGTTGCAGGTGCAACAGCAAGGGCAAAAACCCAAGGAGAAAGATGACCGAAGGTTCCAAGGGCAAGCCCACAACAGGTCAACATAAAGAAACAAGCCGTGACTACTGTCGAAGCTGAATAACGCTTAGAAACGCGGATATACAGCATCGGACCGGTGGTCGCAAACAAAACATTGAAGGCAAAGAAAAAACTGAACATCTGCTCGCTTAAGCCAAAATAGGTAACATAAACGTATGAAGTTGCAGCCAGATAGGCCATAAAAGCTACTGATGTTATTGAAAAAATTCCCAACAAAGACACAAACCCGGGGTTTTTTATAACAACCATCAGGCGCCCCAAGGAATGAAGAAGCGAACCATTAAATTTTTTTTCAAGTGATTCCTGATAAAAAAGAGATACCAATCCAGAAATACATCCGAAGCAAGCCAAAGAGACAAAAGCCATCTGCCACGACGTAATTCTAAGCAATAAAGCTCCGATCATTGGGGCAACCATTGGCGCAATTGCCACCATACTCATGACCATAGCCATGATTTTTTCCCGTTCACGCCCAGCATAAAGATCCTTTACCGATGCTGTTGCAATGACCGTAACGGCACTGCCGCCAAAGGCCTGAAGCACACGGAAAAAGATAAGCTGATCGACTGTTTGAGAAACAGCACAGAGTATGCTTGCGATGATATAGATACCATGCCCGGCTAAAAGAATAGGCTTACGTCCATATTTCTCACTTAATGGCCCCCAGAAAAGCAAACCAGTCGCATAGAAAATAAAGAAAAAGCTGAGCGTCATGTTCACTCGGGAGGGAGTGGTAGAAAAATACTCTGTCAACTGGGGCAAGGCCGGCAAGTAAAGATCTGTTGAAAGTGGGGGGAAAGCACTTATCATCGCCAGGAAAATAATGGTCCCCGATTTTCCAAAATATTTTTGTTTAACTTTCATCTATTCTCCGTGATCCGATTCAAATCAATAAGTTTACACCTGTTTGGGTTCATTTATTCTTTGCCCTAACGAAAGAGCCTGTCAGCTTTTAAAAATTGTCACGAAAGAAAATCGTTTGAGAATGACTAGTTATTTGTCGGTAAGGACCAGGAACATAAATCAAATAGGCTTTTGCGTTGTGAATGCATAAAAAGACCGATAAGACCATAGGGACCAGTTTATCCCGCGCTATTATTTCAGGCCTTGGTTGGCTCTCTTGAGAAAACTATTAAAAGTATCGATCTCTTCAGAGGAAAATCCAGAGAGCATTTCCTTGAAAATTTCTGATTGCACTTCGTTTAATCTTTTAAGGAGCTTTTGACCCTTAGGTGAAATCGTCAATTTCACACTGCGCTTATCGGCTGCATCCGTTTCTTTATAGATAAGTTCTTGGTGAAGTAAATTCGCGACAATTCTTGCGATCTGAGCTTTGTTGCGCTCCATAGCCTGCGCTAGCATTTTCTGAGATGAACCCTGCTTTTCCTGAAGTTTATTCATGGCTTCATGATGAACCGGTGAAAACTCAACGCCCTGTTTTTTCAGTTCGGCTTTCATTCTCCCTTTCATCTTCAGTTTAAGATTAGAAAGCTCATTGCGCGTTGTATATCCCTGCATAAATCCTCGCTCACTGAATATTTAGTTGACAAGGTCAACAATAAAGCATTTTAGTTGACTTTGTCAACTAAGTGTCAAAGGGAGAAAACAACATGGGATATATTACAGACAGCAGTTTAAATGCAGACTTGATTCAGTCGATATTGCAATTGCTATGATGGAGCCATGATTTATTTTAGAGAAGAATGATATTAAACTATGATATCAAAATGTTCAAAGGGACGCCCCCTGATGGGATCGTCTCTTTGAAATGGTGAAGGTGGCGGAAGATCGCCCACTATATTCGAAACATCATGTTCCTCATTGCGTAGACTCCCCTCCGCTCGCTGACGCTGACATCCTTGGCCGCTTTTCTGACATTCAGTCAGCGCTCGCTACGCTTCGATTCCCGCAATGCATCGAACAAACAAAAAGGGCCGCCCAATCTCTATTGGACGACCCTTTTTATTTGGTGGAGGTGGCGGGAATCGAACCCGCGTCCGAAAGCTCTCTACGTAAAGCTTCTACATGCTTAGTCTGTAAATTAATTTAACCAGATGAAGCTCCTACAGACAGGATATCCACCAAGCGAGTCTGCTTAAGTTTCGCCTTGAAGTCACAGTCAATCTTCAAAACTAGCCTGCTAAATTAACGTCTCGGCACCCACACAGGCAATGAATGAAAAGACGTAGCAGCATTAAGCTGCTAGTGCGTAACTAACGTCAGTGTCTGCGTTTAGTTATGTTGGGCTTGTTACGGAGCCAGCCCACTCCGGCATGCGGCAATTCGTTTCCATCTCCCGTCGAAACCTTGACACCCCCATATTTAAGTTATCGTTATTTTCCAAGTAGTTAAAACATTAAACGTAAGTCAGTATCTCACATTTCTCAAAAAAAAACTACTGGTATCCACTTTTTAGTGCCTTGGCCATCTCACGGTCAGCCTCTTTGCTCTTGAGGGATTGTCGTTTATCATGCAACTTCTTCCCTTGACCAACGCCGATTTCGAGCTTGACGTAGTTTTTACTAAAATAAATCTTGGTCGGCACGATCGACAGACCCTTCTGTTCCGTCAAGCGGATCAGTTTATCAATCTCGGTATGGTGCAGGAGTAGTTTGCGCATTCGGGTCGGATCATGGTTTTCCCGGTTACCAAAATCATAGGTGGCAATATTCATATTGTTGATGAATAACTCACCATTTTTAATCCGACAAAAAGATTCCTTCAGGTTCACCTTGCCGGCTCGGATAGATTTCACTTCCGTTCCAGTCAGGACAATTCCCGCTTCGTAGGTCTCATCGATATTATAATCGTGATAGGCTTTTTTATTGGTGGCGATAATCTTGATTCCCATAATTATACCAATGGCTTTGAATTCTGTTCATCTAGTTGCAACAACTGTGACTGACCACGATGATACACCTGGATAATATCATCAGTACAGCGGGACGAAATAAAATAATCGAAAATTTCATCGACAGCAACGGTTGTTTTTGGTCGCAAAATCTGGAAACCTGCTGACTTGCCGATCTCCAGAGAACCAACTTCGTTGCCTATTCCCAGCGTCTCAGCACCACCCTGGGTTGCCATATTAAAGAGGGTTGGCGGATCAAGTTCACCATCAAACCAGTGATGGGCAAAAGCCATTTCATCCCAGATTGACAAACTATCACAACTCGCCAGACTGTCGGTTCCAAGGGCCAGCTTTACCCCGGCGTGATATAGCTTAGCGGCCGGAGATTTACCAACGTTTAGACTGGCATTGGAGCGCGGACATAACACCAACGACATTTTCTTCTCGGCTAACAATTCAATTTCGGCAGCGTTCAACTGCACTCCATGTACCAACAAGTTTTCCGGGAACAATCCGCCCTGCTGTTGTAGATACTCAACGGGACGCAGTCCGGTAGGTTGCGGAATATAGTTTTCCCAACCTATATAGGGATAGAGGCGACTGCTCAAATTCCCCTGACTCCACTTAATAAATTCAACTTCATCAGATGACTCCGCCAGATGGGTAGTGCAACGAAGCTTGTCACGCTGGCAGTGAGCGTAAATACCCTGCAAATAATCTTTACTGATTGTATAAGGAGAATGGGGAGAAACCCCCAGCTCAACCAATCCTACAGTTAAATCTTTCAGCGCTTCAGCAAGCCCATTTTTCAGTCGACGGATGACTGCCGGATCATGCCCCAGTGTTTCCAAAAACAACGTACCAAGCAATGAGCTGTTCTGATAAAGATCGCGAGCCGCATGATGCGCAAGAATATCTCCAACAGCGCCAGTCCCTGCTGCTATAGATTGTTCAATTCCATTGTTCAATGAAATGCGATACTGCCTGTCATCAAGTTTTTGCTTAATCCTGATCAGTCGCAATATCCAATCCACAAAATTATTGGGCGGTACAGTGTCCCCCACATTGACCGCCCATTGTGGAAAGTCGGTTAATTCAAGATGAGTATGTGCATTCACCAGCAAGGGCACCAGAAGCGCATCTGCAAAATCAACAACCGCGACGCCAGGAAAGTTACGTTTTACTTCTTTCAAGGTTCCAATTGCGGCAATCCGACCAGCATGAGCAAATAACGCCCCAGCCTCAATGGGTGGAGCGTTACTAGAAACCAGATATTTTGCTGTATAGATACAACTCAAATCAGCGACCATAAATTCACATAAAACTCAGACAACTAACTGTTTAACTTTTTCAATGATATCCTGTACCCCTGATTGCTTGACAATAGCACATTGCTCCTCAAGAACAGCAGCTAAAATCTCTTCTGTTGTCAAGGGATTTGCCAGTACTGCGCGGAAAACCGAAATTTCTTCGCCACGATAGCGGGACGAGCGCAACCGTGTCCGCGAGACAAAGGTTCTTCCAGCTTCGCGTTGGCGTTTTTGTACTTCCTGAGTTATCAGATCTAACAGCGGATTGATTTTCCGCAACTGTTCCTTATCAAGTTGAGTCATTTTTTCCTGTAACCAGGCGGGATTGTAGCGATAGGTAAGGATGTTTAACTCCGATGCTGTTATCAATTCAAAGTTTGGATGTTTTTTGATCAGATCCGCAAATTGATGTGCCTTCTTAATCCCGAGATCAATTAACAGTTCATACCCTTTACGCCCAATAATTGACAACCCGGCATGCACCAGCATCGCCATACCAGGACGGGACCCTTCTAAGGTATGACTTCCCAGGTCTTTAGAGCCATGGCGTAAAATATAATTGGCGTGATGCTCAACCGCAGTTAGAGCATGCGGATCTTTAAACAGCACCATGCCAGCACCCATCGGTACGTAGAGTTGTTTATGGGCATCAATGGTCACCGAATCAGCTCGTTCTATTCCTTTAAGTAGATAACCATGCGTTTCTGAGAACAGTGTCGGTCCTCCCCAGGCCGCGTCAACGTGAAAATGGCAGCCAACATCCGCAGCAAAATCGGCAAGTTCTTCAAGCGGATCGACGTGACCAGTTTCAGTCGTTCCGGCAATCCCAACCAGTGCCAGCGGGCGAATATTTCGCTCACATAATTTTGCATACTCTGCTTTGAGGCATTGCATATCGATTCGGCTATCATCATCAGTATCAACCAGAATCAGATTATTTCTACCGATACCAAGTAAGTCAATCGCTTTTCCCAGCGAATAATGTGCCCGACGCGATACCAGGACCGCAAGTCCGTTGCAATTTAGATGTTGTAAAGCTTTAAACAAACCCTCCTTGGCAATCCCGGCAAAAGAGCCCTCCGCCCCACAAAGTTGGTTTCTGGCGACCCAGAGAGCCGTTGTGTTAGCGATGGTGCCACCGGAACAGAAAGCGCCTAAAGCATGCTGGCTGTCATGGGTCCATTGCGTATAAAAACTGTCATCCTGGCGATAAATCAGATGATGCAACATTGCGAGCACCTGACGCTCCATTGGCGTAAACGCCTTCGAAGTTTCAACTTTGACCAGGTTCTGATTCAGCGCAGTCATGATTCTTGACAACGGCAACATGAAGTAGGGCAAAGCCGAGGTCATATGGCCGACAAATCCCGGAGCCGCTGTATGCACCGACTGAGCAACCAGCTTTTGTTTTACAAACTCGGCATAATCTGAAACGAATGAAGGTTCTTCAGGAATTTGAGCTGCGGAAAAATCATTTTCAATCTCTTCCAGGCTTCGCTCCAATGCGACGATATGTTTCTGCAAAAAATTGGCTACATTCTCACTGATCGCTTGGTCAACGGCGCCCAGAGTTGAATCTGGCGCTTCTGGAACAGTAAATATGCGGTATAAATTCTGCAGATTAGCAAGAGCGATTTCAGTCATTGTTCAGCACCAGGAAACCATTGTCAATCAACCGGGTATTGCCTATATAGACCGCCAGCAGGAGAACAGAATCACCATCAACCTTGATCTGACCTTCCAGAGTCAATTGGTGGCAGATTTGCACATAATCAATCCGAGCATCGGGATGGGCACTGATACCCTGCTTCAGCTGAGAAATAATATCTGCACAAACAGTTGCTCCAGAACGAACCAAGCTTCGTGCTGCCGCCAGCGATTGGGACAGAACTAATGCCTGCCTGCGTTGATCCGCGGTCAGGTAAATATTTCGTGAACTCATCGCCAAGCCGTCAGCCTCTCGGAATATCGGCATGCCAAGAATTTCTACAGCCATATTCATATCCAGGGTCATACGTTTGACAACTGCCAGTTGTTGAAAATCTTTCGTGCCAAAAATGGCAACCTGCGGTTGAACAATATTGAAGAGTTTGCTGACAACGGTGCAGACCCCACGAAAATGACCTGGGCGGCTGGCACCACAGAGGGTTTCACTAATTCCACCGACATCGACGAAAGTTGCATACCCCTGGGGATACATCTCCACGGCATCTGGAGCAAATAGAATATCAACGCCGATTTTTTCGACCAACTCACTATCGTGCTGCAAGTCACGCGGATAATCCTCAAAATCTTCACCCTGACCAAACTGAGCTGGATTAACAAAAATAGAGAGGACCAGTAGATCACCGCGCTTGCGCCCCTCTTCCAGTAACGATAAATGGCCCTGATGGAGAAATCCCATAGTCGGTACAAACGCAATTGTTTGTCCTGCGGTCCGCGCAGTAACTGCCCTCTGCTGCATTTGACTGACTGATCTAATGATATCCATAATAACTATTTGAACGAATGTTCAGAGGTCGGGAAATCACCACTTTTGACTTCTTTGATGTAATTTTCGATTCCCGCAGAAATGGTCGCGGAGATGTCTGCATAGCGTTTGACAAATTTTGGCGAATATTTATCACAAAGGCCAAGGATATCATGGATCACCAGGACCTGACCGTCACAATCAGGGCCGGCACCGATACCGATAGTCGGGATGCCGACAGATTCAGTAATTGTTGTCGCCAGATCGCGCGGGACCCCTTCCAGCACCATGGCAAATGCACCAGCCTCCTCTACAGCTTTGGCATCAGCAAGAATCTGTCTGGCTTGTTCTTCTTCTCGCCCCTGCACCTTAAATCCACCCATGCGATGAATGGATTGTGGTGTCAGCCCAATATGCCCGACAACCGGAATATCAATATCAACAATGGCGCGAATAGTCGCCGCCATATGTTCGCCGCCTTCAAGTTTAACTGCCTGTGCACCCCCTTCTTTGATCAAACGACCGGCATTCAGACGTGCATCCCGCTCATCAATCTGATAAGACATAAATGGCATATCGGTTACAATCAATGCCTGCTGACTACCTCGCACGACAGCTTTGGTATGATAGATCATTTCATCCAGAGTCACCGGCAGAGTATTGTCATGCCCGGAGAATACCGAGCCGACTGAATCACCAACCAGAATCATGTCAATCCCGACGCTATCCATCAATTGAGCAAAAGGATAATCATAAGCAGTCAGAACACATATTTTATTCTGTTGCTGTTTCATCAACCCCATATCCAGAATTGTTTTACGCTTTGCCACGGTCATCCTTGATCATTCCTCTATAAAAACAAAAATGCCCTCCGTTAAAACGAAAGGCATAGTCAGAACAGTATCGTTCTGCATTAAACAATTCACCTTCCGTCCCAGTCCACAGATCCAGGCGGTATTCGGTTCAGCTGGCACGCCAGCATTATGACTCCAGTACTCGTCCCAGGTCAGCTATGCATGCACTGAAAGCGCTCTGGATATAACACAGTTATTATTGAGTGTCTATCCAATGTTTATTGTACCACAAAACAAGGGGCGGAATATTTCCGCCCCAAATCAACTCAACCTATTCTTATGCCGTTAAGAGGCTTTCCAAGGAACGTAATAACACCGTAAACGGATGGAAATTGCGTGGCACTTCACTGATTAAAGTCTGCCGCAGTTCTTCAAACGTCCGCATTTTTTGTCGACGTTGAGCAAAAAACCTCTTCGGGTTATCTGCAGACTCCAGTGCTACTTTCTGAACAAGTTTGACATTAACAGCATGCAGCGAGCTGATCAAAGATTCGCGGGCACGTCGATCCCAGCTATCCAATACTGAAACAGTCTCCAGTAATTTGTAGATAGCCGCGCCATTAATCTTTTCGTCGACCAACACTTTAATCTGTGCAAGTTGCTCAAGATTCTGACCTGACGATTCAACCATGCAAATCAATGGTAAGAAATCGGGCAAGAAATCGAGTACGGCGTACTTGAATGAAATCTCTTTAGTCAAACCTTCAGCCTGCAATTGGCCCTTTAACTGCTCACACTTCTGCCAGGAGTCGGCAGGAAGAACTTTCTTTAACAGTTTTGCATACTGTATCAATTGTTGACTGACCCGTTCCAGTTCCGATTCCGAAGATGGAATTGTCATACTGTTACTTAAAGCATAAGAGCAGAAGAAACTGAGCAAATCTTCAAGTTTCAGTAACAATTTATATTGTCGTTCCGCAGGGATTTTATTATCCAGAGCAAAAACTGCCTGGCGCAGTTCCTGCCCGTCAAGAAGATTATCGAAAATCAAATAGGCATTTGCAACGTCAATCTGGGGACAGCCAGTCATACGACTAACAGTTTGGAGGAAAGCACTCCCCGCCTGATCAACAATCCGATTGGTCAATATTGTAGCGGAAATTTCTTTGGCTAATGGATGACTCGGTAGCAAATCACTGTAGCGATCAATTGCCTGCTGCGGAAAATAATCAAACAACAATTGAGACACAACTTTATTAACTGGCAAGTCAGAATCGAGTAAGGCGTTAAACAGGAACATTTTACTGTAGGCCAGTAAAATAGTAAGTTCCGGACGCACCAGACGGTTCGGTTGTCGTGCAGAGACTTCCTTACGACTGGGTAAAAACTCTCCACGCCGATCCAGAAGCCCAGAACGTCCCAACCGATCCATCAGCTCCAGGTAAGGTTCAACATCCTCTTCACAGCGAATCGCATCAAGAGAGAGCGACAGGGTCTGAGTATAGTTATTAGACAGAACATCATGACAGACCGTTTCTTCCATTTCTCCCAAAAACGCATAGCCTTCTTCAAGGTTCTTGACATGTCCCTCATGCCGCAAGAGTCGAAGCAGGATTTTTAAATTAACTTCATGATCAGACGTGTCAACACCGGCGGAATTATCAATTGCGTCGGTGTTAATCCGGCCTCCATTTAAGGCGTATTCAATACGTCCTAACTGGGTTAATCCAAGGTTTCCACCCTCACCAACAACTTTAGCACGCAGTTCCGTGGCATCGATGCGAACAGCATCGTTAGCCCGGTCACCAGCATCCTCATTGCTTTGCAACGAAGACTTTACATAGGTACCGATACCACCATTCCAGAATAGATCTACCTGCGAAGTCAGCAGCAACTTGATCAGGCCGGAGACATCAATACTGCCCGGACGCACCCCAAGCCATTCGGCAACCTGAGGCGATAGTGGTATTTCTTTCAACTGTTTTGAGAACACACCGCCACCCTCAGATATCAGGGCTGGATTGTAATCTTCCCAACTGGAGCGAGGGAGGTTGTACAGCCGCTCTCGCTCAACGAAAGAGTTTTCAGGATCTGGATTTGGATCCAGAAAAATATGCCGATGATCAAATGCCGCCAACAGCTTGATTTTCCGCGACAGCAGCATACCATTACCGAACACGTCGCCACTCATATCACCGACACCAACCACGGTGAACGGTTGGGCTTGGATATCGTGCCCTATTTCCCGGAACGAGCGCTTAACACTTTCCCAGGCTCCACGTGCGGTAATCCCGAGTTGTTTATGATCATAGCCGTGTGAACCACCACTGGCAAAGGCGTCACCCATCCAAAAGTTATAAGATTCGCTGACGGCATTTGCAGTATCGGGTAAATGAGCAGTGCCTTTATCGGCAGCAACAACCAAGTAGGGGTCCAGGCCATCATAAGTGATAACGCCAGCAGGATGGACAATATCATCACCAACCCAGTTATCGGTCAGATCAAGCAAGCCACGCATCAGGGTCTGGTAGGCTTCCTTAATAAGGACGCCCATTTTGTCGCGATCAGGACTGGTCTGCTTAGTAATAAAACCACCTTTAGAACCCACCGGAACAATCACTGCGTTCTTGGTCATCTGCGCCTTGACCAGACCGAGCACTTCAGTTCTGAAATCATCCGGGCGTTCCGACCAACGAATGCCACCACGGGCGACTTTGCCACCACGTAAATGGAGACCTTCCATTGTTGCTGAATGGACGAACACTTCGTAAAGCGGTCGTGGCGATGGCATATCGATAACACCGAGGGTGCTGACTTTAAAGGAGAAGAAATAATCGTCCTGTAGATAACGGAGGAAAAAATTTGTCCTGATAGTTGAATCAATCAGGTTAAACAAGGTGCGCAGGATCTTGTCTTCATTGGGATCACTGACGACTTCGAGAGCCATCACCAGATCCTGTCGAATTGGTGACAGGACTTCAAGCTCACGAGTCATCGGGTCAGCTAGTTTTTCCAATGGCTTGAAACGTCCTTCAAAATATCGATACAGAAGAAGGGCAACTTTGAAATTATTAACCAATGCATCTGCAACCCGTTTTTTGGTAAAAGGACTACCCAGCTGAAAATAGTAACTGCGATAGCCACGGAACACATCTATTTCGCGCCAGGAAAGACCAGTGAGTAGCTGCAAACGATGCAGGTAATCATTTTCTACCTCATTGTTCCGCAGCGCCAGGAGGGTCTCCAGCAACAGAGGTTTAATCTGTTTAAATGGCAAACCATTAGAAGCGTGCGGTTTAATTGCAAAACTTTTGATAAAAACCTGCTCAGAACCTACCTCAAGATCAGAATCGACCTCATGGAGCACACTGAGATCGAGATTCTGCAAAAAAGGCATCAAATCATTCAGATAACTACGGCTGAAACTATAATATTGCAGTCGGTAATAGTCATCCTCCTCATGAAATGGACCCCAAAGGTCAAAAGAATCTTGTTTAGTACTCAGTAACTTTTCAATATTTTTCACATCGCGCACAGCAAAACGTGGATGTGTCCGAGATCGATAATCTTTATTAAATGCTTTGCTGTAACGCTCCCAGGTTGAAAAAGCATCATCTGCAAAACTCTTCTCCAGCAAAGTTCTGAATTTTAACTTCCAAGGCATTGTGACCCGGGTCAAGCCCTGCTCCAACTGAATCAGATCAATGTGCACCTTTTTCTTATTCAATTGCATGTTAACATGTAAACTCAGGTAATCAGAGGCAAGGTGGATTAAACGAGATTCAACAGAAACCGCCCTGAAATAACGCCGTAAATAGATCTCCATCCGCTCTATATGTTCGGGCAGATAATAGTCATTTGGCATAATCAACATCAGCGTCAAAGCCACCTCTGAAGCACTTGGAGCAACAACAACCTTCACCCCCGCCTGACGGTGCATCTGAGTAAAAGAACGCAGCATACGCCGCAGTTCAATGTCGCCCATCAAAAATAATTCAACTTTAGGAAAACTGTTGATGATCTGTATTGTCTTACGATAGTTGTGACTGTCATGCGGAATTTTCAGTTGCTGCTGTGCCAGTTCAATCCGTTGTCGCAAAGCTGGGATTGTTAAGGTGTTTTCATCGAGACTTTTTTGAGTATAAAAGCCCCAGAAACAATGCTCACGATAACGACCCTCAGGCAATTCTTCACGTAAACCGATATAAGTCAAACGCTCAAAACGATGTAAAGGACAGCGTAATTCAACCCGTTCAAGATCAACGTTTTTTCCATGTCCCAACAGTAAAAAAACTATTTGGGGAGTTAAAGAGATTGGTTTTGCCTCCTTATAAAATGCCCGATCATAAAACTGAGATAAACCTAAAGACTCGGATGTTTCTTCAAAAAAGCCGGTTGCGTCAGCAGCTTTGGCATAGGTGTAGCTGCGAGTCGCAACGGGAATAAAGTTTTCCTGCTGTAACCAATCATACAGATCCCGATATTGGCTCAAACCATCTATTGCACCAAGAGCGGCAATCTTCTGTAGCATTGCGGGCCGATCCTGGTTGATCGTGACTGCGGCAGAAATAATCGTTGTGATCGCTTGCTCTAGATCTTCAATCTTACTAGCAGGAAAGCGCTCCAGCTCCATCCAGATAAATGATTCCTGAGGGAGATTGTTGTTCCCCTCAGAAACTTGCTGAAACACGCCATTCTTGCGTAAAACAGAAAGGATCGGGTGACAAAACACTCGAAAGTGAAATGAGCGACGATGCAGGTATTCCTGAATTGAGAAAAAAATATGATTAGCATCGGGAGTATTGGTAAAAAGATAATAATGTCCAGGAGTGTCCTGAGCCACTAATTTAACCTTGATTTCATCAGGACTGCGCTGGGAAAGAAATTTACCCGCCTGAAGAAGGTTCTCTACAAGCTCAGACAGGGAAAGAGAAGATAAAAAATTCTCCGGAATTTCCTGACGCAGAATATTCGCCAAATCCAGATAGGCAGGAGAACCATCTGGCTGACCCTGACGCACCAACTCCTGTTGAATTGTTTCAGGTTGAAAAAGTTGATCTCTCTCTGCTGACGTTCGACCACCACGGGCCACAGTCACTTTCATGTTTGTCTCCCTGATTACCTAATAAGGGTAATATTTTCATGCTCAACCATAGACAGAATTATCGATGGCAACACAGCAAAAGGATAGACCACGAATTGACAGTTATCAAGTCTGTTTTATAAATTTTTAATTTATTTTTTGTTTAAAAAATTGGTGAGTGCAGAAAAATTCTGCAGTGAGAGCGTTTCACCGCGGCAGCTTGGTGAAATATCCGCCTGCTTGAGGGCAAAATCGATATCTGTTACAGCAAATCCACTAGCCAGAAGACTATTGCGCAAGGTTTTACGCCGCTGGGTAAAAGCCCCCTTGACGACCTTTTTAAACAGAGTTTCATCAATAGGATCGACTCGTGGACCTGACAACAACTGAAAATTCAGCACGATCGAATCAACCTTTGGTGGTGGAGAAAATGCGTCTGGCTTCACCAGGGTCACGGTTTTAATATCATACCAGAGCTGACAGAGAACCGACAGAATCCCATAATCTTTACCGCCGGGGGTAGCAACCAGACGTTCCCCAACTTCACGCTGAAACATCAGGACCATCCGTTGAAAAAGATCGCGGTGCTCAATCAAGCGAAATACAACCTGACTGGAAATATTGTATGGAAGGTTTGCAACCAAGATGTAAGGTGGCTGATTAAGAAAATCTCGCCAGGGGAGCTTGAGCACATCTCCAGAATGTACCGTTAAACGCGAATCCTTACGCGCTTCCAAGCGCTCTATCAAATCGCGATCTATCTCCATCACCTGCACATGGGCAGACCGAGGTAACATTTCATCTGTTAACACTCCTAGCCCTGGACCAATTTCAACCACTTGTTTCTGTGGATCAAGCTGCGCAGCCATTATAATTTTATCAATAACCGTACGATCACGCAGAAAATGTTGACCGAAACGTTTCTTAGTTTGGAAACTCATGGCTTATCTACCATAGGCTTCCGCTTGCGCGGCCAACGCGGGATTTTCATTTGGCGCAAGCTGGGAATCAATCGGACAGTCATGGAATAACCAATAATAGCAACCGGTATGCCAAGAACGACACTACCAAGTAACAACGGCGCTCCGACCTGCGCCCCCAAAGACCAGCTCAACCCATCATTGAATCGGTCGGCATGAAGGTGCGGCATACCCAGCAGCAGCCGGCCGATTTTATATTCCAAACCATAAATTAATGGGGCGGTCAAAGGATTAGTAACCCATACACCGACAAAGGTAGCAATTTTATTTTGCCTTAATAAAAAAGCCAGCAGGATGGCCAGAAACACTTGCACACCAAAGGTAGGAGTAAATCCGATAAACAGACCAAGCGCCATGCCGCGGCCAATTGCGTCAGGTTCAGACCGCAGGCGTGCCAACTGAATCACATTCAACTTAAACTGTCTGGAAAAGCCCCAGCGACGCCACATAAATACTCTACTTGTTTAGCAGTGAACCTGTTCCAACGGCCAGTTGGAAACAGCATTCAAGTCAAGAGCAGATGAAAGATTCTGAGACAAATAATAATCACCGGCAACAGCCAACATAGCAGCATTATCTGCGCAGAGGATCGGTGACGGGAAAAAAACTTTTCTACCAGTGGCAACAGCTAGCTTTGCAAACTTTTTTCGCAAACCAGAATTGCAGGCAACACCACCAGCAACAACAACCCGATTTAAACCTTCAGCCTCAGCAGCACGCATAGCTTTCTGCGTAAGGACATCAATAACCGCAGTCTGGAAAGCACAGGAGATTTGGCTGATGAGGATTTTATCTG
The DNA here is from genome assembly GCA_033791385.1 of Desulfuromusa sp. Taxonomy (GTDB): domain Bacteria; phylum Desulfobacterota; class Desulfuromonadia; order Desulfuromonadales; family Geopsychrobacteraceae; genus Desulfuromusa. The sequence continues at coordinate 19,038 of JASJGU010000064.1, forward strand.
GGGGTGATTCAAGTCGTTGCAAATAATTTAAAACAGCTGTTTTTACCCCGGAAAAACTGAAGTTAAAATTATCTTTTTTCAGCATCGGTCGGGGAAATATAATCCCGCCATCATCACCTGCGGAAGCCAACTTATCGATGATTGGCCCTCCCGGATAACCAAGCCCCAACATTTTTGCAACTTTATCGAAAGCTTCTCCTGCCGCATCATCAACTGTCCGTCCAAGCAAGTGATAAAGGCCAATCCCATCAACCCGATACAGGTGAGTGTGACCTCCTGATACAGCAACCGCAAGAAATGGATATTCAACCTTTTCTTCCAGCTGAATCGCCAGTATATGACCCTCAATGTGATGGACACCAATCAACGGAATACGCAATGCGTATGCGTATGCCTTGGCAAACGATAATCCTACCAGCAAAGCACCAACCAAACCAGGTCCACGCGTGACGACAATCCCGTCCAAATCTGCCTGCGTAACCCCCGCAGAAGATAATGCTTCTTCGACCAGCGGATTGATCACTTCAAGATGACGCCGTGATGCTAATTCCGGCACGACACCGCCATAAACAGCATGTAAATCCACCTGCGAGGCAATCACATTGGATAATACCTGTTGACCATCACGGACAACCGCCGCAGCGGTTTCGTCACATGAACTTTCAAGAGCGAGTAACAACATAAAAAATTATCATATGAGTTAAAGAAGATTTGCTGCAAGTTCAGCAAGCAAGGAACGTTCACCCTTACTCAGGGTGGTATGGCCGGTTATATCCTGACCCTTCAAGCGTTCAACAGAAAACGACAAACCATTGCTGGCAGAATCAACATATGGGTTATCAATCTGGTACGGATCACCAGTCAGGACAATTTTAGTTCCTTCCCCAGCCCGGGTAATAATCGTTTTGATTTCGTGTGGAGTCAGGTTTTGTGCTTCGTCGACTATCATGTACTGTCTGGGAATAGAACGACCACGTATATAAGTTAGTGGTTCAATTTCCATCAAACCAAGATCAATGAGTTCCCGGTAACCTCGCTTACGCTTTCCGACCTCATCATAAGAAGACAGTAGTAACTCAACATTATCAAAAATCGGTTGCATCCAAGGGGCCAACTTATCTTCAATATCGCCCGGTAAAAACCCCAGATCGCGACCCATTGGATAAACCGGGCGAGAAACCAGCAACTTATTATAGGCACTTTCGTCGGCAGTTTTTACCAAACCAGCGGCAATTGCAAGCAGAGTTTTTCCCGTGCCTGCTTTACCAACCAGAGAAACCAGTTGGACATCTTCATTCAGCAGCAGATCAAAGGCAAACTGCTGTTCACGATTACGTGGATGTATCCCCCAGATGCCCTCTTTTTGAACGTTGATTAAACCAACAACTGCTTGTTTGCTTGCATCATAGCGTCCAAGTGCTGTATGGGAGGGATTGGTGTCATCAATCAAAGTCAAGCCTTGATTTGCGTAGTACTCACCTTCGAGTGACAATGATCCTTGCTCAAAAAAAATATCAATCTGATCTTTAGGCAGAAGCAATTCACTGGTACCGGTATAGAGATCTTCAATCGGAACCTTATCACTCTGATAATCGACGGCAGCCAGACCAATTGTATCAGCCTTGATTCGCAGGTTGATATCTTTGGAAACCAGGAAAACGGTCCCTTGTAGTAAATTTTCCTGTAGATCCTGGGCAATAGCGAGGATTCGGTTATCCCCACGATCATTACGCAGCTCTGGGGGTAGTTTCAGCAGAAATTCCTGTTTATAAATTGCTACTTTGAGTATTCCACCATTTTCCAGAGGAACCCCTTCAACCAGCTTAGCTTGTGAACGAAACTCATCAATCATGCGCGAAATCTGACGAGCATTCCGGCCGGTTTCATTTTGATCCTTCTTAAAACGATCGATTTCTTCGATCACCGTTAAAGGTAAAATCACTATATTGTCAGAGAACTTATAAATTGATTGTGGATCATGCAGCAGAACATTCGTGTCGAGTATGTAATTTTTCATTAGCTGAGGCCCTTATCAACAATGATTAAATAACCGATTAACTCTTCAGCTTCGTATCGCTTAATTTTTGAATGGTTCGCAGAAAATGATCAATTTCTGCCTCAGTGGTAAAATATCCTGGGCTGATACGGACAGTTCCAGTGGGATAAGTTCCGATAGTCCGGTGCGCATCAGGAGCACAGTGCAAACCAATCCGGGCTGATATTTGCTCCTGTTGATCCAGGATAAAGCCAACCTCAGCGGGATCGTAGTTCGTCAGATTAAAGGATATCGCTCCGGCTCTCAACATAACATCATCCGCACCATAAAGCTTGACGCTTTCGATGTTTTTTAAACCAGTACAAATTTTCTCAATCAACTCAATTTCCCGCACCCGGATCTGTGCGATACGGGTCTGCTGCAAAAACTGCAGCGCGGCAAACAATCCAGCCAACCCGGGAAGATTGAGGGTTCCAGATTCCAGACATTCCGGATATGTTTCCGGTTGCAGATCTGAGTGGGAATTTGCACCAGTCCCCCCATAGATTAATGGCGTCAGTTCAATTCCTTCATTTACGTAAAGAAACCCTGTCCCCTGCGGACCCAGCAAACCTTTATGACCCGGAGCAGCAAAAAGGTCAATTTCAAGGGCTTGAAAATCAATCGGAACCGAGCCAGCACTCTGTGCACCATCAAGCATAAACAAAATACCATGATCATGGCACCAACGACCTAAACCCTCAATGGGTTGAATGGAGCCAAAAACATTGGAACAATGGTTTACCAGCAACAACCGCGTCGGTTGATAAAGACAAGCCTCCTGCAATGCTGAACTCATGACAATTCCAGTCACGGGATCAGCAGCCACCTTAACAACCTCTACTCCACGCTCCTGCAGTTCCCGTAAGGGTCTGGTGACAGCATTATGTTCAACCGTGGTCGTTACAACTCGATCGCCTGGGCGCAACAAACCAAATAAAGCCTGATTAATTGCGGTGGTTGCATTATAGGCGAAAATAAAGCGCTCAGAAGACGCAGCATTGAATAACTCTGCCAATGCTTCACGAGTTTCAAAAACCAAATGCTCTGCAGCCATCGCTGTCTGATGACTGCCCCTCCCCGGACTCCCTCCAGCGCGCAAAGTTTCCACCACCGCCAAGTACACAGCCTCAGGCTTGGGATGGCTGGTTGCAGCATTATCGAGATATATCGGTTTCTTTACTGTCATCAAAAGTCCAAATCTCTATTAAGAATCCGGCAGAATACTCAATATTCAAGATTGCGACAAGCAAACTCTGAGGTGATTGTAAAAAGGACTTGCTTCAGACAAATAAATTTGACAAAAAATACCCAATTCAGTCGTCATTACACTTAATATTTTGTTTTTCATTAAGCAACTATATTATCTTTTTTCAGCTTGACAGACACCAGATGTAGTGGTTTATATTCACGACCTACAAAATATAGTGCTAATAGCGACTACATAGATTATATTTCCCATGTTTGATTACCCATTGCATTGACGAACTCCGGTAGGCCGAATTGAGTCATGAAAGGAACCACAAATGTCCAAAGAAAAAACCACTGCCGAGCTGAAACTCTCCAAGAATGCTCTGACAGTTCTGACTAAACGTTACCTGAAGCGTGATGGCGATGGAAACCCAACCGAAACTCCTGAAGAGATGTTCCGCCGTGTCGCTCAGACTATCGATGCTGCGGAACCTGCTATTGGCACGAAAAAGGTGAGTTACGAACAAAGCTACTATCAGACAATGACCAATCTAGACTTTTTGCCAAACTCGCCAACGTTGATGAATGCCGGGCGTGAACTGGGTCAACTGTCAGCATGTTTTGTCCTTCCGGTCGGCGATTCGATGGAGAGTATTTTTGAGGCAATTAAGAACACCGCATTGATCCACAAGAGTGGTGGTGGAACGGGATTCTCTTTCTCCCGGATTCGCCCGGCCAACGATGATGTTCGTTCGACCAGTGGCGTTTCTTCTGGTCCGATCTCCTTTATGCGGGTTTTTGATGCCGCAACTGAAACAATAAAACAAGGTGGCACCCGACGTGGCGCCAATATGGGAATTTTACGGGTTGATCATCCTGATGTCATGGATTTCATCATGGCCAAACGTGATCTGTCGATTCTTACCAACTTCAATATTTCTGTCGGCGTGACTGAAGCCTTTATGGACGCTGTTGAAAAAGGAGAGGATTACGACATTATCAACCCACGCGATGGTCTGGTTGTTAAACAACTAAACGCAACCAAGGTTTTCAACCAGATTATTGATATGGCATGGGCAAACGGTGAGCCAGGAATCGTCTTTCTTGATCGCCTTAACCGTGACAATCCAACCCCGCATATCGGTGAATATGAAAGTACCAACCCCTGTGGTGAACAACCCCTCCTGCCTTATGAATCGTGTAATCTCGGTTCACTCAATCTGGCAAACATGGCCGTTGGTGGAAAAATCAACTGGGACAAACTTGAGCAAACAGTTAAGCTGGCGACTCGCTTCCTCGACAATGTCATCGAAGCTAACAAGTACCCCTTGCCCGAGATTGATGAAATGACCCGTGCCAACCGGAAAATCGGACTAGGAGTCATGGGCTGGGCCGACATGCTGATTTTGCTGGACACCCCATACAACAGTCAGGATGCCATTGACTTAGGGGAAAAAGTGATGCGATTCATCAACGAGAAATCGCATGAAGAATCGATTCAATTGGCGAAAGAACGCGGTGCATTTCCTAATATCAAAGGTAGTATTTTTGATAAACCGGGCTCCAGTCCAATTCGCAATTCCACCTGCACCACGATTGCCCCAACCGGAACAATCTCGATTATTGCGAACTGTTCCAGTGGTGTCGAACCATTGTTCGCGGTTTCCTACGTTCGCCAGGTTCTGGATAACAACAAGCTCATCGAAGTCAATCCGTTGTTTGAGAAGATTGCCAAACAGCGCGGTTTTTACACTGAAGAGTTAATGCAGGAAATCGCCGAAAAAGGGACGGTGCAAAATATTGAGGCTGTGCCGGCAGATATCCGCAGGATTTTTGTCACCTCGCACGACATCACCCCCAAAGATCACGTGCTGATGCAAGCGGCATTTCAGAGGCACACCGATAACGCAGTTTCAAAAACAGTCAATTTTTGCAGCACTGCAACCCGTGATGACGTTGCGACTGTTTATCGCCTGGCCTATAAAGAAGGTTGTAAAGGGGTCACCATTTACCGCGATGGCTCGCGTGATATGCAGGTTCTTTCTGTCGCTGGGAAAGGTGATGAAGATAAAAATATCGATAACATAGTCCCGATGGAAACTAAAAAATCCTCCCGGAAACGAGAGCGCCCACGCGCACTGACCGGATCAACCTACCAAATGGAAACAGGTTGCGGGCCACTCTATATCACCATCAATGAAGATGAAAACGGCCTTTTTGAGCTCTTTACCACCATGGGAAAAGCCGGTGGCTGTGCCGCATCTCAGTGTGAAGCAATCGGTCGACTGGTATCCCTAGCCTGGCGTAGCGGTGGTCAGGCAAGACAAACAGTCAAACAACTCATTGGTATCACCTGCCACAAACCTGCCGGATTTGGTGAAAACAGAATAACCTCCTGTGCCGATGCTGTTGCCAAAGCAGTTGAACTCCATATGCTTAACGAGGATGAAAGTCGCACTCAATTCACCAACAATGGTGGCGCATGTCCAGATTGTGGCGGTCCGGTTGAGCATGAAGGTGGTTGCTGTGTTTGTCATTCCTGTGGCTATTCTGAATGTGCCTAGAAGCCTGCCGGACATTTATTGTCGGGCAGGCTCCTCAATAACCGAGGAACAGTGGGAAGCAATCTGCAACTGTTGTGGCGCTTGCTGCTTTGAGAAAAAAATCAATGAACAGGGGGTCGTTCATACCACCGCGATCCCCTGTCGGTTTCTCGATATACATGAACGATCGTGTCGTATCTATCCACACCGACTGCAAGCCGAGGAAGACTGTATTCAATTAACCCCGGAAAAGATATCTCATCTTAATTGGCTTCCGGAAAACTGTGCTTATCGTAAATTGCTGACATCAATATAGAGATAAGATTACAATCTTTTTTTTGTTATTTGCCTCGAATCTTACCCCCTCTCCAAGGTTCGAGGCATTTTTTTATCCATTCCCAGAATATCCACACCTCACTTTGCAATTGCCCTCCTTGGGTTAAATCATTTACCTTGAAACAGCTCTCTTCATAAGGAAACTTATTTTGAACAAGCAGCTACAAAAAGCCCGCTTCGGCTGGTGTCTTTATGATTGGGCAAATTCTGCTTTTGCCACAGTTATTCTTGCAGCTGTTTTGCCAGTCTATTTTGTTTCCCTGGTTCCTGAAAACGGTGCCACCCTCCCCCTTTTTTTTGATCATAAATTTTCAGCAGCCAGCCTCTGGGGCTACAGCGTCTCAATTTCAATGGTGATACTAGCCGTCGCAGCACCAGCAATGGGAGCCTTGGCTGATCGAAACGCTTGGCATAAACGTTTGATGATGTTGTTCTGGCTGATTGGCTGTGCTGCAACCGCTTTGCTTGCGACAACTGGTTCAGGTGACTATTTACCAGCAGTCGGGTTTTTCATCATTGGCAACCTGGCTTTTGCCGGGGCAAACATCTTCTATAACGCTTACCTCCCGTTGCTGGCTTCGGCAGCACAAGCCGATCGACTTTCGGCACGCGGGTTTGCCTATGGTTACATTGGTGGCGGATTGTTATTAGCTTTGGCATTTTTGTTGATTCTTAAATTTGAATTTTTTGGGTTTTCCGATCGGGGGTCAGCCACCCGTTTCGGCTTTTTAGTAACGGCTTGCTGGTGGTTCATTTTTGCCATCCCCACTTTTATCTATCTACCGAAAACAGAAAAACTCTCAGCAACCCAGAGCAACTTCAGTCTGAAAAGTTATATCAACCAGTTTAAAAGACTCTTCAGGTATCGTGATCTCTGCATATTTCTGCTTGCTTTTCTTTGCTATAACGATGGCATCCAGACAGTTATCAGTGTTTCAGCAATCTACGCCCGTGAAGAACTGCAACTCAGCCAAGGAACCATCATCGGCTGTTTTCTGATGATTCAGTTTATGGCAATGCCAGGAGCGTTATTTTTTGCCCGTTTAGGTGAAAAAATTGGCACTTCTCGCGCCATTTTTCTCAGCCTGATCATCTTTTTACTCGTCTGTTTTTTTGCCTATCGGATGACCAGCGCCTATGAGTTCTGGATTCTTGGGGGTGTCATTGCGGTTATTCTTGGGGGCAGTCAGGCGCTTAGCCGGTCTCTGTTTGCCAGTATGGTTCCAAAACAACAGAGTGCTGAATTTTTTGGTTTCTTTGCTATCAGTTCACGGTTTGCAGCGATTTTTGGGCCACTGCTGTTTGCCCTTGTGGCCGACTTAAGTGGCAGTTCACGTAATTCAATTCTGGCACTGGGAATATTTTTTATTGTCGGCGGGATACTACTGCTGCAAGTCAATGTGAAACGGGGACGAAAGTTAGCGTCAGGCGAGAACTAATGGTTTTTTTTGCGCAAGCCTTGCTGATTTTACAGGTAACTTATTATTAGTGTTTAATTTCCCAAATCGGTAATTTTGTTCTGCTCGCCATTTCCATCCAACCACGCCATGCACAAGGTATACATAATAGCAAGAATCACCGGTCCCAAGAAAAGACCGATAATGCCGGAAAGCAATAAGCCACCCAAGGCACCAATTAAAATGACCAGCATCGGAATATTGACGCCACGCCCCATAAGTAATGGCTTTAAAAAGTTATCACTCGTACAGATAAAAAGCACCCAGATAAGAAAGATAACGGCAGAAGTGGTCTCAGAAACTGTAAAAACATATGCGGCAACTGGGCCGAGAACAAGAATCGGCGACAACTGGCATACAGCAAGGACTAAGACTAGGGCAGCCCAAAGACCAGAAGCCGGAACACCGACTACAACCATACCAATTGCAGAGAAAATTGCCTGAAGCAAAGCAACCCCAACCACACCCAGCATTACCCCCCGGATTGTGGCTGTAGCAAGGCTGGCAAGCTCTACCCCACTTTCACCGACAACGCGCACAATCACCTTTCTGATAACCGTAGCGCTCTGGTCTGCCTTGGCTAGAAAAACACCAGCAATAATTGTTGAAATAAGCACAATCAATATACTGACCAGACCGCTACCGACAGAACCAAGCACAGTTCCAGCAACAGCTTTAATCTGGGGAGCAAATTGTTTAAGAGCCTCTTCAAGGTTGGTTGCGAATAAAGACCAGGTTTCGTAGAACGATTCACCCACTAAGGGCCATTCTGCAACTTTTGCTGGCGGAAGTGGAATGACCAGCGTCTTGTCATGCATACGCATCGAAATTTCCTGCACCACACCCACCGAGGACAGTGCCAATTGCACCGTGGGAATTACAAGAACGGTGAAGACTCCCAAGACAAAAATAACGGCTGCCAACGATCTTCGATTACCGATTAATTTAGCAAATCTGGCAAAATAAGGTTCCACAGCAACGGCTAAAATCATTCCCCAGAGAACTGGGAGCAGAAATGGTTTTATCAATTGGAAAGAAATGATAATCATAACGCCGAGAATGACAATCTTGATTGCAATCTCAATGATATTCTTCGTCAAAAGCTGACTGTTATTACTGTTCTCCATCACATCACCATTTAGAAGCTGTCATTAAATAAAGACTACTCTGTCTTCAATCGCTCATCATGTCCGAAACCGATCAAGACCTGCAGCAGTTCGCGATCAAGGATATCCGCAAGTTGCTTGCGAGCACGAATCTCAACCATTTCAACCTGCCGGGAAGATGTCTTGTAGGTCCACTGGTGGCGGCCCAGTACGCTACCGCTCTTCGGTTCCAGCAGTGACACCTGTAGGGTACCGCGCAACCAGTGCCAGCCGTCAGCCCCTTGCAATTCCTGGCTGGACAGGTCGCCGACCAGCAGGTAATCAGCCTCTTCGGGTTTGGCACGATGCAAAACTCCGGAGTTTGCCAAGGCTCCTGCCAATAGTCCCTGCAAATCTCCTAGCTCATCTCCGGCCACTTGTGGGGCAATCCGCCAGCGATCCAGTAACTGCTCAAAATCGTTTTTCAATTCCGCCAACTGGTACCTGGGCCTGACCCCCACGCCAGAGGCATCAACGATTGTCAGCATTTTCTGCTGATAATAGCGATCAATCTGAGCCGACAGGGCGTTCCGCCCAGCAGCAATCCGTTCGGGCAAAGTCTCTTCAGTACGAGCCCGGCTGATATTTTCCTCGGTTTCGTTGTCCAGTTGATGAATTCGGGAACGCAACCTGGTTCCCGCCTGCAAACGATCCAGAACGGCCAGCACATGGTAGTCGCCACCCTCTTCGCCACGCCAGGACTCGACAATCTGTACCCCTTCAACCAGTTGTTCGGTCTGAATCTGAATATCCCGGGAAGCCTGGGCCTGAAGACCCTGCAGCCCCACTCCACCCTGCTGCCAGAGCAACTGATCGATGCTCTGCTCACGAACCTTCACGGTGAAATTTTTTGCCAGATCAGCCCGCGCCCGATCTCTGGCAAGCGCGGCCAAGTCTGCCTGCCCGCGGCCGAGCAGATAGCGAGTTACCGAATAATCTTGCGACTCTCCGTCAATCCAGTCCGGAACCTGCGGCGGTTGGGCACAGGCCGTAGCCAACAGCAGGCTGAACAGAGCGATGATCCATCTCATTGTCTTCTCCTGAGCAAAGATACCTCATGAATACCATGGTAGGATAAAAAGGTTTTCTTTCCTGCCTCCAGAACCACCGCAGGATAGTCCAAACGTTGTGTAACCCGGCCGGCCATGTCAAGCAGTTCCACTTTAAGATCGTAGATTCCCGGTTCAATAGGGATGCGAGCCAACTGGATTTCGGCTGGCAAAGTCAGCCAGCTACGGGTGTCGGCACGTTCAGTCAGCACGCCGGCAAGGTTGACCAGAAGTCCAGCCAGATCATTCTGCTTGCCGGTTTCCTTACTCACCTGGTATTTCAGAACAGCCCTGGCAGCGGATCGGGCGATAATTCCCGGCATATTGCCCGCCAGTTCGGCAACCGCCAGTTCTTCAATGTTCTCAACCCGTTCGGTTGTTGCCTCATGCCCATTGATCGATATCCGGGCGGCGGAAAACCCGGCGGGCCGGCGCAGATACTCTGGCAAGGCAATCCGCACAAATTGAATGCGGGACGAATTCTGCACCGGAACCATGAGCGACTGCTCAATTTTGACCGGTACCAGACCGTTGTGAAACAGAAAAACCAACTCCCCTTGCCGCTGGAGGGCATTCGTACCCTGCCAACTGTCGATGCCGAATTGCTCCTGGTAACGGCTATTTTCATCTTCCAGCCCCATTCGTTCGCTGTTGCGCAACAGGTCGGTCTTCAATTGACGTGGTACCGCAAGCGAGTAGCGTTTACCATGTTGCTGATAAGCCTGGTAGGCGCTGCGATAAGCGATCATCGCATCGCTGTACTCTCCTCCGGCCTCGTAGATTATACCACTCAGATAACGGGCCAGGGGATCATTATCAAACAGCGGACCGGCGTCTTCCCCTGCCAGTGCGGCAAGCTTCAGATCCACCTGCAGAACCTCTACCCGGGCAGCATCGGCCTGTCCCAGATCAAGATAGTTGAGGGCACTGTAAATATTGAGCAGCACCTGTTCATAGGGAGCGCCAGCATAACTGCGCGTCGTATCATTGATCGTCAGAGCCATGGCTTGTTCGCGCAAACTGATGGCGTTAAATTCTTCCACCAGTTGCTTGGCCGTGGAGAATTCCTGATTGCTTTCTGAAAAATCACCTTTCAACCGCAACAACAACCCACGGTTCATCAGCAGAAGCAGACGATCCCGACTGGGCAGATCCTCTTCTTCGAGGATCTGCAGCGCTGCATCGATATTGTGTCCTGTCAGTTCCGTAATAACCGGGGCCAACTTACTGCTATGGCTGGCACAACCGGCCAGAAACAGCAGTAGCAAACCGGGCAGAAAGCCACACAACCACTCACGAAAGAGAGAGACCGTGGTCATTCTTAAGAATCAATCTTCGTCATCAGTAACGGAGTTTGCTGCGTTCAACAAACTTCTTGATTTTTTTCTGGCCGAGCCAGACTTTACGGTTATCCGCAAGGCTGATCAGGGTTAAATCGACCTGGTAGTAACGCACCTGGTCCTTGCTCGCCTGATCAATAATGGTGTTGATCTGTCCCTTGAGCATAAAATCGGCACCCAGCTCCTGCCCCATGGCATTGCGCGTATTTTCTTGTGCATGCAAATCCTGGTCTTTTCTCTCCCCCCGGATTTCCTGACGTTCCTGTGAGGATGCGACAAAGTCGACCTGTCCGGAATTGACCATCGCCCGTTCGATATCCGCAACAAAGGTATTGGTATTGATATGCTCGTGGCTGAGGTTGCGAACCTCCCCCACAATCACTGCCGGGCGCTGACCGTTTTCTGACCGATAGTCACTGACCCAGGGTTTCTGCAGCATATCGGCGATCAACTCCTCTGAAACCAGACGTGAATCAGTATCATTCCAGGCTCCGCTAAGGTCTTTCACCTCTGTATCGTCCATCCGGGTGACCTTGGTAGCACAGGCTCCCAGAGACAGAGTTGTCACTATGGCGATAGACAACAGACAGAATTTTCGCAAAAGTTCTCTGCTCACTTCGGTCCCTCCTTCAAATCAAAAATATTCGCACCATGAGAATCAAAGTATTTACCGAGCCCTGAGTTCATCTCCTCATTAGCCGCGATCACTTTCTTTACCTGCTCAAGATCAAGTTCGGCGATCGAATAGACTTTTCCCGTCTTCTTGTCACGCCAGTGTCCGATGATTTCAACTCCGCTGATATTGGTTTTCGTTAAACTTTCGATCTGCCGAGAGATCGACTGTTCACTGACCAGTTCTGCAGTGGTACCAGCAGCGGTACTGTAATCATTCTGCACGACATCCATAAAGCTGGTCAGAATTCTGGCAACCTCAGCCCGTGCCCGATTATCCGCGGTGGAAATCTGCAATGAGTCGTCACCCATCGGTGGAGCTTGCCCGACCCCGTGAAAATAGCGACCCCCTTTGTCATTCAGGATCTGGGTTCCTTCGTTGACCCAATCGGGCGCACCCTTGATTCCCAGGTCGCTCTCAACCTTGGTTTTTGTGGAACATCCGGCCAGCGCCAGCAACATGATCAGCAACACTCCCATGATTCGTTTCATTGGCGGTACTCCTTGGAAAAATGACTGATTAATGATTCTGCAAACACAAAAAATCCGAATCATTGTACATTAAAACATTTCCCTGAACTGTATCACAAAGTATATCAGCCGAACACTGTCCTAATTGCAAACAGGTGTCAAAAAAGTGAGTTAGATCAGCCTGCCAATCAGCCCATCTTTACACCGGTCAACAATTTCAACCCGAAGTAACTCCCCCGGATCGGCAGAAGTTGCCGGAATCCAGACGGATAAGTAATTCTGCGATAGCCCTTTGCGTAAACCGTCGACCTCTCCCCCTTCAACGACAACTTCAAGCTCTGAACCGATAAAACGACGAGAGAAACACTGATTCTTTTCTGCGCCTATTTTGCGCAAGCGTGCTGCTCGCTCCTTAATTACCGAGCCAGACACTTGATCGGACATTTCAGCAGCCGGAGTTCCAGCACGCTTACTGAACGGGAAAACGTGGAGATGGCTGAACGGCAACGATTCTAGTAATTGACAGGTTCGCTGAAACTGTTCATCAGTTTCGCCTGGAAATCCAGTAATCACATCCAGCCCTATTGCTGCATCGGTTTGAATTTTATTGATTTTATGAATCAAATCAGCAAAGAAATCTGTTGAATAATGACGGTTCATCCACTGCAGAACATCATCATCCCCTGCTTGTAACGGGATATGAAAATGTGGGCAAATCCAGTCAGACGTAGCAATATAATGATACAGCTCTGCCGAAAGTTCTGTCGGTTCAATGGAGCCAAGTCTTAGCCGACCTGAAAAGCGGGATAGTTGAATGTGTTTAAGCAGAGTTAGCAGATCAATGGGGGGCAGAAGATCATGACCATAATTGCCGATGTGGATACCCGTCAAAACAATCTCAGGATATCCATTGTCCGAGAGTTTTTCGACCTGGCGAACGATATCCGTCACCTGAACCGAGCGACTTCGTCCACGCGCATAGGGAATAATACAATAGGAACAGAAAGCGTCACAGCCATTTTGAATTTGTACAAAAGCACGGCTGCGCTGCTCAAAGCCGGTCAAACTGAGGGGTTCAATCGTTTTACTGTCACGAATATCGCTAACTCGGATCTTGTCGGGCTGATCAAGCGTGGTCAAACTTTCCAGAAGATGACTCTTCTCCTGGTTGCCGATAACCATTGCAACGCCAGGAAGTTGGCTTAAACTCTGCGGGTCGATTTGTGCGTAACAGCCAGTCACCACCACCCGAGCCTGCGGATTAAATCGTCTGGCCCGGCGGATCAAATTGCGGGATTGTGCATCGGTCGCAGCGGTTACGGTACAGGTGTTGACAATAACCAGTTCAGCCCCAGCTTCGAAATCTACCTGACGATATCCAGCCTGCTGTAATTTTTCACTCATCGCAGCAGATTCAAACTGATTTGTTTTACACCCCAGAGTAACAATGGAGACTGTCGTGTTCATTGAATCCAGCCGCCACCGATGACCAGATCATCCTGGTAAAAAACCGCAGCCTGACCAGGAGTAATGCCCTGTTGTGGAGAGTCAAAGATTACCTTAACTTGATTGTCGGACAGTGGTTCAACAGTTGCTGATACTTCAGTGTGTCGATAGCGGATGCGGCATGCGGTTGAAAATGATGCGGTTGGCTCCGCAATACTCCAGCAGCATTGTTCGACCAGCATTTCGTTATGACTGAGATGCTGTTTTTCACCGACGATTACTTTCTTTTTCCCGGCATCGATACCAATCACATAGAGTGGTTCTGTCCAACCGATCCCCAACCCTTTACGCTGACCAATTGTATAGCGATAAATCCCCCGATGTTGGCCGAGAACCTGTCCGGAAACGTGTACGATCTCTCCACTTAACTTCCCGGAACCCTGCTCCCGCTCCAGAAAACCGATATAATCCCCGTCAGGAATAAAACAGATATCCTGGCTTTCATCCTTTTCAGCAATCTGCAGATTAAAACGTTTAGCCTGCTCACGCACTTGTTGTTTATTCAAATCACCAAGCGGGAAAAGGCACTGAGAGAGCTGTTGCCGGGACAGGGAAAAAAGGAAATAGCTTTGATCTTTTTTATGATCGCGACCACGACGAATAAAAATATTGTTATCTGCTTGCGCCAAGCTCACATAATGACCAGTGGCCAGATAATCAGCGCCCAACTGCAATGCCTTTTCCAGCAACAAGCCGAATTTAATTTTTTTATTACAGACGACACAAGGGTTTGGAGTGCGTCCGGATAAATACTCATGACAAAAAGGAGTGATAATCTGCTGCCGAAAATCGACTTCAAAATTGACCGCATGAAACGGAATATTCAGATGTTCAGCTACTTTTCTGGCTTCGGTAACAGCACTGTTAGAACAATTATTTCCATTAAAGTCTTCCTGCGCAGAAATATCCCAATGGTGCATCGTTAAACCAATCACCTCATAGCCCTGCTCTTTCAGCAGTGCGGCAGCAACCGATGAATCAACCCCACCAC
>JASJGU010000065.1:0-5253 GCA_033791385.1 Desulfuromusa sp.
TCTCTGAAGAACTGAGCCAAGAAAATGAGTAGCGAGTGACACAAATAGACACCACAACCCGGAAACAATCTCCATTGTTCAGATTGATAATCGGTTCCGTTTGCATCAGCTTCTCCCCTATCTTCATCAAACTTGCAGCACTTCCACCAGACAGCGCCGGATTCTACCGAATGTTGTTTGCAGGTCTGTCACTGGCGGTGTTAATGCTGTTGCGTGGAAAGAGCCTGAAGATGGCGCAACGGCCGCGGTTACTCCTCTGTTTAGGCGGAGTTTTCCTAGCTCTAGATTTCATGTGCTGGCATCGCAGCATCGAACTGGTCGGGCCAGGGTTTTCAACTTTGTTGGCCAACTTTCAAGTTTTTTTCACCGCACTATTTTCCTGGTTATTTTTCAAACAGAAGGTTTCAAAAATGTTCATGTTGGCGGTGATCATGGCAATGTGTGGTCTGTTGTTTATCACTGGCATAGATTGGAAGAGTCTTGAGGACGGCTATAACCTCGGAATTTTTCTAGGCCTGCTGGCAGCTACTTTCTATTCCGGTTATATCCTGATGATCAAAGCATCGATGGACGACAGTTCGGTCAGTAGTGTTCCGGCCATGCTGACCGTTGCAATCCCCTGTTCCCTGCTGCTCGCAGTTATTACGCCACTCAACGGCGCATCATTTGCCATCCCCAGTAGCAATTCGCTCTTCGCTTTGATCGGTGTCGGCGTGGTCAGCACCACCATCGGCTGGTCGTTGATCTCATCGGCAATCAAACATATTCAAGCCACAGTCGCCGGGCTGATTCTCCTGCTGCAACCGACCCTTGCCCTGATCTGGGATACCCTTTTCTTCAGCAGGCCGACTGGGGGAATAGAGATCTTCGGTATCCTACTGATTCTATCGGCCATTTACATTGGCTCGTACCGAAAATAAGTAAGCTGGAAGGAAACAACGTTGAACCTCGAAACCATCATCATCGCCCTCACGTGGGGAACCCTTTCTAGTTATCTGATCCTGCGCACCCTGGATAGCGGGCTGGCAATTATCTTCTGCCTGCACGGCCTCCTGATGACCCGCTGGAAACGACTGGCCAACAAAGCCAAGCCAGGGCAGATCAAGTACAGCATTATTCTGCGTCTGCTGCTGCGTACTGTTATCTATTTGATTTTATTTGGTTTTCTTCTTGAAAATGGCGACAACCTTATCCGGCAGGAATTCCATTTCAATTACCAAAGATCCGGCGGTCTTCTCTGGGGTGGGGTGGCGGCTATAGCAGCCATTTTCTTCCTGCGCGCATCTTGGCGCAGACTAGTAGTCATCTGGAAAATGACTCACGAATTCGATTTTGCCGAGAAACAGCAGAGAACATTCCTATTGAAAGGGTAAAAAATCCACCGCTGCCCCTTCCAGAGTATCAACAGATTGAGATAATTTCGTATTCCCTGGACGCATCGCCTTTAAGTTCAACTAGATCGCCACACTGCTTCCCGATCAACTCTCGACCAAGGGGCGATGCAGGGGTAATGATCATAAGCACCACTTCGTCAAGCTCTACCAGCAAACCGCCCGCAGCTGGGCCAAGAAAAACCAACCGGATCCGCCCCTCATCATCTTCCAGCTGTACCACCGCCGTTAAACGAATTAACGACTTTGCAGAAAAAGCCAGTAAAGGCAATTGCTGGAAGACCTGTATTACCTGCAAAATCTCCTGTGCACGATTAGCCTGTCCTTGCGCAAGATAAGACGCTTCAAGGCCGAGGGTGGCGTATTTATTATCGGGAATATTCTCATCATGGGTCGCAGCGGCATGAGCGGTCTTTGCCGCCTGCAGCAGCAAAGCGTAATCAGCCTTCAGTCTGGCAATAATCTTCTCACACAAGACTTCTTTATTTATCGATTTCTCAGTCAATTTTTTCGGTACCGGTCAAGGAAAACTCAAGTGCATATTGAGCATGCAATGCGGTGGTATTAAACAAAGGCAGATCGGTATCTTCTTGACGAACCAGCAGTGGAATTTCGGTACAACCAAGAATCACTCCCTGAGCACCCTGCTCACGCAATTTCTCTATTATAGTCAGATAGTTTTTGCGTGATTCAGCGGTAAATTTCCCCAAGCAAAGTTCCTTAAAAATAACCTGATGGATATAGTCACGATCTTTCGCTTCAGGAATGACAACATCCAGATCAAATTTATCCAATAACCGCTGTCGATAAAAATCTTCTTCCATCGTATAGCGGGTTCCAAGCAAACCAATTTTCTTCTGTCCCTGAGCTTTGATCGCGCTGCCAGCGGCATCGGCAATATGGAGTAGCGGGACATTGAGTTGTGATTCAATAATGGGCGCTACCTTATGCATCAAATTGGTACAGAGAAGAATTATATCCGCCCCTGCCAGCTCCAACCCTAATGCAGCTTTTGCTAGTTGATTTCCCGCCTCGGTCCATTGATCGTTGACTTGAAACTTCTCAATTTCAGCAAAATCGACACTGTGCAGCAAAATCTTTGCCGAATGCAAGCCGCCGAGACGCTCCCGTACCCCCTCATTGAGCAATTGATAATAAACAACCGTCGATTCCCAACTCATCCCACCCAACAAACCTATTGTTTTCATCTTTAACTCCCGTGAAAAAATCGTCAGATAAATCTGTTCATCAATTCATCAATCTTGTCATCTACATTACCCGGTGTAATTTTATAATTATGGCAGGCAGAAATCACTCTCTGACGATTCGCAACCTGTTCCAGATCAGCAAGCCGAACAAATATCCCCAGCCGTCGCCCGACCTGGTATAGCATCTGCTCTTCCGCTGGAAGTTCCAGAAATTTTTGAATAACTGCCATCATCGCCTGGTTATCCTGCGGAACTTTCCCCTCGACCTCCTGAAATAGATTCAAGATATGATCACTCTGCAAAGTACTGGAAATTCCTTCCAGATTTTCCAGCAACAGCAGAATTTCTTCGGCGACCTCACAATCTGTCATTTTCACAAAATCACCATTTTGCCAATCGTTGTAAAGCTCTGTCCGATGCGGAATGGCCAGAGTTCGTAACCGAATAAAATCGGGATTTATCTGGTTCAGAGCTTCGGCAGTTTCTACGGCATGGGTTTGCGACAAAGACCTTCCACCCAACCCCGGCATGACATACTCGGATAGTTCCATTCCGGCTTTTTTGACTTTTTGCCCGGCACGAATATGCATCGATTGGTCGGCGCCCTTTTGTACCAGTTTTAACACCGCATCCGAGCCCGATTCTAATCCGATATGGATACGATTCAAACCGGCGGCAGCTATTCTGTCCAAATCAACTTCACTGATCCGATCAATGGTCTGGGAGCGTGCATAAGAGGTGATCCTTTTGACCTGAGGGAAGGATTTGCGAATGTGATCAAGAATGCAAATCAGATCACCCGATTTTATCACCAGACTATCGGCATCCTGGAGAAAAATTGACTGCACCCCCTCATCAAGCCAGGAATAGGCCGCATAAAGTGCCACCTGCTCGTTATCGTCACAGCCTTCAGAAAATTGGCTCAAATCACGATGGTTGAGCTGACCGTAAACATCCAAGTGTTTACGCAAAAGAGCCACTTGCTTGGACAGCATATCAATATCCTGCAAAACATGCTGAACCGGTCGCAAAGAAAAATTGGCTCCTTTGTAAACCGGACAAAAGGAGCATCGATTCCAGGGGCAGTTACGGGTCACCCGCAGCAGCAGGCTCGCAGCTTCACTCGGCGGCCGGATCGGCCCCTGTTCAAAGCCGTTATAGACAGGTTTTACTCTGGGCATGGTGTTAATCCATCAAGCTGCAATAAGTTGATAATTCTGGAAACAGAAGTAGGGTTATTGTAACGCAGTTGACCAGAACAGTGCCATGACTGGGCAAAACATTGTTGACCTTTTGAGTTTTTCACCTTGTCCTTACGGGTGAATTTTTCTAATCTACAGGAATCGCACTAAATAATGTTCTATGGGGGGATGTTAGCATGAATGCAACGACCCGAAATTTAAAAGCCGCATTGCCTGCTGGATCAGGTGCTGCGGTTTTTGTATTTGGGGTTGGGTAGAGTGTCCCCCCGAACTCAAGTTATTTCAATCACCAATAGATTGAAAAATATTGTCTCAGAAAGAAATCGTCAATATTGTGATAAACAGAAACTTGAAAAGACTTTTCTATCCAATACACTGTTAGGCGTTCAAAAGGAGGCTCAGTAGCGATGACATCATTGACTCTCTCATTCCTTATAGCAGCAACGCTTGGTAGCGGAATGATGGCGGGCAAACTTGATGCCCTCTCTGAGTTATCCCGCTACAGCAACCACAGCATTGGTGAAAGAAATCTATGTCTCTCTGTGGTCACCAAAACGGATAGCGCCACAACCTTCTACGTGCCAACCCAAGACCGCCGACAGATTGCTGGTTTTAATTTCGTAGGCGGATCAATCCAACGGGCAGAGACGATTAACCAGTTAGTGAACTTCTCATATCCCCTCGTATCGCAGTACGGTTTCTCCCATGTTGTTCAAGGAGAAGGCTTTTGCGTAGTGCCGTGAACTTGTTAAGTGCATTTAAAAAGGGGCCATTTGAAAATCAAGAAATGTGTTGGGTGTCTACATAGTTGATCGACATAAGAAAAACGCAGGCATAACATACCAATGAAACGGACGGAAAATACGTCTGTGCAAAATTGAAAAACAAAACCTTAGGGATTTCGGGGACATAATACCAATTTCAGGAAATAAGTATTATGTCCCCGGAATTAGTTAACCAATAATCTGCGCAGAATTTAGATAGATAGTTTGATCCGACCCTGGAACATAGACCTCTCAACTTATCGATCAGATCCCAATCACCACCCCACCACTCACAAAAACTAGCACCCCCACTTACATCTGCAAACCAGAGTGGAGTAGACTTTACTTATGGCATAAGCCATACACAAAGAACGTCCCGCTGACCGGTACCACTTGATGAACAGTGGACAGCACCGAGAGGAGATGTTCGGCAACAGGAGTTCATTATCAGCTTCCTGAGGTGGCGGCTGCACTGTCGCACCTGATACTATTTGCAGACCATCACATGTCGAAGATCAAACCTCTTTCTGGTGCAGACCGGGCGGCAAGCCAGCGCGTTGCCTGCGACACCTGAACAAAACAGCAGGCGGTGCCCTAACCGCAAATACGGAGTTGGCAGACCGGCTGCGTAAACCGCATCGGCCTGGAGAAACAACTCTGCTTCGCATTTAAAGGAGTCGTTTATGTC
>JASJGU010000066.1:0-4805 GCA_033791385.1 Desulfuromusa sp.
TCTGCGACAGCTACAAACCAAGCCCCAAAAGTAAAATCCTTTTAGTACGTATTCTTGTCTAAATCGCTCCGGTGTTCTTTTCCAAATGTGAAATCGTGATTATTGCATAATCAAAAATTTACAGATCCAGTTTCAGGGCAGAACTGTTCTGCGAGGGCTCGATTTGACCTTGTGCAATGCTGGCATTGTCGTTGTTGTCGGCCCTTCCGGGTCGGGCAAAACAACCTTTTTGCGCTCCCTGAATCGGTTGAATGAACATTATTCCGACTACGCGGGTAGCGGTCAGATTCAATTAAACCTGAATGGAACTATGCAGGATATCTATCACCCCACGGCACAACTCACCAAACTGCGCCGCCAGGTAGGGATGGTTTTTCAGACCCCGAATGTCCTGCCAACAAGTATTGCTCAAAATATCTATCTGCCTCTGAAACTGGTGACCGGGTTGGATAAAACTGCTCGCGAGTCACGGCTGGTCGAGGTGCTGCAGGAAGTTCATCTCTGGGATGAAGTCAAGGACAGGTTAAGGGAGAATGCTTCCCGTCTATCAGGAGGACAGCAGCAACGGCTCTGTATGGCACGGGCCCTAGCCGTGAAACCGCAGATTTTATTACTCGATGAACCGACGGCTTCGCTTGATTTTAAAACCTCGCAGCGCATAGAAGAGCTGTTGATTGAGTTGCAGGAACACTACCAGATCATCGCCGTATCCCACAGCTTGCGGCAGGCAAGAGCAATTGCCGGTCAGATTCTGGTGATGAAGGAAGGGCAGATCAAACATCTGCTGAGAAAAGACCAGTTTGAACATCCGACCATGCTTCAGCAACTGCTGGAAGAGATATTTTAGTCCCCCAGAGTGGGAAAGGAATCATGCAATACGGCTGGTTGACAAATGTAACATCCACGTAGTTATCGCTGATCCTTTCGGCACAGCTGCCCGGGAAGTTTCTATAAGTGATTAACTGATGATGGGTAAAAACTGTTATGTCCCCTAAGCCCGACCCTGAGGCTTTACTGCTCAGAATTATAACTGCACACCTGGTTTCTCCCAAAATGTTTGGCCTGATACAGGCGACGGTCAGCACAATCAACCAACAATTGCTCTGTTGTCGGGTTGTCGGGCTGCAGACTGCACACACCAATACTCAAGGTCACCACTTTATCTGTAGATGATCCGGCATGAGGAATATTCTTTTGCTGTAGATTTGACTGAATCCGTTCTGCGACATGGCAGGCATCAGCAAGTGGCGTCTCGGGCATCAGAACCACAAATTCTTCACCGCCATAACGAGCCACAAAGTCATTGGGCCGCAAACAGGATTGCTGAATAATTTGCGCGACCTGCCGCAGGCATTCGTCCCCTTGCTGGTGCCCATAGGTATCGTTATACGCTTTAAAGTGGTCGATATCGATCATCAGACTTGCCAACATGGTCTTGTGCCGATAGGCCCCCTTCCAGAGCGTGATCAGCATTTGATCAAACTCTCTGCGGTTGGCTACGCCCGTTAGTCCATCCAGTCTGGCCAGGTGAGACAGGGCTAAGTTAGCCTCCTGCAAGTTTTTTTGGACCGTGGCCAGGTTCTGCTCCTGCTTGCACCGCAGGCTAATATTCCGAAACAGGGTGATGGTTCCGGCAATTCTACCCTGCTTGGTGAACGGTGTGCATGTCAGTTCGACCGGGAAAACCTGACTGTCTTTAGATTTGAAAAAAGCACGTTCCTCCTTATAGGTCATGTTGTTCATGATGCTATTTAAAATCACGCATCCATGGCGTTGATGTTGTGTGTCATCACTATGGAAGATGCTATGTGCATCTTGATTAAGCACGTCCTCTTGTTTGTAACCCAGCAACCTGGATGCTTCTGGATTCATGAACGTAACCATGCCGTATTTATCCGTCGCGTAGAGGCCTTCCCCCATGTGGCTGGCAATCGTCTGCAAAAAAGCTGTTGTGCTCTGTTGCTCTTCTCGAACTCGCAGCAGTTTGATCCGAAAAACAACCAGCACCAGAGCAAACAGCATCGCAATAAGAAAATGTGCTATCGCATTGTTCTGCAGTGCTTTCAGGTAGGGTTCCGGGTGGATACTGATAATATAGGCGGCGTGTTGTCCATCGACATTTTTGATCGAGTGAAACAAGATCGAATAGATCTGCTTCTGCCAATTGGTGGTCAGGGCAAATTCATTTCTTGACGTCAGTCCTGATTTTAAATCGGGATGGTTCTGCAGGTGTAACTGTAGGGCTTGCAGATCTCCGGAAACTCCGGCAGTACCACCAAAAGCTTCATAAAGTTTGGATTGAATGTTTTCGCACAGATACTCATTGTGCAGTGGGGATGGGCTATACAGTTCCTGTTGCCCTGACGCCAGTTTGTGCCAGAGATCGGTTTTGAGCATGATGAACAGATAGTCGTTATCAGTGGCGTACTCAGTCAGGATGTTGCGCAGTTGCTGAAATGAATTACTGATCTCAACCGAGCCGATCGGTGTCCCCTGATAGTCTAGCGGGTAAACATGGCGAAACCCGTGAACAACCCGTCCACTTTCATAGCCATGCACTTCACGCCGCTGTTCGTTGGCCATGCGGACCGAAGAACGATACGGCATCAGGTTATCATCTGCCCTATCCGGTGCATGGAAGCGCAGCATTGAGCGACCATCGGGGAAATGGAAATGGAGTTGCCGCACCGAATGCTGACTGACCCGTTTATACATGGGGTACAGCTTGCGGTACAATTCTCCCCGCGCTCGGTCGCGCTGTATCCCTTGTGTGGTAACGATGGTGTGGACCAGCTTGAGGGTTTCGTCCTGACGGATTATTTCGTCAGCGAGGTTTTTTGCGACAAGCTCAAAGGTGTGAATGGTGCTGCTATAGGCACTGTGATAAGTGGCTTCCCGCATCTGCAAATGGTAGGAAGTGAGTTGCTGGTAGCGGTACAAGATCAGGCCGCCGAGCAGCAGGGTAATCATGAGAAATAATACGCCGGCTTTTAAGTATAATTTCACTGATTGACCCCTGGGATCTTGATCTGATTTAGCTGGGTTTCAATGTGCTGGTAGTCATCAACCTGAACCGGAATGGTTCCATAGCGGATATTTTTGCCCCAAGCCGCAGTTAATGTCGCATCATCCGGGTTATGGCGCGGATCAAGGCTTAACAGTGATGAACGAATTTGTTCAATGACCTCAGCCGTCAATGTGCGCGGATTGGCAACCAGTAAAAAGCCGGGCAAAGGCTCACTTTCTTCAATCAACTGAAGGCCAAGATGGCGGTACTGCTGAGCGATGGAGGTTTTTAGTCCGGCGACAGTCGCTTTGCCACGAATGACATTGAGGGCGCATTCGGAGTGGTGACCAGCATAATAAAAGGGGGTGTTTTTTAAACTGAAACTCTGACGGTTCAACAGGTGCTCAGTCAACAGATAACCGCAGGTAGAATAGGGCTGGGTCAAAGCAACGGGCGTTGTTGAAGTGAAGTTTCCATTTAAAATATCACGATCAAAAGCAACCAAAGAACACGTATAAGTTGATGCGCCATCAGCATCAACAAAACGTACCAGCGGAACAAAATCTGGATTTTCCCTCATCAGTAACACAAAGGGCAAGGGTCCTAAATACGCCAGGTCGATATTGTCGTGCATAAATTCATCGAGCAACACCTTGTAGTTTTGGTGATAGACCAAGTCAACCTGTTTTCCGGTAATGTCACTGAGGTAATGAGCGAAGGGGAGAAACTGCCTGATTGAAGTTGCTTCATCAAGCATGGGAAGTGGAGCGAGGCGAATGGGCCCTGCTGAAACGACGAAGGGCAGTAAAAGGAAAACAACCGTCCAGATCATCAGAGCTATTTTATTCTGCATAAAACTCCTATGTTGACGATTAGAGTTGCAGCATTCCCCGAACTCTCTTGCACGGGCACTGTGAATTGTTCTTTAAATCTCAAACCGGCGACGATACGAAGTTTATCTAACTATAATCAATATTGTGTCAAGCGGTAAAATGCGTCTTTCTAACCGTTTCTCATCTGTATTTTTGTAAAAAATCGGTTCAAAACTTAGACATATTGGCTGACAGTTCGGGCAAAAAATGACCTGCCCCCTGCAAACATTGGTTATGTTGGGATGACACTCATCATCCTACACAGAGCCAAAATAAAGGCGTCATGTCATGAAAAAGTCTACCATTTTTGTCGGTCTCGACGTTCACAAAAACTCGATTGAAGTTGCCTTCGCTGATTCAGGTCGCGACAGTGAAGTTCGCAGCCCGCATCGGCAGACTGGGACATATTTCGTTCTGGAATAGGTGGTGAATGAGACACATAACATCAAGCTCCAGCCAACCTCAACAGGCTAATATTGTTCTGCTGGTGAGGGAAGAAAGTAAGAAAGCAATACGGCAGCAAGAGTCAAACCACCCGAGGCAAGGTAGCTTCCCGTGAATGTTCCGGTCGATTCTGCATTAATTCCGGCGAGAGCCGGTCCGAGTGTCTGACCGATCGCGAAGCAGAAGGTTATCATTGAAAATCCGGCTGCCGCACGAGCCTTGCCAAGGTAATCTCCGATGGCAGCGGCCATGATTGCGGGGATGGCAAAGGCCGCCACGCCGTAGAGCGCGACTGAAATAAAAATGCCTTTCGCACCGAGACTTGATCCCGCCAGTAAATACGCAGCCGTCTGCACCGCAAAAACACCCATCAGTCCGCCTTTACGTCCGATGCGATCCGAAAGAATACCGAATACGACGCCGGAAAAAAGGCTAAAGAAACCGACCCACGACCAGAATCGGCCTGCACTCGCCTCAGCAAA
>JASJGU010000067.1:0-23763 GCA_033791385.1 Desulfuromusa sp.
GCTCTTTACGCCCAATAATTCCGAACAACGCTTGCACCCTCCGTATTACCGCGGCTGCTGGCACGGAGTTAGCCGGTGCTTCCTTTGAGGGTACCGTCAGCTCCCTTACGGGCATTTCTTCCCCTCTGACAGAAGTTTACGACCCAAGGGCCTTCATCCTTCACGCGGTATTGCTGCGTCAGGCTTTCGCCCATTGCGCAAAATTCCCCACTGCTGCCTCCCGTAGGAGTCTGGACCGTGTCTCAGTTCCAGTGTGGCTGATCATCCTCTCAGACCAGCT
This sequence comes from Desulfuromusa sp., assembly GCA_033791385.1. GTDB lineage: Bacteria > Desulfobacterota > Desulfuromonadia > Desulfuromonadales > Geopsychrobacteraceae > Desulfuromusa. The sequence goes on from JASJGU010000067.1 coordinate 281, forward strand.
ATCCATCGCAGCCTTGGTAGGCCATTACCCCACCAACTAGCTAATGGACCGCGGACCCATCCTAAGGCAATAAATCTTTTCTCACATCTTCCGAGGAAGTCGTGAGCTTATCCGGTATTAGCACCCCTTTCGAAGTGTTATCCCGGACCCTAGGGCAGGTTATCCACGTGTTACTCACCCGTGCGCCACTCTACTTGCGATCCGAAGATCACTTTCGCGTTCGACTTGCATGTGTTAGGCATACCGCCAGCGTTCGTTCTGAGCCAGGATCAAACTCTCCAGTTATATTTCTGAAGTTTTGTTCCTTATTCGTTCAATTTACTTGAATTTTTACAAGCTTTTTAAACATCTGCTATTCAGTTTTCAAAGACCAGATTTTGCTCCGCCGAAACGAAGCGACAAGCAAGGAGTCTATCCAAACGAACCCAACCTGTCAATCTCTTTTTTAACTTTTTTCTTGCTGCCCCTTGTCCAAAATTTCTCGGCGCCCGGAGCAACGGTGCGAAGTTATATACAATCAGACAGCATGACGTCAACTGTTTTTTTAAGTTTTTTTTGTTTATTTTCTTTGGCCAGACTAAGCTCCTAATCTGACGTTGTTATTTTGCAAATCAACTGGCAGCAAAACAGGCAAACAACACCTGCTCCCCCCTTGACATCAGCCCATCATACAAACGGCAAGCTGTCCCCCCGAACCAGCAACATGTTTAAAACTCAACCCCGCAGCAATAAATGCTGCGAGAAAAATCACACCGCTTCGATAATAATGTAATTTTTCTTTCCCTTTTGTATCAGGATATATGAACCATTGATCAGATTCGCCTCGGTCACCAAGTAGTCCTGATCATTCAGCTTGGCCTTATTGAGGCTAAGCCCATTTCCTTTTATCGTCCGGCGCAACTCACCCTTAGAGGGGAAGGCTGTTGTTTCCGTGGCCAGTAGTTCTACAATCGACACACCGCAATCAAGCTTGGCACGCTCTATTTCATAAGTCGGGACCCCTTCAAAAACCGACAAAAAGGTCTCCTTGTCGAGCTTTTCCAGACTTTCGGTTGTGGCTTTACCAAAAAGGATCTGGGAGGCCTCCACCGCCCTTTCATAATCGTCTTCATCGTGAACCATACAGGTAACCTCTTCAGCCAGACGTTTCTGCAACGGTCGCAGGTGCGGTGCAGCCTCCTGCTCCTTGGCCAGCGCTGCTACTTCGTCATTGCTTAAGGAGGTGAAGATTTTAATGTACTTCTCGGCGTCATCGTCAGAGACATTGAGCCAGAACTGGTAAAACTTATATGGAGTGGTCAATTTCGGATCAAGCCACACATTGCCACTTTCGGTTTTACCAAATTTCCCGCCATCCGCCTTGGTGATGAGTGGACAGGTCAGTGCAAAGGCTTCACCACCTTCTTTGCGGCGAATAAGCTCCGTCCCTGTCGTGATATTTCCCCATTGATCTGAGCCGCCCATCTGCAACTTGCAATTCTTTTCACGGTACAGATGTAAATAATCGGTGCCCTGAACCAATTGATAGGTAAATTCGGTAAAGGATAACCCGGTCTTGGCTTCTTCACCGAGACGTTTTTTGACGCTGTCCTTGGCCATCATGTAATTGACCGTAATATGCTTGCCGATGTCGCGAATAAAATCTAGAAAGCTGAAGTCCTTCATCCAGTCATAATTATTGACCAGTTCCGCAGCATTATCTGCATCAGATTCGAAATCGAGAAACTTCGCTAGCTGTTTTCTCAAACACGCCTCGTTATGACGGAGGGTCTGCTCGTCAAGCAGATTACGCTCCGACGACTTCCCCGACGGGTCGCCGATCATCCCGGTCGCACCGCCGACAAGCACTATCGGCTTATGTCCAGCAAGCTGAAAATGTTTGAGCATCATCACACTGACCAAGTGGCCGATATGCAGTGAATCCGCAGTCGGGTCAATCCCAACGTAGGCCGAGGTCATTTCTTTCTGAAGCTGCTCTTCTGCTCCGGGCGTAATGTCGTGGATCATGCCACGCCAAGTTAATTCTTCGACAAAATTCATTTTCAATACTTATCTTTTCAGTGTGTTTTGATTATCTCAGCGCCCTGGCTTGTAACACCCGAGGGGACACCATTACCCGACCCTATGGCCGATTCTATCTCATGAACCTTGTTGGATCCGCTCAATTTGTTCGCACATTCCTGTTGCTTCGTTAATGGTCAACAAGACTGCCGAAAGCTGCGGGTCATTCTTGGCAACTTCAAGCCTGACCGGTAATTGAGTAAGAAACCGATCCATAGCACTTTCTTTCTGGTTCCCAATAATAGCATCCTGACTACCGGACATACCAACGTCGGTTAAATAACCGGTTCCACCTGTAAAAATTCGCTCATCTGCGGTCTGGACATGGGTATGGGTTCCGATAACAGCAGAAACCCGCCCATCCAGATAAAATCCGAGCGCTTGCTTTTCGCTGGTGGCTTCGGCATGAAAATCGACCAAAATAATGGGGGTTATTTGCTTCAATTCTGCGACCAAAGTATCCGCGGCACGAAAAGGACAATCAAGATTTTTCATAAACACCCGCCCCTCAAGATTCAGTACCCCAACTTTAATCCCGGCAGCGGTTTCGTAGATGCCACTACCGTGACCAGGGAGCCCGGGTGGATAATTCGCTGGTCGCAACAGTCGAGGCTCCTTCTCCAGCACCGGCATTATCTCTTTCTTATCCCAAATGTGGTTCCCGGTCGTAACAACATCAACACCCGAATCAAACAATTCACGAAGAACGGTGACTGTCAAGCCATATCCAGCTGCAGCATTTTCGCCATTAGCAACAACAAGATCAACTAAGTGCCGATCAATTAAACGATCAAGGTGCTCAACCAATGTCCTTCTTCCGGCTCTCCCGACGATATCCCCAATAAATAATAATTTCACAGAACACTCCAAATATAAAATAAGGACTCGAGCCACAATAATCCTCTATGAGGAATGTGACACGAGCCCTGTTTTATCTTTTCGTCCAAAACCAGAGGCTACTTAGCGTACTCTACGGCTCTCGTTTCACGGATCACATTGACCCGGATCTGGCCGGGGTAGGTCATTTCCTGCTCAATCTTACTGGCAATGTCTTTTGCCAATACATGTGAATAATCATCCGAAACCTGATCGCTAGATACCATAACCCTGATTTCACGACCAGCCTGAATAGCAAAACAACCAGTAACGCCATCAAAGGAAGTACCGATCTGCTCCAGCTCACGTAACCGCTTTACGTAGGTTTCCAGAGTTTCTCTGCGAGCACCTGGGCGCGCGCCAGAGAGAGCATCAGCTGCCTGAGCTAAAATGGCCAAGACCGTATCCGGCTTTTCATCCTCATGATGCGCGGCAATAGCATGAACAATCTCCGGTGACTCGCCATATTTACGCGCTAAATCACCACCATTGACCGCGTGCGAACCTTCCAACTCATGGCTGACTGCCTTGCCGATATCATGGAGCAAGCCAGCTCGCTTCGCTTGTTTAACATTAATCCCCAGCTCTGCGGCCATCATGCCACAAAGAAAGGCGACCTCGATCGAATGAACCAGCACATTTTGTCCGTAGGAGGTTCGATATTTAAGCATGCCAAGTAACTTGATAATTTCTGGATGGATGCCATGGACTCCGACGTCGAAGGTTGCCTGCTCACCCGCCTGACGAATTTGCTCATCAACCTCCTGCTGAGCTTTTTCAACCAACTCTTCAATCCGCGCCGGATGGATTCGACCGTCAGCAATCAGTCGCTCTAAAGAAATCCGTGCAACTTCCCTGCGAACTGGATTAAACCCGGAAATAACAACGGCTTCAGGAGTATCATCAATAATCAAATCGATCCCGGTAGCTGCCTCAATAGCACGGATATTCCGCCCTTCCCGGCCGATGATACGCCCTTTCATTTCATCCGAGGGAAGTGGGACAACACTTACAGTCTTTTCAGCAACAAAATCTCCGGCATAGCGCTGAATGGCTAAAGCCATAATTTTCTTGGCCTGCTTATCGGCAACCTCATGCGCTTCTTCCTCGATCTTCCTAATTCCCTTAGCGGCATCATGGCGTGCCTCACTCAACATTGACTCAATCAACTGCTGCTTAGCCTGTTCGCCACTCATACCAGAGATATTTTCCAACTTTTCACGTTGTGCAGTATAAATCTGTTCAATTTCGCCACTCTTTTTTTGCAACTGCTCACTCTGCCGGCGAAATTGGGTTTCTCTCTGACTCAGTTCTTCGCCCTTCTTTTCGATGTGATCTTGTTTACGCTCAAAATTCTCTTCTTTCTGCTGTAAACGATGTTCTTGAGCCTGGATCTCTCTGCGTAGCTCACGAGATTCCTGCTCCCAATCGGTCTTTGCCTGAAGAACCACATCTTTAGACTGGATAATGGCCTCCTTGCGGAGCGCATCAGCCTCTTTTCCAGCATCGCTGACCAATTTTTCTGCTTCAACCTTAGCGTTATTAAACGTTGATTCAGACAACTTTCGTCGTAAAACCATACCAAGAAAAACACCTACCGCTAAAGCAGCCAGAATGAATATAAGTGTCAAAATATCAGTTTGCACGTTAGTTTCCTCTCCTTACAGAGTTTATGATGAACCCGCCTCTCTACATATGACAGGGAATGAATTTTGTTTCGGTCGCAATAAAATCGAGCGCTTGATCATGTGCCTCAGAAGGCAGCAGATCACAAAGTTGGATTTCGAAGCAGAGCCCTACAGAAACAGTCCTTGATGCCTTACCGGTCAGCAGTCGATCATAAAATCCACGACCATAGCCAAGACGGCCCCCCATCAAATCAAATGCAACACCAGGGACAACAATCAGATCAAGCGCTGTTACAGAAATTTTTTCCCCGCTCACCGGCTCTGAGACACCAAAAAAACCCGGAACTAATTCGTTAATGGTGTTGACCTCAAAAAAATCAAGCTCATCACCAGCAACTCGCGGATAGTAAATTTTCTTATTAAGCTCCGTAGCAACAGTAAAAATTTGTTCCGTTGCCACTTCGTTGTTAATTGGACTATACAGAGCCAAAGCACGCGCACGGATAAAATATTCAGAACCGACCAATTGCTGCTGAATCTGTTGACTTAAATGGCTATATGTCTGCAAATCAAGCTGTTTACGGCAATCCAAAAACTGCTTACGAATATTTTTTTTTCCCATAGTCCATCATCCAGAAGAAACCACAGGCTTTCAGAACAGAAGCAAAAGGAGGGCACAAAAGAGGGGCAATATAGACTAAGAATGCAAATCCAAATTCTTGGTGTATTTAAATGAAAACCATTCAATCCCTGAAAAGTTGCGGATAACCTTTTCCACAAGTTTCAGTGGGAATTACCTGCCTTCAAACAACAATTTCAGGTGGACTGCAACGCCTTGCCAAAAAAACAAGGGATAAAACACCGCACTTAAAAGGGTGTGTCTATATTTATATTTGTGCCGTACCAAATCTATTTAAAAGCCCTAGAATATAGGGTTATGTTCAACCACCAATATGGACTCTGAAAGTTAATAATACATTGAAATTATCAACTTTAGCAACCAGAATTATCAGCCACTGCACGTTCTAAAGACTCAACCAGGCGCTGAAGACGAATATTCTGTTGTTCCACCCCCTGATGCTGCTGGTCCAGAAGTTGCAGATATTGGCCAGCAAGGTTCAACAAGGTTAATACTGTCAAGTCTCTGGTATCAACAGACTTGCCAGAGGCAGTCTCAGCTAATTTCTCTTCGATAAATCCAACAACTCGCTGAACCTGAGCCTCAGACTCATGGCTTCGTAAACCGTACTCACGACCAAGAATATTGATTTGCACGGTGGGATTCAAGATTCCTCCAATGGGACGATATCTAGACGTTCAAGTATACGATCAATTTCTTCGACAAGGTGATCCCGTTCTTTTTGCCACTGCATCTTTTCAATTTGAAGAAAGTCGTTTTGAGACTTCAGATGACGGTTCTGCTCAATTAATATCTCGATTGCACCCTCTAACCGATCCAGAATTTCCATTTTCAAATATCCCTGTTAGATTTTCCATTGATGACTGTCGGTTGTTCTACTTGTTACCTATCAAACAGTACCGAAACAAACATTTCAGCATCAAAGGGGCGTAAATCATCAAGCTGCTCTCCAATACCAACAAACCGCACCGGTACCTGCATCTCTGCGGCAATGGCAACCACAATTCCCCCCTTGGCGGTACCATCAAGCTTTGTCAGCGCAATGCCATCTAGCGGTACAGCCTCATTGAACAACTTAGCCTGTGTTAAAGCATTCTGACCAGTCGTGGCATCAAGAACCAAAAGAACTTCGTGCGGAGCGCCGGGAATTTCCCGATCAAGAACCCGACGAATCTTCTTCAATTCCTCCATCAGATTCACTTTAGTATGCAAGCGGCCCGCCGTATCAAGCAACAGAATATCAGCTTTCCGAGCAACCGCTGCCTTAGCTGCATCAAAAGCCACCGCACTAGGATCGGCTCCTTCTACATGGCAGATAACCTCAACCCCAGCCCGGTCACCCCAGATTTGCAACTGCTCTGCTGCTGCTGCCCGGAAAGTATCTCCAGCGCCAAGAATGACTTTTTTACCAGCTTGGGCAAATTGATTTGCCAATTTGCCAATTGTCGTCGTTTTACCAACGCCATTGACACCGATAACCATGATGACAAATGGCGATGCGCTGGTTACATCCAACGGTTTGCTTTCAAAGCTTAATATCTTTTCCAGTTCCTCCATCAGCAACTGACGGACCTGCTCAGGAGAAGCCAACTCACCTTTTGCCCGACAAGATTCCAAAGACTTTATCAGCTTCTGCGTCGTCTGCATCCCCAAATCGGCAGTAATCAGAATTTCTTCTAACTCTTCGATTAAATCTTCATCAATCGTCGTTCGGCTACGTAGCAAGGTATCAACCCGACCGACCAACGAAGATTGAGTTTTAGACAAGCCACGCTTGAGTCGTTCAAATAGCCCTAGAGTTGGTTCTGGTTCTGGTTCTGGTTCTGGTTCTGGTTCTGGTTCTGGTTCTGGTTCTGGTTCTGGTTCTGGTTCTGGTTCTGGTTCTGGTTCTGGTTCAACTAGCAGCTCCGGCTCAGCGGGGGTTATTCCAACTGCGGAAATATCGTCATCTTTTTCTTCTGCTTGATCAATCTCTTGCTGCGGTTGTTTGGATCTTCTAAAAAATTTCAGAAGAATCAGAACAAACAACAGAACAACAACCGTAGCGCCGAGATATAAAACACCAAAGGCCACCAATGACCGGTATTCTTCAGGGATGCCTGCAGAAGCCAGTAACGGTGACAAGTTTGCAACAAAGGTATTGAGCCATTCCACCACAACGGCCCAGTTCAACGCCTTAATCCATTCCATAAACTTTAAATCCTTGACAGCTCATAAGGAGCAAATTTATTCCAATAACTCGATGCACTCGCAAAAAAACAACAAGATGGCTAATCAAATTCAAACTCATCACGCAACTCATCAACACAATGACGCATTCTGTATGCCGCACGCGCAGCAATTGCTTCCGGCCCCAACTGCAGTATCAGTAGGTAATCTTCAGTTAGAGGAGAAATCAGGGTCTTATTCTGACCGGTGCGGATCACAACATCAAGCAGTTTACCACTATCGACTCTTGATAATGCTTCCCGAAGCTGGCCGAGAAGAATTCCGCTGTGAGCCCCAATAACCTTGATATCGTACTCGTTGATTCGCGCAACCTGATCAACAGATTCCCCCTCCCAATCTACAATTATGGCGCCTAAAGCGCCCGGGATATCTTCTAATAACCGCTTCAATAATGACTTAAATGGCATAATGACCCTCATTGAGACAGAAATATCAATTAGTATGTATCAACCTAAACCGACAGAGCAACACCAGCGTCTTCCCTCGGCTGGAAATCATTGATACGCACAGAAACCAATTTCGAAATCCCCGGTTCCTGCATGGTAACCCCGTACATAATATCCACGACACCCATAGTTCGCTTGCTATGAGTGATAATAATAAATTGGGACTGCCCTGTCATTTCCTGAACCATAGCAGCAAAGCGGTCAATATTGGCATCATCAAGGGGAGCATCAACCTCATCCAGAACACAGAATGGTGTCGGTTTGATTAAAAACAGCGAAAAAATCAACGCGACTGCCGTCAGGGCTTTTTCACCCCCGGAAAGCAGGTTGACATTTTGCAGGCGCTTCCCTGGTGGTTGGGCAATAATGTCGATGCCGGTTTCAAGCAGGTCATTTTCATCAGTTAATCTCAATTCAGCCTGACCACCACTAAACATGCGGGGGAAAACCTGCTTGAACTTTTCGTTAACCAATTCAAACGTTTCCTTAAACCGCCGTCTGGTGGTGCGATTGATCTGACTGATCGCTTTTTGTAAACCATCCAATGATTGATTCAGGTCATCGCGCTGCCGTGAAAGAAAATCGTAGCGCTCTTCCTGTTCACGATACTCATCAATCGCCATCAAATTAACCTCGCCCAAAGATTCAATCCGCTGTTGCAACCGCCTTAACTGTTGTTGCTGGCGATCTTGCTCATCTTCTGTCGCTTCTGGAACTTGATGCTCCAGCAAATCAACCCGATAGCGCTCCAGAACCCCCTGCCGAACATGCTCAACATCGACCTGCAGCTCGTGATGTCGAAGCTGCAGTTGAGAAACGGCCTTACGTAATTCCTCAGCCTCTGCGCGCACCCTCCGCAGTTGGTCACGAAACTCATCCAACTGCGAGCGCTGCAATTCATAACGATCTCGGATCGTCTCATTGTTCTGCTGTTGTTCAGTCCGCCGATGTAAAAGCAGATCAAGCTCAACCTGCAGACGTTGATCTTTTTCATCCAGCTGTCGTCGAGATTCAATTCCATTTTTTTGCCGCTGCAGCAACTGAATGCTGCGCTGTTCAATTTCCTGTTGCTGAATTCCAATCCGCTTCAAGGTCTCATGCAGAGCCTGTTGTTGCTGATGCAAAGAAGCAAGCTCAACGCGTTGTGCAGTCAACCCATCTCGAGAGCTTTCAAGGTTAGCCCGCAATGCTGTTAATTCACCCTGCCGCTGGTCAGAAAGGGCCTCCAATTGTTGCTGTCTCTCCCCAGTTTGCCGACTTCCTTCTGACAACTGTTCTTTTTCCAGTCGCAGGGCTTCACATCCCTCATCAATCTGCTCCAGATCAAAAACCAACAGCGCCAAACGTTTATTCAAATACTCAGCTTCAGTCTGCAATCCCTGCCGATCTTTGGCAAATTCAAGTGCCTGTAATTCCAAACGATGACCTGCTGAAGTTGCCGCAAGCCGAGCCTCCTCCACCTGCAACAGATTTTCTTGCAACCGCTCCAGTTCCCTTTGTCCAACGGCAAATTCCTCATCCAGACGGGCAATTTCAGCTACTATTTCATCAAGCTGGCGCTGCCGCCTCAACAACCCGGTCTCGCTGGTGCTGGTCGCTCCACCCGTCAACACCCCCTGCCAGTCGAGACATAAACCTTGCCGGTCAACAAGCAGCACCCCAACCGGAAGAGCATCCGCAAAATGCTCAACAACCGCATCAACCAGAAACACTCCAGCAAGAAGTTGGCAGACCAGTTTGTCAGCTCCTTTTGCTGGGCTGACCAAATCCGCCAACGGTACCCCACTGGGAAATTGGATCCTGTGGGGGGTACCCAATGGGAGTAGTAGTGTTGCCCGAGCCTGTTGCTTTACCAACAACGCTAATGTTGCAGCGATATCGGAGTAATTTTCTGCAGGAACGGCTTGAAGCCTCACCCCCAATGCCATTTCAACGGCAACTTCAAGCTCAGCAGAGACCTTTAATAAATCGGCAAAGATCTGTTGCTTAACAGAATTTTCCGCTAAAAGGATCCGGGTGCCATCTCCATAGCCCTCAAAATTACGCTGTAAGTCCTCTAATGATTCCTTAACCGAGTGGTTTTTCCCCAGTTGTTGCCGCAGTTCATTTTGGCTCGAATCTTTTTTATCTAGTGTTTTTTTCTGCTGGGTAAATTGATCGTTCAAACCTTCAGATCGTTCATTTAAACTGTCCTGCTGTGAGCGAACATGATCCAGCTGTGCAATTATGTGTTCCCTGCGTTGCTGTAGTTGCGCTTGCTGTTCCTGAATATTCTGTGAATCACTTTGTGCCTGATGACGACGTTCCGCCTCCACCGTAAGGCGCCGATCAATTTCATCGCGGCGATTTACCAGACGGTTGGTCTGCGCGAAAAGCTCCATCAATTCACTGCGGCATTCTTCAAACTGAGTGCTCAGTTGCTGTTCTTGAGACAAACTATTGCGGAGAGCAACTTCACAGCTTTCAACTTCGCGCTTCAGCTTTTCCAGCCTTATTGCTGAAGTTTTATCCTGCTGCTGCAAATGGTGATGCTCATTTTCCAGCTTAGCCCGCCGTTCAGCATGGCCAATCAGCTCTTCTTGAACTTCTTTATCCTGAGTGAAAAGATGTTCCTGCTGCCGAGTCACCAATATCCGTTCATTTTCAACTCGCTGAATTTCAGAACCCAAATGGTAAACCTTTTCTTGAGCCTGACTATGTTCTGCTTCTACCATGGACAGCTGTAGTTGTTGTTCTTCAAGCTGGAGATCCCCTTCTTCCAACCTGGCATCAAGTCGAGCAAGGATAGTCGCTTGTTCCTGCTCCCGATGGGAAATCAATTCAATTTCACTATTTAGTTTCTGAAAACGATTCCCGGCCAAACTGAGCTCAATCTGCTTAATTTCACCCCGATAATCACGAAACTTTTCAGCTCTCTGAGCCTGACGCTTAAGACTACTGATCTGCCGCCTGACTTCGGTGATAATGTCCCCAAGACGCACCAAATTTTGTTTGGTAGCATCCATTTTTCGCAAAGCAGCTTTTTTGCGCGACTTGAATTTTGTCACCCCAGCAGCCTCTTCAATCAAGGCCCGTCGTTCTTCCGGTTTGGCACTGACCAGCATCCCGACCTTGCCCTGTTCAATAATTGAATAGGCCCGGGCACCGACCCCAGTATCCATAAATAATTCGGTAATATCGAGCAAACGACAGGGGGTTTTATTAATCAGGTATTCACTCTCACCGCTCCGGTAGAGTCGCCGAGTGACCATAATTTCAGCAAAGTCCTTATACGCCGCCGGGCAAAGGCCAGCCCGATTATCAAAAACAATCGATACCTGCGCCAAACCGTGGGGTCGACGGTTTTCACTGCCGCCGAAAATAACATCCTCCATCATCCGACCACGCAGGTGACGGGCATTTTGCTCCCCCATCGCCCAGCGAATGGCGTCGACAATGTTACTTTTGCCACAGCCATTGGGGCCGACAACGCCAGTAATTCCCTGTTCAAAATTGAGGGAAACTTTATCAACAAAGGATTTGAAACCAAGAATGTCTAGACGCTTGATCTTCATACTTATTTAAAGGGGCTTCCTTGAGATAGCGGATCAGCCGCTATTAAAGCAGATAATTCTTTTCAACCTGACGTGACTATATTTTCATGGGGCGTCATGTTATCAGGGGGGTGAAACCATGTAAAGAATAGAAGTCCAAAGTATTGCCCTTGCTGGTCAGAATCAGAACCGCTATGATAAGCCCGACTTTTCGACTGTAAATCTTTCCACAGGAACCGCCGCAATGAATCTATCAGCAGCACGAGTTCTGACCAGAATTATTTGTTACCTGCTGCTTTTACTCGCCATTATTCTCACCCTGCTCATAGTCTTTCTGAGTCAGCTGGATTTAAACGACTACCGCCTCTCACTTGAACAACAACTGAGTTCGGCCCTGAAACAACCAGTTCTGATTGGACATAGCTCACTGACCTTCAATCGTGGACTGGCTCTTGCGCTGAAAGACCTGCAGATCGGGCCCGACCATGCCGCCCTGGCGACCATCCCAAATATCACAGCAACATTAAAAGTTAGACCGCTATTCAATGGAGAATTCATCCTTGATCAAGTCCAAATCGATAAGCCTGAATTTCAACTCTGGTTGCCGTTTCCGGAGCGCCTCGCCAGCGGAACAACCCAGGGGCTACTCGACTCTCTGGGAGTCAGCATCCTCACGGTTAATGATGCCAGCATAAAAATTTATCAAAAGTTGGAAAGCGATACCGTTCAGCGGCTGGCATTATCTCATCTCCACGCCAATCTGCGGGGTTGGAAGCCTGGAAAAACCGGGCAACTCGTTATCAGCGGACAAGTACAAGAACAAGGGGCAAATTTTCTTCTTGAAACCCGTTTACCCTCCAGTCGCGACCCGGAAGTCTGGAGAAATGAGACACATCAGGCGCAACTTAAAATCACCAGCTTTTCGACCAAAAAATTGCCAAAACTGCACGGTCAGAATCTTCCGAAAGCACTTGATTTGAACCTGAGCATCCAAGGAGTTCCGGCGACTGGAACACACTTCGAAGCGATCCTGTCAAGTTCAGATAACAAAGAGAATTTTTTTTCACTGTCTGGACGCTGGACCTCTTCAAAGCAGCAAGATTCGATTACCAAATTAACCGGGGAGCTGCTAAAAATCCCCCTCTGTGGCGAATTCGTCCTTCTCCGGAAAGCAGAAAAACATTTCCTGGCCGGGCGCTTCGGGGCGGAGAATGTGACTTTAACCCAGGAGCTGCTAAACGCCTGGCGCATTCCCAATGCAGATAAACTTATCCGTGGAGACCTCGATCGACTCGCAATTACCGTGCAGAAAAACTGGGATCCCGCTAAAAAACTCTCGGGATTGCCACGCATCGGCGCCGAACTCACTCTCAGTAACCTTGATTGGAAACTTCCTGAGTTAAAACAGTTTCAGGATCTATCTGTCGATCTTTCTCTCGCTGATGAAACCCTCAGCATCAGTGATGGAATCCTGGTCGGTGCTGGTCAGCTCATCGACTTTTCAGGAAAAATCCGCAGTCTTTTTCTGCATCCACAAATTGATCTGAAATTTGATTTCAACCCAAGCATCGATGCTTTCACAGCACAGTTCAACCTCCCTGACAACTGGATGATATCTGGAGATATCCGAGGAACCCTTCGCCTGACGGGCTCCCTTTTAAATCCCGACTTTCTGTTGCAGAGCAACTTAAGTTCAACCACGTTGCAACTTGGAAATCTGTTCCACAAGCGGCCAGCAGATCAGGTCGGGCTTCAGCTGCGAGGGAGCTTGGCCAACAACCGACTGCAATTGGATCAGTTTTCTCTCAATCTCAATGACCTCAACATAGCTGGAACAGGTTATTTCCAACAACACGAAGGCAACCAGGAATACAGCTTTGCTGTAGAACCGATCAACCTGAACAAACTCAAACCTTTTTCACCCCTACTGCAAGGATTCCAGATCAGGGGTGAAGTTGAGTCAACATTTATAAAGCAACAAACGGGGCTACAAGGAATCTTAAATCTCAAAAACGTCGGTGCCCACCTGACTTCAGTCATTGGTGATCTAAATAAAACAACCGGCAAAATCACCCTTGACCACAATGGTTTTACCTTTCAAAAGCTGAAAGCCTCTCTTGGAGAATCCGATTTCATTGTCGATGGGATATTCAGCGACTGGAAGAACCCACAACTCAATCTGGATCTCAGTGGTAAAAAAGTCCGCGCTCAGGATCTGATATTTTCAAATCAGCAGCTCACCCTATATGACCTGAATGGGCAGCTGCAAATCAATGCTGATGGTATCAGTTTTGCCCCGGTTAACGTGCGTCTGGAAGACAATACCGTGGCGACAGTAACTGGCACGGTGAGCAATTTTAGCGCTCCAGAGGTCTCCCTGGAGATAAAATCAGAGCAAGTCAATGTTTTGGATATCATCGACTTGTTTACCGGGCCAAACAAAGCAACCGATGAAAAAAAGAAGCATGGAAGGCCACCCCTACGAATTAAAGTCTCTGCCAAGCAGGGGAATTTAGGGGGGCTGCGGTTCAAAAACGCTGAGGCATTAATTAGGGGAGAAAACCATCGCCTCATCATTTACCCGCTCAAATTTAAGAATGGCGATGGCTGGTGCCAGGCTCGGGTAGAATTTAACCATGGGGAGGAAACGGCACCTTTAAAAATATCCGGGCATGTCGAAGAGATCAATGCCTCGGTTCTACACCAAGACTTGTTCCACAGCCGAGGGCTTGTCAATGGCAAGCTAAGAGGGGATTTTTACCTCGAAGGGAATCCCGGCAAAGATCGTTTCTGGCAAGAGGCAAAGGGAGGGATACATGGACAGATCAGCGATGGCACGCTGAGAAAATTTCATGGCCTGGCAAAAGTCTTTTCTTTGCTGAATGTCTCACAGATTTTTGCCGGCAAACTACCCGATATGGACAAAGAAGGGATGCCCTTCACCTTACTGGAAGGCAGCGTTCAAATCGGTGACGGCAAAGCCACAACAAAAGATTTAAGAATTACCAGCGAGGCAATGAACCTCTCTGCGGTAGGAACACACAATCTAAATGACGACACCCTCGACTCCACCCTTGGAGTGATGCCGTTACGGACGGTAGATAAAATCGTCAGTTCTATTCCAATTGCTGGATGGTTACTTGCAGGTGAGAATAAAGCAATTGTAACGGCTTACTTTAAAATTGAGGGCAGCAAAGAACAACCCAAGGTGACGCCAATCCCAATCGATTCGGTTTCAAGCACCGTCTTTGGCATTTTCAAACGGACACTTGGCTTTCCGGTAAAGATGATCAAAGATATTGGAACGTTATTCGAAAAAGAACCGGAGAAAAAGGTAGCGCCATGAGATGTTAGCGTTTATCGCCAACATAAACCGTCGCAATGCCAAATGTTTGATCAACATATTGCAAGCGCTGAAAACCGGCTTCGCCCATCATGTGTGAAAATTCTTCCTGGCCAGGAAATTCAATGACCGAATCTGGAAGATACTGGTAGGCGCTGCGCTTGGAGATCAATCCTCCGAGAGTCGGTAGCATTTTTTGAAAATAGAAGTAATAAATTTTACGGAACAATTGACTGCGCGGGTTAGAAAATTCGAGGATGACCGCACGACCACCTGGCTTAAGCACCCGGTACATTTCACGCAGACCAGCTTGGCGGTCGACAACATTGCGAATCCCAAAAGCAATCGTGATCCCGTCAAAACATGCATCAGGGTGAGGAATCTCCTCGCAAGGAGCATTAACCAACATAATTCGCTCACCATAGGGGGATTTTTGCAACTTGGACTTGCCCTGCACCAGCATTCCCTGGGTGAAATCCTCACCGACAATGGTCACAGATGGATCGGTTTGTTTGGCAACTTCAAGAGCCACATCGCAGGTTCCGGTAGCGATATCGAGAACTCGCCCATTTTTTGGAATACTCAACTGGCTGACAGCAAAACGGCGCCAGCGCCGATCAATACCAAAAGAGAGTAACCGATTGAGAAGGTCGTAACGATAAGCGATATCGTCAAACATCTGCCGAACACCGCGCCCTTTGTCAGACAACTGAAACATATGTAAACTCCTGATAAGTCACTTGTAAGGGAATCACTGAGGAGCCTGTTTCTAGCACAGAGTCGGGTCACCGCCAACAAAAAATCTTAGATTGAAAGCAGAATCTGAGCCTGGAGATAATGTAATAATGACCAAACATGATAGCCAAAAACCGCCGGTTGAAGTCTGCGCAGCCATCATCCAACATCGGGACAAGGTGCTTCTGACCCTACGCCCAGACGACAAGCGGCTCGGAGGATATTGGGAATTTCCCGGAGGTAAAATCGAAGCGGGAGAATCGCCACAATTTGCGTTAGTACGAGAATTGCGCGAAGAACTGGATATTGAAATTGAGATAGGGTCACTCCTGGAAACTGTTTCCCATTGCTACGAGTGGGGAAATGTGCTTATTTTCGCTTACTTATGCACGTGGATAAGTGGAGAGATCAAACATCTTGAAGTTGCCGACCACCGCTGGGTTTCAGCTGAAAAGCTGCTCGACTATAATATTTTAGAAGCTGACCAGCCAATTATCATAAAACTACAGCAAAAACAAAAAAAGGCCATTGGCTAGACAGAAAACAAGGAGAAAATACTATGAGTATCCGTCTAACAATTCTATGTGAAAACAGTGTAGACCAAGTCAGCCCTTATGGATTATTGGGGGAGCATGGTTTTTCCTGCCACCTGCAAACGCCATCAGGTAACTTCCTGTTTGATAGCGGCGGCGGCATGACAATTTTAAACAATGCCAAGTTGTTGGGAATAGATTTCACCAAACTGCAGGGGATTATATTCAGCCACGGTCATTTAGATCATACTGGCGGACTAAAGCAGGTGTTGGAAAAAACTGGTGAAATACCAATTTACGCTCATCCTGATCTATTTTCCGAGCACTACAGTAAAAACAGCGGAAAAACGCACATGATCGGGGTTCCCTGGTCGCAAGCTGAACTGGAAAAATTAGGTGCTGAATTCATCTTCTCCGCAGCCCCGCACATCGTGACCCCGGAGCTACTCCTCTCTGGAGAAGTCCCGCGCATTTCCACAGTAGAAACAGGTGATCCCAACTTATTGTCCATCTCAACGTTGGGCGAACAGATTACCGACCCACTGCATGACGATCTATCCCTGTTCATCACGACTGACAAAGGACTGGTGATACTACTCGGTTGTGCCCATGCCGGACTGCTGAACATAATCGATCACGCCATCAAAGTAACTGGAGAGAAAAAAATCTATATGGTTTTAGGGGGAACACATTTAAAATTTTGCAGTGAAGAACAGATGACTGCAACTCTGGAGCGACTGGAAGGGCTCGATGTCGATCTGATCGGCGCTTCGCACTGCACCGGCCTCAGGGGAGCGCGGATGCTTGCTGAACGTTTTGGTGAGCGTTTTTTCTCTGCTTCAGTCGGGGTTGAGATTGAAATTTAGGTAGGAGCCCTTGTTGTCCCATAGTTACGGCTATGAGCCTGCAAACGAATCAAAATCTGCTCTCAACCCTTCGATTTTTCGCTTCGCCCCGCATAGTCCGACAGACTCCTAGAGCTTTCTGAAAAACGGTAAATATCCCCCAGTTTTGCTGGGGGATATTTACTTTGACCAAGGACACAACTGCCAAAAAACTACCGGAAAATTTACCAACCAATCGGTCGTAAGTTGGCATTAGTTACCAATCAAAATTTTCCGTTGTGCAGTATAGAGTGCCCGCACCATTTGGTATTCGAAGGCGGACCCTGTTGCATAGTAACGGAAAGGCTGGCGATGCCGCTTGTCAACCGCAGCCACTACACTGAAAATAGTGCTGATGTTGTTATCATCCATCCAGTCAGACTGGAGTTCATCGACCGCGTAACTGAACGCAACGGCGTCAACCACCAGGCCAGTGGTGTCACGTAAGTTGGAAGGGCCCATGATCGGTAATACCAGGTAAGGTCCGTTGCCGACTCCATAGTGTCCCAGGGTTTGACCAAAATCCTCTGGCTTGCGGCGCAGCCCCATGCTGGTCGCCGGATCCCACAGCCCTGCAATGCCCACTGTCGTATTGATAGCAAAACGTGCCAGAGTGATGCCAGTCTGCTTGATTTTTAACTGCAACAGATTGTTGGTGAAGTTGTTGAATTCATAAATATTGTCGACAAAGTTCGAAACCCGCTTCTCGGCATAGTCCGGCATAATAAATGCGTAGGTGTTGACAATCGGTAGGAAAATAAACTTGTCGAAATAATAGTTGAAACGATAAACCCCGCGATTGAAACCCTCCAGCGGGTCACTGACTTCAATAGTTTTGTGAGTCCCGACGACTTCCTCATAGGTTCTCATTGGTGGTTGTGTGTCGGCTGTGGGCTTGGGTACGGTGGAGCAACCGCTCAACAGCAGAAACCCGATCAGGGTGGCTAATAGCAATACTCTTGCTCGAATAGATGTTGTCATGATCAACCCTCCTGTCCGTCAAAGAAATTAACCATAAAACGGACGACGTCGGGATGGTTCATGTTGCCGCAATGCCCCCCCGTTGGATAAATTTGCGCCCGGGTGCCAAACACTCCGTGCAGATAGTCGACCTCACCCGGAGCCATGATAACGTCATCCTGATTATGAAGGAGACCTATCTTCTTGGTGCTGCGCAGGTAGTTTTCAATATGTTTCAAACTGAGCTGATCTTTCAGTCCCTGTTCCGTTAAAGCGGGGTACTTATCTTTATAATAAGGGTAGAAATACTCATGAAAGTAGTCAGTAAAACCGGTCCGATAGCCGACCTTGGCAAAGGAATCCAGCGCGGTCGAATTGTCCATCTTAACGTTTTTCGGCGTGATATAGCCACCTCCGCGCATAACGTCGGCGGTGAACATCATATCGGCAGAGCTAATGGCGAAAGAGAGGCCAACCAGGGCCGCCAAAAAGTCTTCCCGCGGCGCATGCCGCTTGTAGGCTTTATAGATGTAGTCTCCGCTTAAGTCGAAATAGCCCATCTCCGCATAGGTGTCAGAGAGACCTTCGAGAAGTTTTTTGTACCATTCCTGAAAATTCTCAATTCCACCGGGAATGTTATTGGCCATCAGATTGTCAAGGATCGACACTGAATTGTAAAGACTGGCCGGTGGGTTGATCAACAATACCTTCTTGAAGTTGAAGAGTTTTTCCTCTTCATCAAGCAGCGACACGTAAGCCGATTGAATGCCGCCGAGACTGTACCCGGTCAGATAGTAGTCGGTGACCTTGATCTTGCTTTTTACTTTATCCAGAGCCAACTGCATGACCCGGTAGATATCCTTGGCATCTTGATAGAGCTCACCCGGAACCATAGTCGTCGAGGCATTGATGACAAAGCTCCCATAGGTAGGTGAGGAGATGGAGATCACATGAAACCCGGCTTGATAGAAGGCCTTTTGCATTTGAATCATTTTGGGTGAATTGTAGCGTGCTCCGGTACCTGCGATGATGAACACCAGTGGGGCTTCTTTTTTCTGGTAGACCAGTGAGCAGTTCAGCCCCTTGTTGTACCAGAAGACCGCTGGGGTCTCCCGCTCGGGAAAGGGGTGAACCTGGAAAACCTTGGTCGGAACTTTCTCTGGCAATTTCGCCTCGTAAATCGGCGGAACTTCCATGACCGTGGCTTCAAAGGGATTGACGTATGGGTAAAAGTACGGCTTTTCCGCAGCCGCCGGACCGGCCAGTAACCCTGTTAAGAAACAGACCAGGACCAGTAAGAACATTCTTCGCATTGTTTCCTCCTGCATTTATATGCTGTTGAACCGAGTTAGAGGTTCGAAAATATCGTGAATGTCATGCTCAATGAGCGATGCCAGCTTCCCGGAAATAGCGTTCTGCACCTGGATGTAGAGGAATGATGACCCCCTCGGCCATATGCTTGCCGTTCAGGCGGGCAAAGACGGGATGCTGCTTCCGAAACAGGTCGAGATTTTCCATCACCTGCTTGACGACCCGGTAGACCGTCTCTTCGTCCATATCGGCGCGGGTGAAGAGCACTGATTTGATGCCGAGGCCAGGGATTGCGCCAGTGACTGCCAATCTTTCATAATATGCCGTATCAATATCTACCGCTGACAGATAAGCCCGCGTCGCCACGGTTTCATCGATAAACTTGCGCTCGAAGGGGACGATATGTACCTTGCGTTTGCCTTTGGTTGCTTCCATCACCGACAAATTGGGATGCCCGACCGTGTAGAAATAAGCATCGATGGCACCAGCCTGCAGTTTTTCCGATGCCTCATAAGTAGGGTATTCGGTCATCTTAACGTCTGCAGGATCGACCCCCAGTCTCTGCAAAACCAGACTTGACGTTTCTTTATCACTCGACCCGGGAGCACCGATATTGACGCGCTTCCCTTTGAGGTCTAGGGGGGTATTGATCCCCGCATCCACAGCGGCAATCAGGGTGAGACCCTCGACATACAGCCCCAGAACGGCCCGCAGGTCGTGATTCGGTTGGCCAGCATAGAGATTAACACCGTTCCACGCCTGGAACAGGAAGTTGGCCTGGGAGATCCCGAACTGAACATCGCCAGCCAGCACTTTGTCCATATTTTCCAGCGAACCCTCGGTGGACTCGTTGGCTATCCAGCCGCCGAACTCCTGACGTTTCATGTTGAACATCTTGGCCACAGCACCGCCGGCGCTGTAATAAACACCACTGATATTGCCGGTTCCGATGGTCGCCAGCGGCTCGGTCGCCGAAGAGCTGGCGGGCAGGGAGTGAACCAGCAGCAGGGCCAGAAAAGTACTGCGTAAGACCCAGGTCAAAACAGGTTTCATGGTGATCTCCTTTGGGCATTTAATTAAGGTAACTTACAGTGCGGGATGCTTAACTAATCAGATTCACACAGACAATAGCAGAAATAGATACTGTTTTTCTACCCGCTAATAGTGACATGTTCATTAATAGAAATAATACCACCTATCAAAAAAAGTGCAAAAGGACTCCTGTTCCTTTTTTAATGGCTAATTGTCGGATAGGAAGTGAAAATTTTTCTTGTTCTTCAAAAATAAACTCAGCCCGCCTAATGGACAATGAACCAGCGTCAAAACAAACAGGGGCTTAGCAGATATCTAAACAAGACCTCGATTTTGACAGAGCCTGCCAGACGTGATAATCATTATTCCGATTCAGGATTCACCATCGGAGCCCTGATCAATGTGATGTTCCTATGAATGTCTACACCCCTTTCCAGAAGCAATTCCAACAAGGAGAACCTCTTACAATGAAACTCGTTATATTGATGTCGTTGTTGATCGGTCTGTTTCCCGGTCTGAATAGCTGGGCCGCCGACATATCGGCCAATGAATGGGATAAGCGCATCACGCTGCGTGGTGGTGCGATAGCTTATGACATGTCCGGAAAGTTCAGTTCCACTAAGGAGGGCAGACCGAATGTCAAACTCGACCTTGACGATCTGGACCTTGAAGATGATGAGGTGACTTACTTCCTCGGCGCGAATATCCGCATGGGTGAACGTTGGCGCCTGCATACGGATTACTTCCGATATAGCGACGATGCGACCCAGACTGCCAATAAAGACTTTGAATTCGATGATTTGATAGTCAACGTCGGGGCGCGAGTTGAATCCAGCCTGAGTTTCGACCTCTATATAGTCAATCTCAGTTACGATCTCTACAAGTCTGAACGGGCAAACTTCGGCGTTGGTATCGGCGCCCACATTGTCGACTTTAGCCTGGATGTGTCCAGCACGATCACTGTGGATGACGGTAGTACCGGATTTCTCCGCGAAGAAGAAAACCTGACGGCTCCACTTCCGAACCTTTTTGCTGGCGGAGCCTATGCCTTCAAAAACAATTTAATTTTCCGCTACACCGGGGGGTGGATGAGCATGAGTTATGGTGATTATGACGGCGACCTGGTCTATGCCCAGGGAGTCTTGGAATATTGGCCGCACAAGAATATCGGGTTGGGTGCCGGCTATGCCTACCGCTCTGTGGATGTCACATACAAGACCAATTCGAAGAAAGAAACCTACGATATAGATATCCCCGGACCGATCCTATACCTGACAGTTGGGTTCTGAGAGTCAACAGAACGAGCCCTGACAACAATAGCAGAGCAAAAGAAATTGCATGGTGAAAAGGTTACAGAGCAGATGGTCCATGCTCTCATTGAAGCCTTCGCGCCGGTGGTGGATTTTCAGGCAATTGCCAAATCTATTATGGGCAAACATGCCAAAAAAGCCAATGTTCAACAATTAGTCAAGTTCTATATGAAAAGCCTGATCACTTTTGAAGTAAAGGTTGTTACGGTACTTAAACAGACACTCGATTTTGATCCGAAAAGCGGTCGATAAATAGAAATCGGAATTATTGCCGAAGAGTGTCGAGATTTGGGAGCAACAAGGATCGGTAGGATGTTTCCACTAGCCCGGCACGTTTCAAAAGACCAAGTTCTTCAGCAACCGATTCGCGGGTTGCGCCAACGAGATAAGCAATGTCTTTCTGGGTGATCGAAAGCCTTACTTTCCCGCCCGCTTCTGGAATGCCGTGCTTTTCGGCTAGGCGTATTAGCGCTGTGCGCAGTCTTTCAGCAACCGATTGAAACGTGAGATCCTGTAACCGGGATTCCATTTCCCGCAAGCGGAAACCAATCAGCTTCATGACCTTAAAGGTCAATTCCTGATGCTCAACAAGAAATTTTTGAAATTTATCCCGGGGGAAAATACAAACTAAACTATCTTCGGTGGCTTCAGCAAAATGGGAGCGTTGTTGTTCGTCGGTCACAGCAAGCTCGCCAAAAATCTCACCTGGGCCAAGAACATCAAGAGTAATTTCGTCACCATCCAGATTGACCTTGCCCAGCCTGACTTTACCTTCCTTCACCAGATAAATCTTATCGCTTAAGTCATCAGACAAATAAAACTGGTGATTACGCTGGCAGGTCACCATTTTGCTGATTTCTGCAAGCCATCCTTGTTCTTCTTCGCTTAAGCCAGAAAACAGGCCGCCGGTTTTTTTGATGTACCAGATTTTTTGTTCTTGTTCCATTTGATCCTCACTGATCCCAAGTATCTCGGAGCTATCATATCAACATCCTTAATAACAACAAGAAAAATTTTGTGCCTAACCCGACTCCTTTACAGAACGGGTAGCAGCTTTGCGGGTCTTTATGTCCCTCTGATTTTTCATTAAAAAAACAGACATTGTAACCCCGGTTATATTCCACAAAAAAACTCCTGCGGTCTGTCCAATAACTGGGTCTTTACCGGTCCGGTAAAATAGTTGAACAATTCCGGGATAGAAGAAATCTGCAATACTGAAGACTAACCTTGTACTTCTAGAGCAGGACGATACCAATATTGCTTCTGAGCAAGTGAAGAGCAGCCCTGATTTCATTGTAATCGCCTTGTATGGCTGCCTCCATATTGAGTTGTATGCTTAATCGCTAAGTAATACAGGAGTCAGGAATGGGATGTAAGAAAATATGAATTTCAAGGCTCAGAATAAAAGAAGGCTCTCAACAATGCTACGGAGGGGGGGTGTAGTATTGCGAGAGCCTTCAAGCAAGAGAGAGACATGCCCCCTCCTGCTTGATAATTGTACTTTTATTTAAGTAGGATGTCAAATTGTATAAATATGATAGAGCATTCTTGAATCGAACCGGCATCCAAAAGCAGAATTACTATTTTCACAACGAAATCAGATCGTCCAGAATTTCGTTTTCAAAGTGAAAATGACCACTCGCTCGTCACATTCTCTCGAATCTATAGTTCATGATAACCGGCGGCAACGCGAACTTGCGTGACCCACCACAATTTTAGACATTTTGTTTTTCAATTTAACACAGACGTATTTCCTGTCCGGTTGCGTGGTGCATCGACCCGGTCGCTACCTCTTACACTTATACCTTTTCTGGTAAGAGGCAAAAAAATGAGGGACAGGAGGAGCTTGGATATCATCATAAGCGTCAAAGCTCTCTTCACTTAGACCACATCGTATAAAACCATCTATCTCCTCTTTATCAAGAGGAAGGGGAATGTCATCTTCCTGCTCTCCCTTAAAAC
>JASJGU010000068.1:0-2807 GCA_033791385.1 Desulfuromusa sp.
TGGCACCTGGAAACCCGCCCCGATGAGCTCGAAGCCCTTACTGATCTGCCACTGAAAAATGCAGCGGCCACGATTGATCGAATGCTGCGGGACAGTCCGTACCAAACTCTGGTTCATGGTGACGCCAAGCTGGCAAACTTCTGCTTTTCGGCTAATGGTGAACGCGTTGCAGCAGTAGATTTTCAGTATATCGGCGGCGGTTGCGGTATGCAGGATGTCGCTTACTTCATCGGCAGCTGTCTGCCGGAAGAGGAATGTGAGCAGCTCGAGTCCAGGCTGCTCGATACTTACTTTACTGTATTTAAGTCGGCTCTGACGATTTTCCACCCAACCATTGACGCCGATGTGGTTGAAGCTGATTGGCGGAAACTGTTTCCAATTGCCTGGACCGACTTTCATCGTTTTTTGAAAGGCTGGAGTCCCGGTCACTGGAAGTTGAACGCCTACAATGAGCGACTGGCGCGTGAAGTTGTTGCAAGCCTAAACCCTCACCATTCGACGATTATCTAATAAAAAAGGGGCGCCTCTTCACAGAGACACCCCTTTTCGATCGAACCATATAAAAAAGACTTTAGCAGCGTAGAACCTTGATCACCGCCGAGAAGTCTTCCTCGCCACGACCATCGGCAACCGCCTGCTCGTAAACTTTGAGTACGGCGTCGTTGCCCGGCAGCTGTAACTCCGAGCGGTCGGCAACTTCCTTAACACTTTTCAAGCCTTCACAAACATACTTAAGAGCCAGATTTCGGGAGAAATCTCCACGTGAAATCGTACGTCCCTTGGAATGTGCCAGAGGCGAGGCCAAACCACCGGAGTCAAAAACTCCCAGAATCTGGTCCGCGCTGAAACCAAGTTTTTCGCCAAACACCAAGGATTCAGCCAAACCCTCCATCATATGCGCCTGGAACTGGGTAACAACAAACTTCATCCTGGTTGCAGAACCAACCTCACCCATGTGGAGAAGGTTGAGTGAAATATAAGAGAAAAGTTCGCGGCAACGACCAAGAACGACCGAGTCACCTCCGGCCATAATGGTCAGTAAGCCATTGGCAGCATGTTCCTTCGAACCCCAAACCGGTGCTTCCAGGAACATGATCCGCTGCTGCGCAGCTTTTTCCGACAGTTCGAGGGTGGCCTCAAGAGAATGAGTTCCCATATCAACAAGAATAGTGCCCGGATCGAGCCCTTTAAGAAATCCGGTTTCGGTTGAAAGAGCTTCTTCCAGCTCTTCCCGTTCTGCCAAGATAACGATAACCAGATCTTTGCCTTTGGTCGCTTCGATAGCAGTATCTGCACCGGTAGCCCCCAACTTGACCAGTTCGCTGACCGTTTCTGCATTACTATCATAAACCGTCAGGTCGTAGTGCCCCTTCATCAAGTTAATTGCCATGTGCCTGCCGACTGTCCCAAGTCCAACAAAGCCAACTTTCTTAATCATGAACTGCCTCCCTATTTCAATACCGGAAAAGTGAAAATTTGCCAACAGACTACACCCAATCACCGTGAAAGACAACTGACATCACAGCGATATGATGACTTTGTATACAATAAGTGCGGCCTTCAAAAAAATCTACAGATTCCGATTTTAATCCACATCAATTATATGCTCTGAACCGCCCCTTGACCCGATCAGAACCATATCCGCTTGCTTATAAATGTCACCACAACTACACTCCCTCAAATCTCCATTTTTCGCAAACAAACAACCGGATTCTAACTATGAGTGACCAACAGAGCAATAACCTGCTACACGGCGTAACCCTGGAACAGATCGTCACCAGCCTGGTCGAATATTACGGCTGGGAGGAACTGGGCGAGCAGGTCACCATCAAGTGCTTCAACAACGACCCTTCAGTTAAATCGAGTCTCAAGTTTCTGCGCAGAACACCTTGGGCAAGAAAGCAGGTCGAAGATCTTTACCTAGCAGTACAAAGGATTGGTGGGTGACCCTCTTTACCGATGGCAGCGTTAACACCTTGTCGAAGGTTGGCTACGGCGCCTATCTCGTGTTAACTGATCTAGAGCCTTCGCTGGAGAACCTAAGTTCTCAGGTCAAAGTAAAACGTTTTGCACAGACATCTTCGACCAAACTGGAATTACAAACGCTGCTTTGGGCGCTTAGTGATATCCAGCCTGCTGTGTGCGAACTGACTATCTACACCGACTCGCAAAATATTATCGACCTCCCAACAAGGCGGGCTCGCTTGGAGCAAAATGATTACTGTTCGAAGAAGGGCAGGCGTCTCAACAATTTCCTGCTGTATCAGGAATTTTATCGTTTGACGGATCAACTGGACTGCAAATTTGTTAAAGTCCGCGGTCATTTGCCGGTGTATCAAAAAGATGCTATCGATCGCTTTTTCGCCCTTGTCGACAAAGCAGCCAGAATCGCTCTCCGAGCTGACGACACCTAAAACACTGCAAGTAACAATTCAGCAGGGGCCAGCTACTGAATTTAACTTTTCCATTAGCCCTTAATTTTAAAGGACACTCGATGGCTTTAAGCGCCACCATTTATAAAGTCAACCTGCAGATCTCGGACATGGACCGCAACTATTACGCTGAGCATCTGCTTACCCTGGCGCGCCACCCTTCGGAAACAGATCAGCGAATGATGGTGCGCCTGCTCGCCTTTGCCTTGCACGCCGACGAACAACTGACCTTCACCAAGGGGCTGTGTGCCGATGAAGAACCAGATATTTGGCAGATGAGTCTATCCAATGAGATTGAGTTGTGGATCGATGTCGGCCTGCCGGATGAACGACGAGTACGCAAAGCTTGCAATCGTGCCAAGCAGGTTTATCTTT
>JASJGU010000069.1:0-9399 GCA_033791385.1 Desulfuromusa sp.
CCTCAGTGAATGCCCTGTAACCTTTTGAGGGCATCCATTCACTTTTAAAACTGCGAAACACCCGTTCATGGGTGCATTGTCCCAGCAGTTACCACGACGGCTCATGCTCTGCTTCATGCGGTAACGCAATAGCCGTTGGCGAAACAATGAATCGCCCCTAGTTTCTTAGACACTCCTGAGTTATAAAAATGACTTCAGGAGGATGACATGAGCAACAAGCGCTACACCGAAGAATTTAAGATTGAAGCTGTCAAGCAAATCACTGAACGAGGGTATCCGGTTCAGGAGGTTGCTAGCCGTTTGGGCACAACAACCCACAGCCTTTATGCTTGGCTTAAAAAATATGGTCAGGGTTCACGGAAAGTCGCTGGGCTGGATGATCAGCAGGCTGGGATCATGAGGCAAACCGCGAAACGCCCATGATCTGGTATCCATGGGCGTTTCGCGTGTTTAAAGTGGTAAGTTTTCAGATGAGCCGGTTCAGTGTCATAAATGGTTCGATCCTTGTCAAAATTTAGCAGATTTACCTCTGGTTTTACGTAAGAATAAGCGGAGGGTTTGAGATATGAATGTCCGGCGGATTTCATCAGAATATGCAAATTACGCCGTTGCATAGAGAGAATTTTTCTGTTTTGGAAGGACATTTGATCGAAAAATTGTCATTCCAAATATCAGCAGTTTACTTTTGAGGTAGCAAAATAAGTCCTTCCCTGGGACCATGTTCTGTAATTCTGAAATTTGAATACCGATTGCCTGCATAAAAACCGAAATATACTTGACTGAGGTAAGCTAAGATGCCAAGCTGACGGAACGTTCATTCCGAAGGAGGAGTCTATGCCTGTCGCTCACCAAAATAAATCTGATGCAATATTGCATGCGGCCTTAGAACAGTTTGCCGAAAATGGCTTCCACAGCTCTCCCGTTTCGCAACTGGCGACACTGGCCGGGGTTGGTGTGGGAAGTATCTACCGCTATTTCAAGGATAAAGAGGAGCTAATTCATGCGGTCTTTACTATGGTGGATGATGCCCTTCAAAAAGCGATCACAACAAGTTTGGATCCTGCATTGTCGGGGCGGAGTGAATTTATTCAATTAGTGACCAGTTTGATCCATTATTTGAGTGATCATCCGCTAGAGTTCAAATTCTTTGAGCAGTATTACAGCTCACCTTATGGCAGCGATAAAAAGCATGCAAAATTCTTACGCGAGGGGGCAGTCGACCCGTCGAACCCCTTTGTTAATCTTTTTTCTGGTAATAAAACCGGGACGCTCAAGAATCTACCTCTGCCAATCTACCTGGCCATGACTTTCGGCCCGATTACTTTTCTATTGCGGGATTCGTTTTCCGGGCTTGTGACCTTGGATGAGACTCTGATACTACAAACTGCTGAGGCGAGCTGGGACGCTATCAAGGCGTAATTTTAGTTTTTTTCTTGCCGGTTGGAGGATTGCTCCAGCAAAGGAAATACTTACAATAATATAAGAAATGACTCTTCATTCCGTTGGGAATGAAGAGAGACATAAATTAGTGAATATGTATTTAAATCGTATCTTGTTACCCACTTTTGGAGATTTTTAATGCACCGTAAAGAAACTGAATCTAAATCCGTACAATGGGGTCTTCTGCTCATGGTTTTACTGAGTGCTCTTTTGTTAACCGGTTGCGACCAGAAAAATCAGGCTCCGCAGCAGCATTCATTGCCGCAGGTATCATTTATAACTGTTCAGCCTGAAAAAATTATGCTCTCTACGGAGCTGCCTGGGCGCACCTCCGCCTTTAGAGTCGCGGAAATCCGCCCCCAGGTCAGTGGCTTGGTCCAGAAACGTCTCTTTACTGAAGGTTCAGATGTCAAAGCTGGACAGGTTCTGTATCAAATAGATCCGGCTCCTTTTGAGGCAGCACTCGATAACGCCATGGCAACAGTAACTGCCACACAAAAAAATGCCGATCAGGCAAGAGCCGCCCTCAAAGCCAGTATTGCCAATGTTACCCAGCAACAGGCAACCCTTGCACTGTCTGAGCAAAACCGCGATCGGTTTGTGGAAGCCTATAAAAGTAAGGCAGTGTCAACGACACAACGAGACCAAGCGGTGACCGGAGCCAAGGTGGCCGAAGCCGCTCTCCTTGCTGCAGAAGCGCAAGTGGAAAGTACTCGTAAAGCGATAGCTTCTGCAGAAGCGGCCATTCAACAGGCTGAGGCAGCACTAAAAACAGTAGAAATCAACCTGGGATATACTAAAGTAACCGCCCCGATCTCTGGCCGCATCGGGACATCGAACGTTACGGGTGGGGCTATTGTCACTGCCTATCAGCCGCTCCCTCTCGCGACGATTCAGCAGCTTGATCCAATCTATGCGGACGTACCGCAATCGACCATTGATCTGTTACGCCTTAAACGTCGACTACAGGATGGTCGCCTCCAGCAAGGTTCGGATCAGAACAAGGTTAGGCTGATCCAGGAAGATGGCACCCCTTATTTCCATAATGGCACCCTACAATTTAGCGATATCAGCGTTGATTCAACCACCGGATCGGTCACACTGCGTGCGCTTTTCCCAAATCCAGAAGGAGAGTTGCTGCCGGGTATGTTTGTTCGGGCAATGATTCAGGAGGGTGTCAATGAACAAGCGATTCTTGTGCCGCAGCAGGGGGTGTCACGTGATCCGAAAGGTAATCCCTATGCTTTAGTCTTGGATGCCGAGAGTAAAGCCGGCTTTCGGCCGCTTACTCTTGATCACGCCATTGGCGACAAGTGGTTGGTTTCGGCAGGATTGGCTCCTGGTGACCAAGTGATTGTCGAGGGCTTGACCATGTTGCGTCCTGGCACCCCGGTAAAAGCCAGTCCCTTCCAGCCCGCAACAACCCCGGCCAGCGCGGTTCAACCGCCTGCCACAGCAAAATAACGGGGGCGACTGATGTTTTCAAAATTCTTTCTCGCCCGACCGGTTTTCGCTTGGGTTATTGCCATTGTCTTGATGACTGCTGGCGGGCTGGCTATTTACAATCTGCCCATTTCGCAGTATCCGCCGATTGCTCCACCGGCTATCGCTATTGATTCATTTTTCCCCGGCGCTTCAGGGGAGACGGTAGAAAATACTGTCACCCAGATCATCGAACAAAAGATGACTGGCTTGGACGATATGCTCTACATCTCCGGCACTAGCTCATCGTCGGGAACCTCGCGGGTTGAGTTGACCTTTGCGCCAGGAACTGATCCCGATGTTGCTTGGTCCAAGGTGCAAAACAAACTGCAACTAGCTATGGCCAGCCTTCCCGATGCGGTCCAGCGCTCTGGCGTCAAGGTCAGTAAATCTACCAGAAACTACCTGATGGTTGTCGGTCTAGTCTCAACAGATGGCAGCATGAGCGACATAGATCTTGGGGACTACGCTCAGTCCAACTTGGAAAAAATCCTGTCCCGGGTCCCGGGAGTAGGTGAAGTTGTAAATTTTGGCTCTCAATATTCCATGCGGGTCTGGGTCAATCCCGACAAATTAACCAGTTACAGCCTGACTATGGAAGATGTCATTCTCGCGCTCCAGGCTTACAACGTCGAGGTTTCCGCCGGTCAATTAGGTGGCGCTCCAGCGATGCCAGGGCAGCGTCTCAACGCCGCCATCATCGTTCAGCACTTGTTAGAAACCCCGGCGGAGTTTGCCAATATACCTGTCCGTACCAATCCTGACGGTTCGGTGGTGCGCATTAAAGACATCGGGCGCACGGAGTTGGGCAGCGAACGTGACGATACCATGGTCAATTACAATGGCAAACCAGCCGCCGCCATGGCCATCAGACAAGCCGCCGGCGCTAATGCACTGGATACCGCCGATGCCGTCAAACAAAAGCTCGAGGAGATGGGCCAGTATTTTCCTCCGGGCATGAAAGTAATCTATCCCTATGACACCACCCCTTTTACCCAGGTAGCCATTGACGAAGTGGTTAAGACCCTGATTGAAGCGGTGCTGCTGGTCTTTGTGGTCATGTACCTCTTTATGGGCACCTTCCGCGCCACCATCATCCCGACCATTGCGGTACCGGTGGTTCTGCTAGGGACCTTCGGCGTGTTAGGACTATTCGGTTTTACCATCAACATGCTCACCATGTTTGCCATGGTACTGGCCATCGGCCTGCTGGTGGATGACGCCATCGTGGTGGTAGAAAATGTCGAACGGATTATGACAGAAGAGGGGCTCTCACCGCGCGAGGCCACAGCCAAATCGATGACGGAGATTACCAGTGCCCTGATCGGCATCGGCCTAGTATTATCGGCAGTCTTTGCCCCTATGGCCTTCTTCCCCGGTTCTACCGGGGTCATCTATCGCCAATTCTCCGTAACCGTCATTTCATCCATGCTCCTGTCGGTAGTTGTCGCCTTGGTGCTGACGCCGGTACTGTGTGCCACGATGCTGAAACCTATCGCGAAAGGTCACGAACCTTCTGACGGGGCAGTGTGGTTTTTGCGGCCTTTTTTTCGCTGGTTCGACCGTGTTTTCTTCCGTTTCCGTGATCTTTATGTCCGACTGGTTCGTCGGATTCTGATCAAAAAGCTGCGTTACCTGATCCTGTTTATACTGATCGTAGTCAGCACGGGCTATCTGTTCCAGCGTATGCCAACCGCTTATATCCCAGATGAGGATCAGGGGATCCTCCTAGTACAAGCTATTCTACCAGCTGGGTCGACCCTCGAACAAACCAAACAGGTCATGAACAAGGTTAGGGCTCATTTTCTGGAGCAGGAGCAAGAAGGGGTAGAATCTATTATTACCATCGCCGGCACGAGTTTTGGTGGTGACGGACAAAATATGGCTCTGGGGTTCGTTAAACTTAAAGATTGGCAGCTCCGGCAAAGATCAGAGCTGAAAGTTAAGGCCATCGCCGGACGAGCTATGGGCGCTTTTTCACAAATTAAAGAGGCTATGGTTTTCGCCTTTCCGCCCCCACCCGTTATCGAACTTGGTATGGCAACCGGCTTTGATCTGCAATTACTCGACCGAGGTGGTCTGGGTCACGATAAATTAATGGCGGCGCGTAACCAATTGCTCGGCATGGCGGCTCAGGATCCACGCCTGGTCGGGGTTCGTCCCAATGGTATGAGTGATGTGGCAGAATACCATATAGATATAGACTGGGACAAAGCTGGGGCGCTAGGAGTTCCCATTAGTTCCATCCACAACACCATTTCCGCGGCTTTCGGCAGTGCCTATGTCAATGACTTCATTCAGGCCGGGCGGGTCAAAAAAGTCTATGCCCAAGTAGATGCTCCCTATCGGATGCTACCGCAGGATCTGAACAAACTATATCTGCGTAACAGCGTCGGCAAGATGGTTCCCTTTTCGTCCATTGCTCAAGGTCGTTGGGCCCTTGGTTCGCCCAAGCTAGAACGTTTTAACGGCTTCCCATCAATTAATATCTGGGGACAGCCGGCACCAGGGAAGAGTTCCGGTGAGGCAATGGCCGCGATGGAAGAGATCATTTCCAAGTTGCCAGCGGGCATTGGCTATGACTGGACCGGCCTCTCCTATCAGGAGCGCCAGGGCGGTTCTCAGGCTACACTGCTCTATGCTTTCTCGATTTTTGCCATTTTCCTCTGCCTAGCGGCTCTGTATGAGAGTTGGCCAATTCCGATTGCCATTTTGCTTACCCTGCCCCTCGGAGTTATCGGTGGAGTGATTGCCTCAACCATGCGTGGGATGCCGAACGATGTCTACTTTCAGATTGGTCTATTGATCACCCTAGGGCTAACGACCAAGAATGCCATTCTGATTGTACAGTTCGCCCGAGCCCGGGTCGATGATGGGGTTGGACTGGTCGAAGCAACGATGGAAGCGGCCAAGTTGCGGCTGCGGCCAATCATTATGACCTCGTTGGCCTTCGGCTTCGGTGTCTTGCCGCTGGCCCTTGCAACCGGGGCGGGCTCAGGGGCGCAGCGGGCTATAGGTACGGGCGTCTTGGGTGGGATGATTACCTCAACCTTGCTGGTCATTTTGTTCGCACCGCTCTTTTACGTGATGATCTACAAAGCCATTGGCAAACACAGAAAGAATGTGACGATGAAGCATGTTGAGGAAAGTACGTCAGGAGAACAATCAGATGAATAGGCGATTACTATTTCTATTGGTTGGACTTGGTCTGATTTTGAGCGGTTGTACCCTAGCTCCAAAATACACGCAACCCGCAGCACCGATCCCGGCGGAGTGGCCGCAGGGGGAAGCTTACCAGTCGACCAAAGCACAGGAATCCCCTGTCGCCACGGAGCTGAGTCGGCAGGAGTTTTTTGCCGACAAGCAACTACAGAAAATCATTGATCTGGCGCTGGAGAACAATCGTGATCTACGCCTTGCCGCCCTGAATGTGGAACGAGCACGAGCGATGTACGGTATTCAGAGGGCAGAACTCTTTCCCGCAATTAATGCAGTGGGATCAGGAGGTAAACAACGCCGCTCTGCCGACTTAATTGCTCCCGGTGATCCACGGACAGTGGATCAGTATGGGGTCAACTTGGGGATAGCAGCTTGGGAGGTTGACTTCTTTGGGCGCATGCGTAGCCTCAAAGATCAGGCTCTGGAAGCCTACTTGGCGACGGATGAGGCACGGCGCAGTGCTCAAATTACGTTGGTAGCCGAAGTGGCCAGAGTGTACCTTACCCTTGCCGCAGATCGGGAAAACTTCAAGCTGGCCCAGTCCACCTTGACATCCCAGCAGGACGCCTATGATTTGGTGCAAAAGCTTTTTGATGTTGGACTAGCAACCGAACTTGACCTGCGCCAAGCACAAATTCCGGTAGAGGTCGCGCGGAGAGATATCGCCTACTCCACACAACAGATTGCACAGGATCAAAACGCTCTTAACCTGTTGGCCGGCTCTACCGTGGCGGAGGAGTTTTTGCCGGTTGACCTGAGTAGCGTCATCCCACCGAAAGAACTGTCTCCCGGGCTATCCTCCGGAGTGCTTTTAATCCGGCCCGATATTGTCGCAGCGGAACATCGGCTCAAAGGAGCCTATGCCTTTATTGGTGCTGCAAGAGCGGCCTTCTTCCCCCGCATTTCGCTGACGACCTCGATCGGAACCGCAAGCAACGAACTCTCTGGTCTCTTCGGTTCCGGGACAGATACCTGGAATTTTACACCGCAGATCGTCATGCCGATTTTTGATGCTCGCACCTGGGCTGCACTGCGTGTCAGCAAAGCTGATCGTGAAATCGTCCTGACCCTGTATGAGAGGGCCATCCAGTCCGCATTCCGGGAGGTCGCCGATGCCCTTGCTGTGCAGGGAACAATCGAGCAGCAGGTTGCAGCGCAGCAGTCACTGCTCAATGCCGTTGCCGAAACCTATCGCCTTGCCAAAGAACGCTACGACCAGGGAATCGACAGTTATCTTGCTGTTCTTGTCGCACAGCGTTCCCAGTTCGTCGCAGAGAAGGTGTTAGTCGCACTGCAACTGGCTAAACTTGCAAACCGGGTAAAACTTTATGCGGTATTGGGTGGAGGTGTTTCCAGATAGTCAGAAGGCACCTAACCCTCTGGGGGGGTATTGTCAACTTGATGCCCTTTCATTCAGTATGTAGCTATGAATAATAAAATCACAGTTTACAAAGCCCATCGTTTCTCCGCAGCCGTGATTAGTCACACGCTATGGCTCTACTACAGATTCTCGCTGAGCTATAGAAAAGTGGATGTCAGCTACGAATCTATCCGTAAATTGTTTCGGAAAACAGGCGTACGTCCCCACAAGGTCGTGACCGATAAGCTCCGCAGTTACCGAGCTGCGTTGAAGGAGTTGTCAACCGGGGTACCACACGCCACTGATAGATATCAAAACAATCGAGCTGATCTTTCGCATCAACCGACCCGACAACGTGAACGAAAAATGAGGCGTTTCAAGTCGCAAAGACAGGCCCAGCAAGTTCTCTCCTTCCATGGCCTGGTAAGCAACTTTTTTCGGCATCAGAGCCATTTACTGAGCGCCTAAAGCACACATGGATGTGGTGTAATTGACCTCAACTAAACAGTCGATTCCTGCACCGTATTCGTTAAGTTGACAATACCCTTTTAGCCCTTTTAAGAGCAGCCGCAAAAAAAACTTGCTTTTTAAAAGGCATTCATATAATTGCATTGGCTTTTGGGGGCACTTACTTAGAGGTACACGTTATGATGTCAACATCGAAAAAAACTAAGAAATGGTCACCTCAAGACGCTTCGGACTTCTATGGGCTTGACCGGTGGGGGGCAGGCTACTTTTCTGTTGGTGAAAAAGGGGATGTCGTCATTTCCCCGAGCGGTACGGTAGATGGACCCAAAGTTAGTTTGCCTGAAGTGGTTAAAGGTATTCTTGATCGCGGTCTGGATATGCCGGTTCTCTTGCGGATTGAAAATATTCTCGGCTCTCAAATTAAGCAACTGCATGAAACTTTTGCCGAGGCGATAAAAGAGCTAAATTACAACGGTTCCTATAAGGGTGTTTTTCCTATTAAGGTCAACCAGCAGGAGCAGGTTGTCGAGGCCATTGCCCAATTTGGTAGCAAATTTGATCATGGGTTGGAGGCTGGAAGTAAACCGGAACTGATTGCTGCGATCTCCATAATGGAAAATCGTAACGCTTGTTTGATCTGCAATGGGTACAAGGATG
Source organism: Desulfuromusa sp. (assembly GCA_033791385.1). GTDB lineage: Bacteria > Desulfobacterota > Desulfuromonadia > Desulfuromonadales > Geopsychrobacteraceae > Desulfuromusa. The sequence continues at coordinate 8,627 of JASJGU010000069.1, forward strand.
AGGAATTTATTGATCTCGGTTTGTATGCAACCAAAATGGGGCTACAATGTTTTTTTGTCATCGAGATCCCCAGCGAGCTTGACCTGATCCTGGAACGGGCTGCCCTAATCGGGGTCCGGCCAAAACTTGGTCTGCGGATTAAGCTGGTAGCCAAAGCCGAAGGGAATTGGGCAGAATCGGGTGGTGACGGGAGTGTGTTTGGTCTTAACCTGAGCCAGATAATTCATATTGTCGATCGGCTCAAGGATGAAAACAAACTCGACTGCCTTGAGCTCCTGCATTATCATATTGGCTCTCAGATTCCGAACATCAGGGACATTCGGGCTGGTGTCATGGAGGCGTGCAGAATTTATGAAGAGTTAGTCAAGGAGGGCGCGGCCATGGGGTATCTTGACCTTGGCGGCGGCTTAGCGGTTGATTATGACGGCAGCCGAACGAATGAACCATGCAGCCGAAATTATTCATTAGATGAGTATTGTTATGACATCGTTGAAACCATTGCAACAGTTCTGGATAAGACCGGCACAACCCACCCTACGATCATCACAGAGTCTGGACGAGCAATAGTTGCCTATTATTCAGTTTTGCTCTTCAATGTCCTCGATGTCTCTACTTATGTTCCTGCCCCCATTCCCAAGGAACTGCCTGACACTTCGAATAATTTGCTGGAAAACCTTTTTATGACCTACAATATGGTTTCTCCTAAAGATATCCAGGAGTGTTATAATGATACAATGTTTTATCGAGACCAAGCACGGCAGTTGTTTAAACAT
>JASJGU010000070.1:0-5650 GCA_033791385.1 Desulfuromusa sp.
GTGTGGGCGAAAGAAAGCACGCTCCAGGCACGCTGGTTTGCGGTACTGAGTCGCACCCCTTTCTCTGCGTATGCGATGATTTCTTCAATCGGAACCTGGGCCTCAGGAAGCAGTTCCATCGAATAATTGACGGCACATAAACGGGCAAGCGCAGTCCAGATGCGGCCATCACTCGGCGCGGTTTCAACCGCGTGGCGCAGCGCCGCCAGCGCCTTCTCGAAACACTCGAGGGAAGCACTACGTTCAAAGTTGTAAAAGTGCAGGATGGCTTCGTAGGCATTAGCCTCGGCAGGTGAAACCTGCTCCACCCTGGGCAGACTCTGCTGCACGACCACCCCTTGCTCCTCTGCAATAGAGGCAGCCACCCGCTTCACCATTTCATCGAGGAAAGTATCGCGGTCATCGGTGGCCGTCCTGCAGCGGTCTTCGTATGACCAGTGCTGGACACCACTCGAGGCGTCTTCCAGCCGAACCGCGATCCGCAAGCAACCTGAACGCCACGAGACAGTGCCCTTCACCAGGAATGACGGCGCCCTGTCGCACAATCTCTGCGTCTGCTCGGCAATGCCCCTGTCCTCCTGTGGGTTCCCAGGCAGGAGCAAAACACGCGATGTTTGATAGCTGTCGAGTGCCGTCGCAAGCTCCGACCCCAATCCCTGGGCTATGAACTCGAGGTCTTCGCATCCAGAGTAGTTACAAAACGGAGTGATCAACAGGAAAGGCGGCATGCTCCCATGCTTCCCCAGTACCGGTTCCGCGCCCGTCCTGGCCTCGAATGCGGGAGCATAGCTACCTTTGGGCAGGGAAATGGTGATGGGGTCATGCTTCCCGACGGTCAGGTAGTAGTGCTCGAGCGCGGAGCGTACCCGTCCCGCCTGCATTCGCACGATAGGATTGGTCGACGGGTCGAATTCCGCGCCCCGTTCGAACACCCGTTCGGCAAGAACACGTTGTGACAGCCTATCAGCGCGGCCAGTCAGGGACTGCTGGACAACAAACTGGAGAAATTCCACAGCTCGCGGGCTGTCTGCGAATTCCTCACTCCGGCAGAGCCGTTTAACCTGCCGCCGTATGGCGTGGTCGCTCATCCCGGCTATTGTGCTTGTTGTCACTTTGTTTTCTAGCAATATCACGGTCCTCTTTAATTGGACGTTAGGGCACGAACTATCAGAAGTATACCTAAGGTAAGTTACCCTAGTGTTACTTACTATAGTACTCGAACCGCCGTCGGCCAGCACGACAGGCAAGACTCTCAATCCTGATTAACCGTTCTTTGTGTATTTAGAGATGTACCCCATCTGCATTATTTCTGATCAGATCATAATCTCAGAACAACCAGTGCAGACCGGTGGCTTTCAGCGTCTTGTAAACCTTTCTTTGATGCCTGGTCGACCAGCCCTTTGACCCTTTGACATCCAGCGATTTGCTGCGCAGTTCCAGCCATTCGGGGCTGCCCCAGCGGTAGGACCTTTCAACCAGGTAATCAAATGCCACATTCAAGTCATTTGCGAGCGGCTCGCTTTTGAAAAAATAACCCATCTCGCTGTTGTACAGACGTGACCTGTAATCAAAATTTGTGGTGCCGACAAAACCGATTTTGTTGTCCAGGAAAAATTTGGCATGCAATTTCCCATAGTGCACTCCTCCATCACCGAGTTTGCTGGAGTCGAGTTTTCCTGTTTCGTAAACCAACAGGCGGGGGTGATTGACCTGTTCCTTCCATGCTGCTGATGAAGTCAGCTCTCCGCCTACTTCATCTTCGGCCTTTAACGAACGCCAGGCATCTCGTGTTTCCTGGTCAAGTAGCAATCGCGGTGCGGTATCCATGTCAATAATTGACTGTGACGAGAAATTGTCAGAGGTCAATACAGAGTTGGTTACGATTTCGAGTCGGGCCTTTGGATGTTCATCAAGCCAAGCGCGCATTGCAGATGCTTCATCGACGATGACATTTCCATCCTCGTCCTCGTACCGGGCAAGGAAGAGGTAGGGCGACACGATACGCGTGGTCCCGGTTCCATCATTGGATTTTGCAATCTCACCGAGAAGAAATAGAATGGAATTCGGGTTTTTGGCCAGGTTCTCGACTGCATTTTTGGTGACTTTTTTATTGGTTACATTGCCGAGATTGTGTGCCAATTTTACATCGGATGGATGAAAACCCTCTGACATATACTCATCCATGTGATCAATATGGGGCTTGAGAGTCTCAAACTGTTTTATTTTTGCCAGGCTTTCTTCCGCCCTTAACAACTCTTTTAAGTACATGCCCCGGGCCTGGCTGCTGCTGACAGGGAGAATCTGCTTATTGCCCTTATACAGGAACAACAGCGTGTAATAAGCGGAGCTGACCTCACCGATGGTGATGTCATGTTCAGTCTCGGCCGGTTTGAACAGGATCTCACTGTCGCGGTAGCCATAAGGATCATAAGCCCCATCTGCCGTGATACCGTGATAATCAAGCGATATATTGCGACCGCCGGTTATCATGAGAGCCTTGTCATGGAAGTCTGCGTCAGCAACCAGGAGCTTGTCGTGTGAGCGCCGGTTCGGACTGGTTGATATCTTGCTGATGGCATTAAAAACCATCACTTGTATACGGGCTTTGCGTGTGGTCAGTTCCCCGGCCGCATTGCGTATGAAACCGGCCTGGTTTTCACAGGTCTTCAAAGCGGCGAGCGCTGTGCGACCCGCCTTCAACGAGCCAAGAGAATCCACCATGACACGCGTGTCCACACCTCTTTTAACTGCATCGCACATGGCACCAATCATCGCGTAACCAACGATATCGGGTGTAAAGATATAGTATCCGAAATCAAGGGTGTGATCGGCGTTCTCAATCATCCAGAGTTTAACGGCGAGGGAGTTAATTGCGCCTTCATCATCCGGCCCTATGATTTTGCCTCTTGCACCCTGGACGGGGATACCGGCGTTCATTCCATACGCAATAGGATCATCATTCAGTTCTTTGGGTGATTTCCATGTCCTGAATTGGTAAATATGATCCACCTGCTCGTCCACAACAGCACTTAATGGCGGACAGTCAGGCAGGTTCTGTGTATTGGCAGGACAGACCGGAGCAACCGGGGCAGTTGCACAGCCGACCTGTAGCAGGGCGAGCAATGCGATTGCAATCCATGCAAAGCCGGGGGAACCGGTCAACTTATTCCTGGCTGACATTTGAATTTGATTCATAACGGTTATCATCCTTATCTTCATATGACATATCAGCCAGTTTCAAGCTTGCTTGTACCGGTTGGTGATCGGAAAGCACGATTTGCGGAACTTCATAACTTACGAACTCGAGATCATTGGATATCAGTATCCAGTCGAGACGGTGTTTCCCGGATTTATATGTACCCAGGCCAGTTGCTTCAGGTTGATAAACCTTGAAGTTTCCATTGGCAACAATGGCCTTGAGAGCGGAATCATCATTGCTCCAGTCGGTATTGAAATCACCCAGGATGATGATCGGTTTGCTGATATCCGGCAGCATGGCCTGCATTTCTGCAGTTTGTGCTTCACGTACTGACTTGCGTGAAAAATCCAGGTGGACGGAAATCACGCTGACATTGATCGGTTTTGAAAATTGACCACCCGGATTCCAAAGTACTTGCCCCATGACAAAACCCTTGTTGGTTGTAGGCGGTGAGGGGGCAAATGTATGCGACAAGCTGCGTGTGTAGGGTACCCTGGATAGCAGTGCCGTGCCGAAGTCGTACATGTACTTGGTCGCATGGTGAGCATGGATACTGCACGGATATGGGCTTTTGCCGGAAATATATTCCACGTGGTTGAATTTGCCGGACCACCGCGAGGCTGAGTCCGCTTCCTGAAGGGCAACAAGATCCGCTCCGCTGTCGCTCAAAAAGTCGGCAATTTCCTCCAGGTTGCTGCGTGTTGTACTGGATTTTTGCAACATCTGGTTTAAAGCATCCTTACGCCCGTGCGCCAGGTTTAATGTCAACACCGAAAGTAATGGTGTGGTAATGACACTCGAGTGAGGCGTTTGATCGCAGGTCACCGGTTCGGGGTTGGCCGACTCAGGGTTGATAGCTGGAACCGAGCAAGCAACCGGTGTCAGAAACACGCCAAGTATGATGAGAAGTTGACTGGTTGAAAGTAAATTCATCTACCTTTGTGTTACCCGGTCACTATTCATTCAATCATGATAGTAAATATGGTTTGTCGCAAGAAACAATGGATCAATGATAATTAAGCGGTGGGGTTGAAAATCTCGCGAGCGCTGCAGAGGTTTTGTTTTCTGGCAATTTCACGGTCCTCTTTGGTTGGACGTCAGGGTACGAACTATCAGAAGTATACCTAAGGTAAGTTACCTTGGTGTTACTTGTTCTCCTAGCCGAATCGGGTGCATGATTTCACTCATGTATATGTCCGATTGTGGATGGACTTTTCCATATTTATTCGTATCGAAAAACTGAAAGAGATTTAACGATGAAACAACACACAAGTTTATTTTTAGTTTTTAGCCTAACCGCCTTATTCTTAGGAGTAACACAACTACAGGCACAAGAAGCCGCAACACCGAAATACGCTGCTGATGTACCGGAATTCCTGCTCACACCGGATAAGGTGGAGACCGAATTCCTCGGTGACCTCGAATTCTTCGATGGGATGCCTAACGAAGCTACGGTCAAGAAAGCCTATGACTTTCTCGACTTGTCACGTGGAGTAGAGGTGTTTCTTAACGGTATGCCGGCAAACTCAGCGTATGCCTTGCTGGAAGGTTTCAAAGACGCAGGTATACAACCGGGTGATTTAGGAATTACCGAAGATCTGATGGATGCGCGCTCGCTATTCTTGACTGCGCAATCAACGACTCCGTATGGCTTGGCAGAAATTAATGTTAAAGCCGGACCCGTTGTCGTAGAAATTCCACCAGGCGTATTAGGGCCGGTAGATGATGCATACTTCCGTTTCGTTAGTGACGTTGGTATGACCGGCCCCGATCAGGGTAAAGGCGGCAAATATCTGTTTATTGGACCTGACTACGACGGGGAGATCCCCGAAGGCTATTTTGTCGCAAAAACCACGAATTACCGCAATCTAATGTTCTTTCGTGCTTTTGTTAAAGACGGAGATATTGCGGGTGCAGTGCAGGGCATAAAAGAAACATTTCGAATGTACCCACTTTCTCAGGTGAAAAATCCGCCGAAGCAACGCTTCGTGAATGTATCGGGCAAGCAGTTTAATACGGTTCATGCTAATGACTTTCATTTCTATGAAGAATTGAATGCGGTCATTCAGTACGAGCCGGCCGATTCATTCAATCCAGAGTTGGTTGGGCTCTTCGCTTCTATCGGCATTAAGAAAGGAGAACCATTTGCACCGGATGCACGTATGAAGAAAATCCTGACCGAGGCCGCAGCAATCGGCAATGCCTCGGCACGATCCCTACTTTTTAGACCGCGCAATAAAGCGGCCTATTATTACCCGGATCGTCAATGGTACACCTCCTTTGCTGGCGGTAGCCACGAATTCATGGACAACGGCGAGTTGGTTTTCGATGACCGCATTATGATGCATTATATTGCTACCGGTATTACACCTGCTATGACCATGCCGCAAGTAGGAACGGGGTCTGCCTATGGGTTTACAGCCCATGACTCTGAAAGCAATTACCTCGATG
>JASJGU010000071.1:0-2603 GCA_033791385.1 Desulfuromusa sp.
CCTGTTGGAGAATGGGGGGGTAACTCAAGCGGCATATCTCTTAGAGCCGTATCATACTTTTCTGCCATCTGTTGACGCTTTTTCTGAAATTCCCAGGCCTTTTTCAACTGATGAATCCCAAGAGAAGCAGCCATATCAGTCATGTTGTACTTGAACCCTGGGGCAACAACTTCATATTGCCACGCGGGTTTGTTGGAAGTGTAGCGGTCAAAAGCATCACGACTTATCCCATGAAGTCGCATAACCCGGCAGCGCTTGGCAATTTCAGGGTTTGCGGTCACCACCATCCCTCCCTCTCCGGTAGCGATCGTCTTAGTGGCATAAAAACTATAAACTGTAGCGTCGCTTTTAAAACTACCTACCAATTGGCCATCCCAGGTTGTCGGCAGAGCATGGGCGGCATCTTCAACCACTTTCAGATCATGACGTCTGGCAATCGTCAGTATTTCCGCCATATTACAAGCCAGACCAGCGAAATGGACAGGGATGATCGCCTTGGTACGAGCTGTAATTGCTTTCTCAATCAATTTGGAATCAATGTTGCGAGTATCTGGATCGATATCTACAAATACCGGGTCGGCCCCGAGATAACGAACCACCTCAGCCGTGGAAGTAAAGGTGTATGGTGTGGTAATAACTTCATCACCAGGTCCAACGCCAATAGCTTCCAGTGCTAAATGAAGACCTGCCGTAGCTGAGTTAACAGCGATTGCCTCAATACCCCCACCAATAAAAGCTGAAAAATCCGTTTCGAACCGCTTCGTTTTAGGACCGGTCGTCAACCAACCGGAGCGGAGCGAATCAACGACTTCGGCAATTTCCTCCTCACCGATATCAGGTAAAGCAAAAGGTAAAAAAACACTCATTCCAATATTTCCTTCAAAGAGTAAACCAGTATTCGTTCATGCAACGCCCCTCAGGTGTTTCATACTGGCGTTCCAGAGAAAAGCCCAACTTTTCGTAAAATGCATTGACCCCATCATTGTTTTTTTGATCAGTCGTCAGAAAAACACGTTTGCACCCACAGGCTTTGGTAACATCAAGAAACTTCAGTACCAGTGCCTTTCCTGCCCCAGTTCCCTGCATTTTTGGCTGCACCCCGATAGAGAACAGACCGGCAACATCTGCACCAATAGGATTACTGGCGGGATGAAATACTGCACGCGCTACCCTTGCTATGGCAGAAGGTCTACGTAAAATAGCACCAAGAGAGGCAAAAGAGAACTTCAGCCAGCCCCGAATCAACAATCTTCGGTAAAAACCACGAGGATTGGTCGTACCCGCCACAAACCCTGAAGGCTGTCCATCAGAGTCTAGGCAAACGAAAGCGATACCTTCGGGTGCACTGATCACCCCGGCATAATATAGCCTGAGAAATCTTGGGCCTAGAAAGGAGAGGAAAAAATCAGGAAAACTTTCAAGATGAGTTTGTACAACCGGTTCAAGATCCCCATCTTCCATTTTTCGGATACTACCAGATTCCAGCCTCATTTGAAGCACCCCTCAAATACCGATTCCATCTGTTTTGATCCGACCGCAAAGCTCAGTTTCTTCTGATAATAGGAACGACCATTTTGTGCCATTTTTTCCAACTCTTCAGGTGGTAATTTCTGCAATTGGAGAATTGTCTCAGCAATACTCGAAGGATTTTCCGGTTCACAAAAAAGACCTGCCTCAGCCGCGAGGACAATGTCCGCAGCATTTCCCTTCACCCCGACAATAACTGGCCGTCCGGCAGCCATATAAGCCTGGGTTTTTTGCGGAATACCGACCCGGCACAACGGATCATCACGAAGGTGAATAAGCAATGCATCTGCTCGTGCCAAAATTGCCCCGATATTTGAGGACGGTTGGCGAGGAACGAAAACGACATTATCAAGTTTTTTTTCTACAGCCACACTCTTAAGGCGTTCGGAGTCTACTCCATCACCGATGAATGCAAACCTGACTTCCGGACATTGGACTTTTAGAATTTCTGCTGCACCAAGCACAGCGTCGAGCCGCTGAACAACCCCTAAATTCCCGGCGTAGACAACGGTAAAACAAGCTGCTTTAAAAATATCAGAAACTGGCCCTGTCAGTATCGTATCAGTCGCCTGATTCTCATCACACCAGTTGTAGACAACCTCGATCTTTTCCGCACGAACACCACGTTCAATCAACACATCGCGATACCCTGGCGATAAAACCACTATTTTTTGTGCATATTTGTAGGTCATTTTGCACCAGAAATTCAAAAAACTTTCAAACCAAACATGTTTGAGCATCCCGGAACTAGTTACGCTCTCTGGCCAGAGGTCCTGAACATCAAGCACATAGGGTACACGCCGAAAAAACCGCATAAGCATTGCAGGGAGTGCAAGGGTTGCGGAGCCTTGATAAACATGAACGACATCCGGTTTTTGCACCAGAAATAGTCCGGGGACACACATGGTCAAGGTCAGACTGAGATAGCAGAGAATACGGAGAAAAGCCGAGCTGCTGTGGTCAGGAATTAACGGGACACGAACTACCGAAATACCCTCAATATCTTCAAACTGGAAAGGTCTTTGTCTATAACCGGCATATATTTTCCCACCAGGATAATTCGGAAAACCAGTCAA
>JASJGU010000072.1:0-25669 GCA_033791385.1 Desulfuromusa sp.
GCTTCCTCCCCAGTCATAGCATAATCGACTTGATGCCCCATCTCCTCAAGCATAGTGCCACTCATCTGCAGCAGCAGCTCTTCGTCATCCAAAAGCAGAATGCGGGCGGAATTCACCTCGCAATCCCTAGTAGCTTCGGCTAATGCGACAACCGGGGTTGCTTTTTGTTTCTCCGCAGCAGGTAAAATAATCGTGAATGTTGTTCCCTTATTCAGTTCTGATGCCACGCTGATAGCGCCATTATGCTTGTTGATAATCGAATAGCAGGATGCCAGACCCAGACCGCTGCCCTGTTGTTTGGTAGAAAAATAAGGGTCAAAAATTTTATCCAGATGTTGGGGAGCAACGCCGATCCCTTGGTCCTGCACGCAAATTTTCACCTGTTGACCAGCCGCAGTCTCAATATTCTCAGCAGTGATAGTGACAATTCCACCATCTGGCATCGCCTGCTTGGCATTGATGACCAGATTACTGACAACCTGACTTAGCTGTCCCTTGTCAGCAGCGACTAACCATAAATCGGGATCATTATCGAATTGCAGTTTTACGTTGCTACCCCGCAGTGAAAATGTTGCTGTTTCGGTGATGACTGATTCAAGAGAAAGGGTTTCCTTGATCGGATCACCACCCTTGGAAAAAGTAAGCAATTGCTGAGTTAAACCGGTGGCTCGGGCCATCGACAGTCCAGCAGATTCAAGATACTTATACGCTTTATCTTCATCAGATAGAAACCTTTTTGCCAGTTCGATATTGCCGAACAACCCGGAAAGCAAATTATTGAAATCATGAGCAATACCACCAGCCAGCACACCAACCGATTCCAGCTTGCGTAATTTTAAAATTTCCTCTTCGGCCCGCTTTTGCTCAGTCAAATCGATAATGATGCCTCGGAATCCACATGGCTGTCCTTTCTTCACGATAGGATTCACATGGAAGAGAGCCGGAAAGCTTGAACCATCTTTTTTCAAAGCACGATATTCAGTTCGGCTTTTTTTCTCACCCCGAAACTGCGCAGCGCCATTGTCCAGAACCTTCTGTTTTTCCTCTGGCACAACCATATCAAGACTGTTCAGCCCCATTGCAAAATCTTCTGCAGTATAACCAAAAAGGTTGTACGCACTCTGGTTTGCATAGGTTAAATCCATCTCTAAATTGGTCTCAAAAATTGGCTCCGGCAGCAGCTCCGCCAAATTTCGGAATCGTTCCTCACTCTCTATCAACGATGCTTCAGCTCGTTTTCGCTGGGTAATATCGACCGCTACACCTTCCATATAGCCCTCACCGGGATAAGCTCTAACTGAAAGAGAATAAGCAACCTCTCGCCCATCGGGAAGGATGAAATCTACTTCAAAATCATTGACCTCCCCCTCTGCTTCAAGCGTTGCAAGAAGTTTTTGCCGTTGCGAGATATCCTGGAACAGATCGGTGGTCTTCATCTTTCCAACAATCTCTTCTATCTTATAACCAATCTGTTCTGCCACTTTCGCATTCACGTCAAGATACAACCCATCAGACAATCTGGATCGAAAAAAACCGACCAAAGCAGTATCAAAAAGATGTCGATATTTTTCTTCGCTCAAACGCACTTTTCCCAGTGCCACCTGTTTGTCATGCAACATTGTGTTGGCACTATCAGCAATCTGAGCCAGGTCCTCAAAATATATTTGATCACTGTCTATTTTTTTTTCTTCATGCGCCACCAAAGCAAAAAAATTGACAAAAGAAGCCAAATCTTTTTTCAACCGTGAGATGGCGAAATGAAACAACATCAAGATAAAAACGATAATAGCCCCAGTCGCCAATGCGGTGCGCCAAATTTCAGAGCGCTGTTGCTGTTCTAATTCAGTCTGGAGTAATGCAATATTAGTTTCAATATTATCTAGGTAAACACCAGCACCAACCAGCCACTGCAAGTCAGGGATGCCATGAATGAAAGAAGCTTTGGGGAATTCCTTCTCAGGGTCAGTCAGCTTGCTCATCGAATAATAAATGTAATCTCCAGCTGGCTTTAAAGCAGCGGCATACTCCTGATCGAAGAGAGCCTTTGTTTTAGCCGGGTTTTTATCGAAAACTTCCCAGAGTTTTTGAACACCAGAAATGAGTTCTCCATTTGTAACTAATGCATCTCCATTTAACCGGTTAATAAAAATATAACCGTCTTGTCCAAACCGGATCTTGCTGATAATTGCCAGTAAATTTGCTTCGATCTGAGCTTCAATATCTTCGACATACAACCCCGTCCCAATAAACCAGTCAAAGGGTTCAAGCCGTTTGATATAGGATATTTTTTTGTGCCTCTTGCCTGAAGCTGCAGGTTTTGTCCAATGATATTCATAGAAACCCTCCCCGGACTGTGTGGCGATTTCAATTGTATCTTTCACCACATACTTACCAGTGACATCCTGAATATCTAAAAGATTCGACCCTTCCAGCTCTGGGCTGTCTGCAAACAGGATTTCAGTACCGTCCAGTCGGGTTATAAAATAGTAGCCGGTGCCCTGCGCAAAGCGGATCGCCCTTAAGGCGTCCACGATCAGTTGCTGAATCTCGTGATCAGACTTGGTTGATTTGTTCTGCTGGTAGATGTTTTCGGCAATCGCAGTGGCCTCATAAACCCGCTGTTTGACCGCGGACTGAGTGTCATGTTCACTGCGCGATCGCCTCTCATTAATAATAGTGACGACTCGCTCGACTTCACGCTTTATCAGCGCTTTCTGCCGCACCACATAATCGGAGCGCATGGTTTCTGCACGTTGATCAAACTCTCTGGAGCGGGTTGAAATGTGCAGGAGCATGATAATCGCCGCCAGGGAAATCAGCGAGGTAATGATAATCAGTTGAAACATTCTGATCAGTTTGATCCGTTTTTGCCGCATAATTTTAAGTCCTGCCGCACTGCCTATGGTCCACAAAAAGTTCAATGCCAGTCTACAATTCAAATATCCCTAAAAATAACACAGACTCAATAGCGTTACATAGCTCTAGCTTTCGTCATAGTTTCCTGCCTAATAAAAATTTCCCCTTGACAACAACATTCAACCGCCGTTCAATGGATTACACATCAGTACATTCTGAACATTGTCATGTCTGTGAACACTAAACCCTCTGTTTCGAGGACATTATGCCCAGAAAACCACTTTTAAAAGATGAACAGATCATTCATGACAGCATCAAAGCTATACGCTCCATTCCACAGGCTAAAATAGAATTGATGCTGCAGAAAATTGGTGGGCCGTTTGCCGGAACCTTTCGTCTCTGTGGCCCATGGGGAGATCGTCATTATTATATTAAAGTCATTTCAAAATTGACCCCAACCCTTGCCGATCTGGTGGTTCATCAAATCAAAACCTCTCCGGCGCCGAAAAATTCCAGCCCGCTGTTGATCAGCCATTACATCTCTCCGCAGATGGCGGCACTGCTAAAACAAAAAGGGATTGAGTATGCCGATTGCGCCGGCAACCTGTATCTGAATCAGATGCCTCTTTACATTGAAATCGGTGGCCAGAAACATACAGTGAAACCGCCGGGAGCTGATCGCCTGTTCCGCCCTGCCGGATTGAAACTGATCTACCTGTTGTTACGCAATCAACAAGCGATCAATGCCACCTATCGAGCCCTTGCCGATGATGCTGGTATTGCCCTGGGAGCCATTGGCGATCTGTTTGCCGAACTGGAAAAGCGCGGCAACTTGACAACAGACGCTCAAGGAAAGAGGCAACTGTGTGCCACTGAAGAGCTGCTCCAGCGATGGCAATTGGGATACTTGGAAACCCTGCGACCAAAGCTGTTGTTACAGCGCTGCCAACTGGCTCCCGAGTATAGCGTCGAACAGATTCCGCAACTGCTGCAACAATTAACTGACGGCAAACAGATCCTCATTGGCGGTGAGTTGGGCGCAGCACTGCTGACCAGTGGATTCCAGCCGCACAGCGCGATTCTCTATCTTGGCCCAGAACTGCAACTAAAAACAATGCTGCAACTCCACCTGATTCCCGACCCGGATGGGGAAATTACCCTGATGCAGCCATTCGGTCAGCAGTGCGGCTGGAGCGGCTGGCAGCCAGATGGCCTCACATTGGCCGACCCCCTGTTGACCTTTGCTGAACTCTATGGCAGCGCAACTGATCAGGTCGCGGATAAACTCTACCGTCAATACCTGACACCACGGTTGGGAAACTGATATGGAAAAGCTCCGCGCCCTGTTGCAGCAAATAGATGGTCAGGGCTACAAAACCTACAAACAATTGCGCGGCACCTACAATTTCAATGCATTTCAACTGACCATCGACCATGTCCAGGGCGATCCTTTCGCCCTGCCGTCACGGATCAGTATCCAACTTTCAGCCGAGCAGCATGGCATCCCGCCTAAATTCTGGCGTAACCGAATTCGCCAAACAGCACTGGAAGACTTCCTTGGGCGGACACTTCACACCGCCATCAAAAACAATGTTAAAGGCAGGCGCGGCACCGGACGCAGTGGTGAGGTGGAGATTGCCGTCAACGGGCAACAAGTTCTCCGCCGCAACGCGGTCCTGATCGACAACATACAACTCGAAGCAAGACTGCTGTTTGCTCTGCCTGGTTCAGGGCGTTCCATCCTGGCGCAGGAAGCTGCAGCGATGTTTTTTGCTGAACTGCCGCAGGTTATTGAAACGGGGTTGATCTGGCTGCAGCGTTGTTTTGCTGAGATGCAGCAACACATTGAGCAGATAGAAGATCAGGACGCTTTACGCAACCAGCTTGAACAGCTTGATAGCGTTGCTTTTATTGCCGATGGCTCACTGCTGCCCCGGCACAGTGGCATTGATGATCAGCCACTGATCGATGGCGTAAGATTCAAATCACCAGCGGAGCTGAAATGCGAAGTTAAGCTGCCACATCGTGGGACAATTTCGGGCATGGCACTGCCACAAGGAATCACGTTGATCGTCGGCGGCGGTTTTCACGGCAAATCAACGCTGTTGCAAGCCATTGAACGGGGCATTGATAACCATATTCCTGGGGATGGCCGAGAGCTGGTCGTAACCACTGCCTCGGCTGTGAAAATCCGCGCAGAAGATCATCGCGCCATCAATCAGGTCGATATCAGTCCCTTCATTGCCACTCTGCCCGGCAATCGGACAACCAACTGTTTTTCGACCGACAATGCCAGCGGCAGCACCTCTCAAGCAGCCAATATTATCGAAGCACTGGAGTGTGATTGCACCTGCCTGCTGATCGATGAAGATACCTCGGCGACCAACTTTATGATCCGCGATCAACGCATGCAAAAGCTGGTGCCGGATCGTCAAGAGCCGATCACCCCCCTGTTACATCGGGTCCGTGAACTCTTTGAAAAAGAGGGCGTATCCAGCATCATCGTAACTGGCGGTTCCGGTGATTACCTGTCGGTTGCCGATCAGGTCATCATGATGGATAATTATCAAACTTTTGATATCACAAAAAGGGCCCGCGACTTGGCCGGGGATAGCCCCCCGGCAGGGGCAAAACGAGTCCCTTTCCGAAAAAACCGACAGCGACAGATCAATTTGGCGATAAAACCACTACCACGCCAGCGTGAAGCAAAAATTCAAGTACGCGAACAACGACTGTTGGAATATGGGCAAAAGAGGATCGATCTTTCCCAGGTCGAACAATTACTCGACAGTGGGCAAACCGAAGCGATAGGGCGTCTGCTGGCATGGTGCGATCAGCATGATCCAGAGCTGAAATCAGGATTGATAGCCACCCTGCAAGAGGCAATTGAACAGGTTGAACAACAAGGCCTCGACATACTCCTGCCGTGGAAAGCGGGACATCTGGCACTACCGAGACTCTATGAACTCGCAGCTGCTGCCAATCGGATGCGGAGAGATAATGGCTGAATTCTGACCAGCCAAACAATTAACGGAATCTACCCTTGTTCCTATCGCTTGAAACTGTTAAACAACTAGACGGTTATTGTTGCCATTTTTTATGTAGATTTTTTTATGCAAATAGTTCCAAAAATTCTTAGAGCTCTCGAACGAACCGGCTTTCGACTGCTGATTCTAGCCATCCCGGTCGGTATTGTTGCAGGGGCTGGGGCCCTGGCTTTCTACTTTGCCACCAACAGCGTTGAACATCTGATGTTGGGAAAAATTGGCAATTTCCATCCCCCCCTGGAAGGAACACCGGAAAGTTCCTTTACCAGCTTTATCGATAATCTCTCCGTCCCCTACCGTTGGTGCCTGTTCCTGTTGCCAGCACTCGGTGGATTAATTTCCGGCTGGCTGGTTTACACCTTTGCTCCAGAAGCCGAAGGACATGGAACCGACGGAGCGATTGAGGCTTTTCACCGTAAAGGTGGCGTCATTCGTGGTCGGGTTCCAATCATTAAATCCATCGCGTCAATTGTCACGATTGGAACAGGTGGCTCAGCAGGCCGTGAGGGACCAATTGCGCAAATTGGAGCAGGTTTTGGCTCCTTTATTGCCACAAAACTCGGACTCTCCGCTAAAGATCGACGCCTGCTGCTGATGGCCGGGATGGCAGGTGGTATCGGTGCAACATTCCGCTCACCTCTCGGTGGTGCGCTGTTTGCCGCTGAGGTTCTTTATCGTGATCCCGATTTTGAACATGAAGGATTAATTCCTTGCATTATCTCATCCATCATCGCCTATTCTTTATTCGGTGCGGTCACCGGTTGGAAACCACTCCTCGACACCCCCCTGTTTCGCTTTGAGCAACCAGCAGAGCTGTTACTGTATCTAGCACTTGGAATCATTTGCGCCTTTTTTGGTGTTCTCTATGTCAAAGTGTTTTACGGGATGCGCGACGCTTTTCGCAAATTACCCATGCCAACCTGGCTTAAACCGGCTTTAGGCGGGCTGCTCTTGGGAATTCTGGCAATGTTTATCCCACAGGTTCTCGGTTCAGGTTACGGCTGGGTACAGGCAGCACTCTACGGTCAGATGGCACTCTGGGTGATGCTAGTTGTTGCCTTGGCTAAAGTCGTCGCCACTAGCCTGACCATTTCATCGGGCGGTTCTGGTGGTGTTTTTGCCCCCAGTTTGGTCATTGGAGCAATGCTCGGTGGTACTTTTGGTGCCACCGCAGAAATCCTGTTCCCCATGCTGGTTCAAGATCCACGCGCCTATGTCCTGGTTGGCATGGCAGGATTCTTTGCCGGGGTTGCCAATGCACCTATCGCAACCCTGATCATGGTCAGCGAATTGACCGGAAACTATGGCTTGCTCGCACCATTGATGCTGGTCTGCGTCATAGCGATGATCGTCATGCGTAAAAATAGTATCTATGAGCAGCAAGTTGCCTCGCGCTTTGATTCACCCGCTCATCTCGGTGATTTTGTCATCGATATTCTAGAAGGGGTTCAGGTTCGCAGTCTGGCAAAGAAAGGACGCAAAGCAACGTTGATTCCAGAAGGAATGACGCTGCCTGATATTTTAAACAAAATTGCTCCGGCAAAAACTACTTATTATCCGGTTGTTGATGCTGAGGAGTTGATGACTGGAATTTTTTCGATGACTGATATCCGTCGCATTCTCAACGACGATATCCCACCCACCCTGGTGATTGCCCGTGACATTGCAACCCGAAATGTCATTACCGCCACACCGGATGAACACTTGACCGATGTGATGAAAAAACTAACCGCCCGTAATTTGGATGAAATTCCGGTGGTTGATGCCGAAGTTCCACAAAAGGTTCTCTACATGTTGTCACGACGCACCTTGTTGGCGCATTACGCCGAGCAGATGGAAAAAACCAAACAGGATTTTCGAGAATAGGCTGACAAAATTCAATGAAAAACTACGATTTTATAGTTATCGGTGGCGGGATTGTCGGACTGGCAACCGCCCGTCAATTACAACAACAATTTAACAGAGCAACAGTTGTCGTTCTTGAAAAAGAGAAAGAACTTGCAACCCACCAGACCCGACACAACAGCGGCGTCATCCATGCCGGGGTCTACTACGCACCGGGAAGTTTAAAAGCCCGTTTTTGCCGTGAAGGGAACTTGGAAACCAAACAGTTCTGCAGTGAGCATAATATCCCCTTTCGGGTCACCGGAAAGCTCCTGGTAGCAACCGATGAGCAGGATGCCGAACGAATGCAGGAGCTGCTCGAACGGTGCAGAATAAACGAGATTGAAACGGAAGTTTTTGATCAACAACAGTTGCGCGAATTTGAACCCAATGTTGTTGGAGTCGCCGCCACCTGGGTCCCCTCATCCGGAATCGTCGATTTTGAGCAAGTTGCAAAAAAATTAGCGGAACAGGTCATTGCAGCAGGGGGTCAGATTTATACCAACTGCCTGGTCACTGACATCAAAGAAACCAATGAAATTGAGGTTAAAACCAGCCTGGGGACTTTTTCCGGTCGCTTTCTGGTCAGTTGTGCCGGGCTCCATTCTGATCGCGTCATCCAGATGCTGGGGCAGCAACCGACATTTAAAATCCTCCCCTTTCGTGGCGAATACTTCCAACTTCCCACAGAAAAAAGTCAGCTTGTCACCCATCCGATCTACCCGATCCCCAACCCTGAGCTGCCGTTTCTGGGAATCCACCTGACCCCGATGATCGATGGCTCACTCACGGTCGGGCCAAACGCCACTTTAGCGATGTCGCGAGAAGGTTACAGCCGCTGGCAAATCAACCTGCGCGATCTGGCAGAAATGCTCAGTTACTCAGGTCTTTACCGGCTGGTGATGAAATATCCACTACCAACGCTGATAGAATTGAAGAATTCCCTCTATCGCCCAGGCTATTTAAAACAGGTCAATCGCTATTGCCCCAAAGTAACCCTCAACGACCTGCTTCCCTACCCCGCAGGGGTCCGCGCTCAGGCAGTTAAGCCAGACGGAACAACGTTGGATGATTTCTTGTTCGTCGAAAGCAAACGGGCCCTGATCGTGGGGAATGCACCATCCCCGGCGGCTACATCAGCCATGCCAATTGCCCGGCATATTTGTGAAAAGGTTGGGAAGCTGATTGGTGACTGATGGCAGGACAATACAGAAGATAAATCAAAGCCGCAGGTGCTGTTCAGTAAGCTGCCTCGAATGGCGCTCATTTAAGCAATTTTGTAGTAAACTCGGGACTGTCCCCAGCACCATCGGGGGCTGTCTCGGATTTGCTGCCATCGACCCTCAAACTAGCGCCATTCTAAACTGTTCCCCGACCTCCCTCAGCCAAAAATCATATGATCAAAGACAAAGAAAGAATCAGAACATATTCGTAAAAAGCTCAAGATATCAGTCAATTTGACAAATCAAATTATTTTTTACAAATTTATAAATAAAAGAGTATAATTTTGAACAGTTGAAAGGAGTTAAACCATGCCACTCTCAGTCAATAACATTTCAGCCCTAAATGCTTTATCAACCAAACAAAGCGTCACTGCCAACAATATCGCCAACAGCGAAACCAAAGAATTCAAAAAGTCGACAACTATCCTGGAAGAAGGCTTAAACGGAGCCGTCAGCACAAAAATCCAGCAGGTCAACACCCCCGGCACGATGATTAATCAGCCCGATGGATCGCTGGAAGAAATGTCTAATGTCGATCTTATTCAGGAAGCAACTGACATGATCACAACCAGGCACGCCTACGAAGCCAATCTGAAAGCCTTGAAAATCAACATAAATATGGAAGATGCGGTGCTCGATCTGATCGGCTGAAAAGTCACTCGCCCACAAGATCCCTTTTTATCCTATCCACAACACGGTGGACATCACTGAGACATCATCTGCTCTCAGGGTGCATAGTCTCACATTGGCAACCACTCTGTTTCTTTGCTGCAACGATCCGCTCCAGAATGGTAGATCGCCCTTGATGTCTCCGAACGTCCTGCTGAATATCCGCCGCTGTATAGTCAAAGCAATAGCATATAGTTTGACTCATTTTTCTTCCTCGAGCAGGTTGTGTTGTTCTCGAAATTGTTCTAATTCGTGCTGTGCATCTTCAAGTTTGGCATCCGCTTTTGCTGAACGTCTGGTTGCCTTGTCCAGTTCAGTCTTAGCTTCTTCCAGTTCCTTATGCAGAATATTAAGCCCCTCCTCAGAATGATTCTCATGTCGGGCTTCAAGCAATTTTTGCAAGTTCTGTTCGAAAACTGCTTTAATTTTATCGACCTCTGCTTCTGCATCGGCAACCCGCCGTTCTGCAGCAGCAAGCAGGTCTTCTACTTCAGCCAACTGGCCAGCAATCCCGGCATCTGGCTCAGCATCAAGCTGAATATCCTGAGCAGCCAAAACCATGGCGACAATGGGTAACTGTTGCAACAGATTATCAACCTGGCTGCCGCTACTGTCGAAGATTTCACCCCCCTTTAATTTAATTGGAAGAAATACCAGACTGGCAGATTTTGAATGGGCAATCATTGTTTCAGTTTCCCGATCTTCAACCACCACCGCCTCAGCAACGATCCTGACCTGATCCAATTCTTCCAGCAGCGCTTCTTTAGTGACCTGAGGATTATTCTCCTCTACCGGTAACAACACCCGCAACTTGGCGTTGGACCAGAAGGAATCCCTGGTCATTAGATATCCGAGCAGCAACATCAGGGAACCATTAGCATCCCGCTCATACCAGATATCAATCTGGCGCTGATCTGATGCCAGATTGTGAAGATCCTGCCAGTCCTGCTCGCCAGCATCAAAAATAACCAGATTATATTCAAGTCGTAATGCCATCCGTAAAATTTTTCCATAGGCTTTCAAGTTACCTCTGAGAAATTTTTCCAGATAAAAGCTATGATGATTAAGCAGAATGGTATTGGCGCGCAATGGCCCTACCCCAAAGGACTGGAGCAGTACCGAACTCCCGGTTTCAAAATCCGGAGCAGTCACAACTAGTGGGAAGGCCTGAGTACCGCTGGCATTGATGTCTTCATGAAGCTCTTTTTTAGCCTGTTCCTTTTGCTTATGTAACTGGACGCCACTTCCAGTCAACAACCGGACTAACGTTGTTAAACCACTTTTTCCTTCCAGCCAGCTCGCAAATTGGAGTAATGGCTCACGCTGTTCATGTTTATCAGAAAAAATCAAAATCTGCGGCCGCCAGTCCCGGGGATGCTCTAACTCCTGAGAAACCTGAAGCAGGTGCTCACGAACCTGGTGCAGATGGTACGAGCGACGGCTGTCGGCCCAACGTGTTTGATGAGCCGTACGCTGTAGATACTGATAAAGAATAAACAGCACCGCAACCGCTAAAGCACCGGCTTTCCAGTCAATAGCCAGCATCACCAGCAAACAAATTACAGCTCCAGCTAAACTGATTCGATGGTGATACCATTTAAAGCGGGGCCGAAAAGATGGACTGGCGGAGCGGGCTTCAAAATAGGTCGCATAGTTCAGTAGGCCATACGAGATCAGAAAGAACATTGCTACCACGCTGGCGATCAGATTGAGATTGCCAAGACCAACAGTCAGAACCGCAACTCCAGCCGCCAGCAACACCCCACGCCGTGGGTTATTTGCCGGGCCAACACCCTTGGCAAAAGGATTCAGGAAAGGAAAAGTTTTATCAGCAGCCAATGCTTGTAGAATACGCGGTGCCCCAAGAAATGAAGCCATAGCCGAAGAAAGTGTTGCGGCAAAGACTCCAGCCGTAATCAAAACCGGCAACCAGGCGACCTTGCGCATCGAATCATAATCACTGAACAAAATATTCTGTGGTAGCACCCCGGCAAAGACAAGTGCTGCCCCAAGGTAAACAAGGATTGATATGCCAACTGCCAGAAAAGTCCCCAGTGGCAGACTTTTGCCGGGGTCTTCCAGATCTCCCGACAAACTGACCCCTTGAGTGAAACCGGTAACCGCCGGAAAAAAGATGGCAAATAATACCCAGAAGCCCTGCTCCGAAGCTGTCGTATTCCAGTTTTCACGAAAAACCTGATCATCCCAGTGGGATAATCCACCCAGAAAAAAAGAAAACAGGGCAAAAATGAGAATACCCATGACAACAAATTGGAAGCGGGTTGCCCAATCCGCTCCTTGCCAGGCGAGAATAAATAATCCGCCAATCGCCACCACAGCAATTATCTGGGCAGTGCCACCTCCGGCTCCAAATAGTCCAGCAAAAATTTCACCAAAGCCGATACAATAAAATCCGACTGAAACAGACTGAGCGATAAACAGTATCAACCCGAGTGCTCCGCCAAATTCAAGACCAAGAGTTCGCGAAATCAAAAAGTAATCTCCGCCACCGCGCACCGTCAAGTTGGTGGCAATTGCAGACAACGAAATACTGGTCAAAACCGAAATCAGGTTGGCAATCAGAATAATCAGCAGTGCTTGCTTTATCCCTGCTGCGCCAACGACATAACCCAGGCGCATGAACAGGATAATTCCAAGAATGGTCAGAACACTTGGCGTGAAAACTCCAGCAAAAGTTCCCAATTTTTTATCAACAGAGTTTTGGTTTGTATTATTTGCCATCATATCTACCAGTATCAATTACATAGATTGGGAGACAACTAGTGCTTAGTGCTCAGTAAACTCATCCCGCAAGCGCCGGAATATTTCCCGGGAAGCCCGCCGATCATCATGTTGCTGAACCGACCTGGCCAAACGTGCGATCGCTTTACGATCAATTTCGGGAGCCAACTCAAGCATTTCGTCAAAGGCAGCTGTAAAACTGTCTGCTTCACAGAGTCGATCGCGCAATTTCTCCAACTGATGAAATTGTTTCTTATCCCCTCGCGTAACCTGATCAAGACCCTCTAATTGCCTCGTCAAATCCTCTAGGGCGTCCTCTGATTTACGTATCATGCCTGCCAAGTGCTTCAACTGGCGGCGCTGTGAACTGCGCCCCTTGGTCATACGAGCCAAATCAGCTTCTTGGGCAACGGTAACGGGAAGATCGAGCTGTGAATACTGCTTATCGGTTAACCCGACCAGTTGTTCGGCAATGAGTTCAACCTGTTTTGCCTGTTGTTTTTTTTTGGTGCGACTCAGCGGTAAATCATCTGCTACAAATTCATCCATCAAAATTATCTCCAGAAAAAGGTTCCCTGAAACTACCCTGAGCAGAAGATAGCGGTCAATTACGAAAATATCCACCTCGACCCTTTGGTCGCAGGCTTTTTTTTGCTATGATCGGTGGTGGTGACATAATGATGCAGCGGATTACCAAAACTGGAGAAAACTAAATGGACTACGGAATTAACCGCGAACGTTCACTGGAACTGCTCAAGCAACATTTAAACAGTCCCAACCTGATCAAACATTGCCTCGCCAGCGAAGCGGTTATGCGTGCCTTGGCTCGCCATTTTTCTGAGAATGAAGAGCTTTGGGGCCTGACCGGCTTATTGCACGATCTCGATGTCGAGCTGACTCTCGATGATCCCGCCAGCCACACCCATGAAACAGTCCGTATTTTGCGTGAGGAAGGGGTTGCCGAGGAAATTATCGAAGCGATCAGGATGCACAATGAGCATGCCCACGAGGACAAACGCAGCGAGCGTTTTCACCATGCGTTGGCTGCCGGAGAAACAATCACCGGATTGATCATTGCTGCTGCGCTGGTTTATCCAGACAAAAAACTGGCCAGTGTCAAACCAAAATCGGTACGCAAACGGTACAAGGAAAAACAATTTGCCGCCGGAGCAGATCGGGCAATCATCGCTGAATGTGAGTTAATTGGCATCGCCATACCGGATTTTTGCGATCTCTGTTTGGCAGCAATGCAGGGAATTTCTGCTGATCTTGGTCTTTAATATGGATAATCTATGAATAATAAAGAACTGACGCGCCTGCTACAATCACTGGTCGATGGTCAGATCAGTGTGGATGATGGGGTCGAACGCTTGAAACAACTTCCGTTTGAAGACCTCGGTATCGCCCAACTCGATCATCACCGCGAACTGCGACAGGGATTTCCCGAAGTTATTCTAGGTGAAAGTAAAAGCCTGGAGCAGCTCAGAACGATTCTCTCAGCCTTGGCGAAACGGGATCGAAACATCCTTGTTACCCGTGTAGATGGGGAAAAAGGGACTGCTCTTTGCAACCAGTTTCCAGAGGGAGAGTACGATATCGACGCACGCACATTCTGCCTGGTGCAACAAAAAATAGAGATTACCGGAGCTGGCAAAATTTTGATTATCTGCGCCGGCACCTCCGATCTACCAGTCGCCCGAGAAGCCGCTATTACCGCCCGAATGCTCGGCAACGAAGTGGAAGAACTGATCGATGTCGGGGTTGCCGGGATCCATCGCCTGCTCGCCCGCCAGGACTTATTGCGACAGGCAGCAGTCCTGATTGTTATCGCCGGCATGGAAGGGGCCCTCCCCTCGGTCGTTGGTGGGCTGGTCGCCACCCCGGTGATTGCCGTGCCAACTTCGGTCGGCTATGGTGCCGCTTTCGGCGGTGTAGCGGCCCTGCTTGGCATGCTCAATTCCTGCGCCAGTGGAGTGACAGTGGTCAATATTGACAATGGCTTTGGTGCCGCTTTTGCGGCCAACCGAATCAATCGGAAGACATAGAAAATCTAAAGACCTTAACGCAGAGTTGCAGAACGGGAGAGTTCGCAGAGAAAATCTATTGATTCTTTGCTTTTGTATCAGATCTTCTCTCTCCACCTCAGCGTCTCTCCGTTAAAATGAAGAGAAAGAATAAATATGAAAACTCTCTACCTCGACACCTTCTCCGGAATTTCCGGTGACATGTTTCTCGGTCTTTTACTCGATCTTGGCGTACAGCAGCAGAGGCTAGAGCAGGAACTGGCCAAACTACCGATTTCTGGTTACAAACTTGAAATTGGACGAGAGCAACGCCACGGTATCGAAGGCTGCCGAGTGCAAGTACATTGCGAAGAGACACACCACCACCGCAGTTGGAGCAGTATCGACAAAATGCTTGCCGACAGTCCGCTGGAAACACCGGTAAAGCTACTGTCTCGCAGTTTTTTCCGCCGTCTGGGAGACGCGGAAGCCAAGGTTCATGGAATTGATATCGACCTGGTTCATTTTCACGAAGTGGGCGCTATCGATGCGATTGTCGATCTGGTTGGCGCCGCAATTGGCTTAAACCTGCTTGGAGTCGAACAAGTCCTCTGTTCACCTCTGCCACTATCTCGCGGCATGAGCAAATGTGCCCACGGAGCACTTCCCCTTCCGGCCCCGGCAACCCTGGAAATTCTTCAGGACAAACCGGTCTACGACAGTCACTGCGACAAAGAACTGGTCACCCCCACCGGGGCAACGATTGCCGCAGAACTGGCGGAGTTCAGTTCTTTTCCGGCACAGCCACTGGGGAAAACCGGTTATGGGGTCGGGGGTTGGGAGTTGGAAGATCGCCCCAATCTGCTGCGCGGCGTCCTCTATGAAAAGATCACCGCAATCAATTGCGACAATCAAGTCCAATTATTGGAAACTAATATTGACGATAGCACCCCGGAGCAACTCGGCAACCTGCTGGAACTGTTGCTCGCTGCCGGAGCTCTGGACGCAGGTTATATCCCGCTGCAGATGAAAAAAAACCGGCCGGGAAACCTGTTAACAGTGGTTTGTCGTCCCAGGCAAGCAGAAGAATTAGCAACATTGGTTATGCGTGAAAGCAGCGCTATCGGCGTGCGCAGCAGTCGTTGTGATCGCTATCGGCTCAATCGCCGCAGCGCCAACGTCAAAACTGACCTGGGTTCAGCCAAGGTCAAGTTAATATTCGACGGTCAGGAGTTTTTACGTTTGACCCCTGAATATGATGATTGCCGGGAACTGGCGCAGAAAGCCGGACAACCCCTGCAGCAAATTTATCGTCAAGTGGAAACCGCGGCCTACGAACAGCTTGATTTAACCATCAGCTGTATCAAGGAGAGTTTTGATGACTGAGAAAGGTTCAATAGAACAATGGGGCTATCGCAAACTGGTTCTGTTTCTGTCGAGTAATGCTGGCCTTGGCTATGCCCCCGTTGCACCAGGAACCTTCGGCACACTGGCGGGGATTCCGGTCTTTTACTACCTGTCTCGTTTCTCCTGGTCGCTGCAATTGATCACCCTGATTGCCATTCTGTTTTTAAGTATCTGGCTCTGCGACATTGCCGGGAAATACTATGCTGAAGCGGATGATGGCAGAATTGTTATCGATGAACTGATTGGTTACCTGATCACCACCGCCTTTCTCCCCTTTTCCTGGCCCGTCGCAATTCTGGGATTTTTCTGGTTCCGGGTTTTTGACATCCTCAAACCGCCACCTGCCAACTGGTTCGACCGTGAGATGAAAAACGGTCTTGGGGTGACCTTAGATGATGTTATTGCCGGTATTTACGCCGCCATCTTGCTGCGTATTTGTCTGGCACTATTCAACTGAATCTGGAGTCCATATGCCCCCCTACGACATTGCCATTCTCACCACGGGAGATGAGCTCCTGAATGGAGAAATCACCGACAGCAATACCAGTACTATAGGCGAAATCCTATCCACTTATGGCTACCGCCTGCGCTGTTCGCTATCGGTCCCCGATCAGGAAAAAGAGATTGTCGCCGCACTGCAATACTTGCTTGGACACGTTCAATTCATCATTATTACCGGTGGGTTAGGCTCTACTGGAGATGATCGGACTGCACGAGCGGCATCTCGGGCCCTCGGACAACCACTGGTTATCAACGAAGATGCGCTGGACATGGTGCATCAGTGGTTTACCCGACATAACCGCCCAATGGAACCGAGCAATGAAAGGCAAGCGCTGCTGCCACAATGGGCGCAGCCACTCCCGAACCAGCGTGGCACAGCACCTGGTTTTCGCCTGCAGCACAAAGGTTGTGAACTGTTCTTTTTGCCGGGAGTACCAACAGAAATGCGGGCGATGTTTAAGCAATCGGTTCTACCGGTCTTGCAACAAAAAATTCCGGAAGCAAATCCACGCCAGCAACGAACTTTTAAAATATTCGGTTTATCGGAACCTAAAGTTGAACGGATGATTGCTTATCAGCAACTACCAGAGGGAGTTGAGGTTGCCTTTGCCCTCGATTATCCATTGGTGTTAGTCAAACTCAAAGCAACCGAGGAGGATGCGGAGTTCTGCCTCGATCAAGCTGAAGCTCTGCTGCTTGGAGAACTGGGCGATTATCTGATCGCGAGAGACGAGGAAACTCCGGAAGGAAACGTCAGCAAATTACTTGCCAGTGCTGGCTTAACGCTCTCGCTGGCTGAATCCTGCACTGGCGGGCTGCTGACCACAATGCTCACCAGTCAACCTGGAGCATCAAAATTTCTGGAACGCGCCGCGGTCACCTATGCTGATTCTGCTAAACAGGACTGGCTAAAGGTTCCGTCACTCTTGCTACAGCAGCACGGAGCAGTCAGTGAAAACTGTGCTCGCGCCATGGCTAGCGGCCTGCGACAGACCACGGGAACTGACTTGTCCCTGGCGATCACCGGGATTGCCGGCCCAGATGGCGGCACTGAAGATAAGCCAGTTGGCACCGTATATCTTTCTCTGGCAAGTGCCAGCGGGATTCATGTCAAAAGATACTTCTTCTCCGGGGATCGGAATCAAATCCAGCGCATGAGTGCAACCATGGCATTGGAATGGTTGCGCCGTTTTGCCCTACAGCAAATAGAAAAATAGCTCCAGCAGCAATAATATTGACTCGACAGCAGCAAAAAAAAGTTTTAATGTTACTCTGCCCGAGGGGGAGCAAACATATCAATCTATAAAAACCTCCTGCCATCGTCTTAATCGACATGCGTGACTTTTTATGACACACCAGTATGCGATATATCGGGAGACACTCAATAATCACGACATCCAAATATAAATAAGCCTATCAACTGGAGGAAAATATGTCCGATGACAACCGCAACCGTGCTCTAGATCTGGCAATGGGACAGATCGAAAAACAATTTGGCAAGGGGAGCATTATGCGCCTTGGTTCTGATTTTAAGATCCCTGCCATTGCCACAATCCCAACCGGAGCTCTGAGCCTGGACCTCGCTCTCGGAGTAGGCGGCATTCCCAAAGGCCGCATCATTGAAATCTTCGGTCCGGAATCTTCCGGCAAAACCACCCTCGCCTTGCACATTCTGGCCCAGGCACAAAAACAGGGTGGAGTCGCCGCATTTATTGATGCAGAACATGCTCTTGATATTCAGTATGCCCAGCACCTTGGGGTTAAAATCGATGATCTGTTAGTTAGTCAGCCCGATACCGGCGAACAAGCTCTCGAGATTACCGAAATGTTGGTGCGCAGCGGAGCCATTGACCTACTGGTTATCGATTCGGTTGCAGCTTTGACACCACGGGCAGAGATTGAAGGAGATATGGGCGATTCCCATATGGGACTGCAGGCACGGTTAATGTCCCAGGCGCTGCGGAAATTAACCGGCATCGTCAGCAAATCTAATTGCAGCATTATTTTTATCAATCAGATCCGGATGAAAATTGGGGTCATGTTTGGCAACCCGGAAACCACCACTGGCGGAAATGCCCTGAAATTCTATGCTTCGGTACGACTCGACATCCGCCGAATTGCTTCCCTGAAACAGGGACAGGATGTTATCGGCGGAAGAACCCGGGTTAAGGTGGTAAAAAATAAGGTTGCCCCGCCGTTCAAGCAAGCAGAATTTGATATTATGTACGGCAACGGCATCTCCCGCGAAGGAGACCTGCTTGATTTAGGAGTTGATAACGATATTGTCGAAAAAAGTGGTTCATGGTTCTCATATAAAGGTGAACGGGTTGGTCAGGGGAGAGAAAATGCAAAACAATACTTTAAGGAACACCCTGAAATGACCGATGAAATCGAAGCAGCCTTACGTGAACTTTACGGTATTGGAACAGGACAATCAGCCCCCGGTACGGATGAGAAATAATCCCAACCCGGCATTAATAATGATCTGAAACCTTCTGGATGTTTATTGGGCCATTTTCAGACAAAAACTAAATTGAAAAGTCAGACAGGATGAAACCATGAATTTAAATGACATTCTCAGTATGGCACTTAAATCCAACACCTCGGATATCCACCTCAAAGCCGGCTTACCACCGGTCTTTCGGATCGACGGCAACCTTCGTCCGCTGCCAAAATCGCCCAGGCTGACCGCTGAATCGGTACGCAGTATGTGCGAAGCGATCATGAGCGATCGACAACAAAAGAAATTTGAAGAAGCAAATGAAATTGATCTTGCCTATGGTGTTCCTGGCCTGGGACGTTTCAGAGCTAATGTTTTTATGCAACGCAACTCGGTGTCCGCTGTTTTTCGTGCAATTCCTTTCAAGATTGCCAGCCTGGATGACCTGCTGATGCCGCAGGTCCTGAAAAAAATTGCCGATGAACCCCGCGGGCTGGTCCTGGTGACAGGAGCAACCGGGTCAGGGAAATCAACCACCTTGGCAGCAATGATCGATTACATCAACGGGAACCGGACGGCCCACATTGTCACGGTTGAAGATCCGATCGAATACTTGCACCGGGATCGAAAGTGTATTATCAACCAGCGCGAAGTCGGTTTCGATACTACCGGATTTGCAACAGCGTTAAAAAGTTCACTGCGCCAGGATCCCGATGTTATTCTGGTTGGCGAGATGCGTGATCTCGAAACCGCCGAAACCGCCCTTGCTGCTGCTGAAACCGGGCACCTGGTGCTTTCGACACTGCATACAATTGATGCCCCGGAAACCATCTCGCGGATTATCTCCATGTTTCCTCCACACCAGCAACGCCACGTTCGTTTGCAGCTATCCAATGTTCTCAAGGGGGTTATCTCACAGCGATTGATTCCACGGATTGAGGGAACCGGTCGGGTTGCCGCTGTTGAAGTGATGATGTCCACGGGGCGGGTTCGCGAATTGATTGATGATCAGGAAAAAACAGTTCTGCTTAGAGATACCATCGCCAAAGGTTATACCACCTACGGCATGCAGACCTTCGATCAGGCATTGATGGATCTGGTGAAAAGAAAAGTGATCAGCTACGATGAAGCACTCCGGCAAAGCTCCAATCCTGATGATTTTAAACTCAAGTTTTCCGGGATTGATTCCACCTCTGACGGTTCATGGGGCGACTTTGAACGCGGTAAGGATCAGGAAGAACAGGCCGAACAGACCGACAAAAAAGAAGGACTTGATGACGATGGACAAATCGAAGTCGAACGATTCTAGCGACGTGTCTGGCTTTGCGAATCGTAGCGAAAAATCGGCTGATCGAGGGCAGATTTTCGTAGATTCGAGAGAAAATAGCACCGCTATTTGTCGAAAATATATGGGAATATGAACCGATCAGACGATTTTGCAGTAGATTCTTGTGAAGTCCGACAAGTTGCTAACTCTTTTGCTGCAGCCCTGCGGCTACTCACCCGACGTGACCGGAGCGAAACCGAACTGCGACAGAAACTTTGTCAGTCCGGTTTTTCTCTATCTGCAATAGCGTCTGCCGTAGAAAAATGTCGGGAATATAATTATCTGGATGACAACCGCTACGCCACAGAACGAGCTCGCACTCTGATGCGCACCGGCCGAGGGGTTGGCAGAAAAATCATGCTTGATCTGCGCCGCAGAGGAATTGATGATGCCATTGCTCATCAGGCGCTAGAAACTGCCGAGAGTGAATTTTCCACGTTTGAGCTGCTTCGCGAACAACTTAATCGTCGCTTTTCAAGCTTCAGCTATGCGACCGCAGACGATCGTGAGCGTCGCCGGGTGATCGGTTTTTTCCAGCGGCGCGGATTCCCTCTGGAACAAATATTCAAAATACTCAAAGAAGACCCGAAACAGTCTTCATCCTAAATCCAACTTAAAATCCTTTTCAAATCCAGCGTCTTCGATTAATATCCCAAATTCATAATATCGCGAAGGGCATCGTGCATTCACTGCCTTTGTCATAAAAAACTGAAAGGTTGGACAAAATGATTTCTGGAAATGAAATTCGCACCCGCTTTCTGAAATATTTCGCTGATCGGGGGCACACAATTGTCTCTTCATCGTCCCTGGTTCCGCACAATGACCCCACCCTGCTGTTTACCAATGCCGGGATGAATCAGTTTAAGGATTGCTTTCTGGGCGATGAAAAGCGCACTTATGCGCGTGCTGTGACCTCACAGAAATGTGTCCGGGCAGGCGGTAAGCATAATGATCTGGAAAATGTCGGGCGCACTGCTCGTCACCATACTTTTTTTGAGATGCTCGGGAACTTTTCGTTCGGTGATTATTTCAAAAAAGAGGCTATAGCTTACGCCTGGGAATTTTTGACCGTGGAAATGGGACTGGATAAAGATCGCCTCTATGTTTCCGTATATACCGACGACGACGAAGCTGCGGATATCTGGCATAACCAGGAAGGGATTCCCCGTGAGCGGATCTTCCGCTTTGAAGAAGATAACTTCTGGTCAATGGGTGACACTGGCCCCTGCGGCCCTTGCTCAGAGATCTTTTACGATAACGGTCCCGAAATCGGTTGTGATTCGCCAACCTGTACCGTTGGCTGCGACTGTGACCGTTACATGGAGATCTGGAATAATGTTTTCATGCAGTTTGATCGCCAACCGGATGGGACTTTGGTACCACTACCAAAACCGGCCGTAGATACCGGCATGGGATTAGAACGACTCGCCACAGTGATGCAGGGCACCCAATCAAACTACGACACCGACCTGCTGCGTAATATTATTGCCTACATCGAAAGGTTATCGGTTAAAACCTACGGAGACAACGAAGAGAACGATGTATCGATGCGGGTTATGGCAGATCACAGTCGTGCCACAGCTTACCTGATTGCCGATGGTGTATTGCCCTCCAATGAGGGGCGTGGCTATGTGCTACGCCGAATTATGCGCCGTGCCATGCGTCATGCTAAAATGCTCGGCTTTGAAGATCCAATTCTATTCAAAACCGCTGTTTTTGTTCTTGAATCGATGGCTGAAGCCTACCCGGAGGAAGCCAAACGGAAAGATTTTGTTGCCAAGGTCGTCCAGAACGAAGAAGAACGTTTCATCCAGACACTCGACAATGGCCTACGGATATTGCAGGAAGAAATTGCCCAATTATCTGCAGCCAAGCAAAATATTATCCCCGGTGAAACAGTCTTTAAACTCTACGATACCTATGGATTTCCGGTTGATTTGACTGCCGACATTGTAGAAAAAGATGGCTACAGCCTTGATGAAGCAGGGTTTGAAACCTGCATGGAGGCGCAACGAGCTAAAGCTCGGCAGCACTGGAAAGGTTCTGGTGAGGAAGCAGTATCAGCCATTTATAAACAGCTGGTCGAGAAAGGTCTTCGTTCTGAGTTTTCTGGCTATTTAAAATTGGAAGATCAAGGTGAAGTACTTGCTTTGATCCGCCAGGGAGAATTGGTTGAAGAAGCAATCTGCGGTGAAACGGTCGAAGTGATCAACGCAACCACTCCCTGTTACGGAGAATCTGGGGGACAGGTCGGCGATACGGGAGAGATCATCACAGATGAGGCAACCCTGCGGATTATCGAAACCAAAAAACCGCTCCCGGAACTTTATGTCCATGTTTGTGAAATTGTCACCGGGGCAATAAAAAAAGGGGCCAAAGCAACGATAAAAGTCAATGCAGAACGGCGCCAACGCATTGTTCTCAATCATACAGCAACACACCTGCTGCAGGCCGCCCTGCAGAAACTGCTCGGACAGCATGTCAAGCAGGCGGGATCGCTAGTGACTGCTGAACGGCTCCGTTTTGATTTTAGCCATTTTTCACCGGTCTCGACAGAAGAACTGAACAAAATTGAGGAAGAGGTCAATCAACAGATTCGTGCCAACGCCCAGGTAGAGAACCGCGAAATGAGTGCTGTGGCCGCCCAGGAAGCTGGCGCCATGGCTCTGTTCGGGGAAAAATATGGTGATATCGTTCGTGTGATTACTATTGGTGACTACAGCATGGAACTCTGTGGCGGAACTCACGCCAGGGCAGCTGGAGATATTGGTTTGTTCAGGATTTTAAGTGAAGGGGGTATCGCAGCCGGGGTCCGCCGGATTGAAGCAGTGACCGGGGCAACCGCTCTAGCCCAAGTCCAGCAACAACAACAGGCCCTGCAACGCTTGGCCGATCTGGTCAAAAGCGACCCACAGAAGGTCGAACTGCGACTGCACAAACTACTAGAACAGCAAAAAGAGATGGAAAAACAGCTCGAAAAGTTGCAGGCAAAAACCAACGCTGACCGTAGTGCTAAACTGATTGATAAAGTACAGCTGGTTGAGAATGTCAAACTGCTCGCGGTGAAAATTTCTGGAGCTGAAGGAAAAGGCTTACGCGAATTTTCAGATCAACTGCGTGACAAACTCGGTTCCGGCGTATTGGTTCTAGTCTCCGATGTTGGTGGTAAAGTAGCGCTACTGGTTGCCGTCAGCAAAGATCTCACCGATCGAGTCAAAGCGGGCAATCTGATTAAACCCCTCGCTGAAATTATTGGCGGGCGCGGAGGTGGTCGCCCCGAACTGGCGCAAGCCGGTGGTCCAGATACAGATAAAATTGAGATGCTATTGCAAGCGACACCGGAGCAGCTCAAGAAAATTTTGGCCGGAAGTTGATATTGTGGTGGATTATTTCACTAATAAACAGCCAGAGACTGGACATCACAAACTGCTTCGCTATATTTGACAGATAAGACATCTTGAACCAACTCGACACTGGTTAGCTGAAGGAACTGAAGAAATATGCCGTTTACTAAATCAAATCATAAACAGAAGACTATCCTCTGTGCCGATGATGAACCGATCATCCGCGAACTCTGTGTCAGTGTCCTGGATGACTACCACGTCCTGTTGGCTAAGGACGGTCTCGAAGCTGTAAAAATTCTTGAAACTGAAGATATTGATCTTGTTCTCAGTGATATCATGATGCCTAAGCTGGGCGGACTGGAGCTGTTACAAAAAGCAAAGGAAAGACACCCGGACCAAGCAGTCATTTTAATGACCGGCTATTCAGATCAAGAGTTGATACTGAAAGCTCTCAAGGCGGGAGCAGATGATTTCATCAACAAACCGATCAATATTCTGCAGCTCACAACCACAGTGGAAAAAGTTTTTGAAAAGCAGAAACTCCGCCAGGAGTTAGCCGATCTGAAACAAACTGACCAGCTCAAAAGCGATTTTCTCGGATTGATCTCACATAAGCTGAAAACCCCTGCAACAGCTATTTCCCTGTTTCTGCAAAATATCGCGGAGGGGGTAGAAAGCCCGAATGATGCCAATTTCAAACAGATGGTGACTATGGTTCAAGCCGAAACAGTCCACCTGGAACAACTGATCCAGGATCTACTCTACTTTAGCGAAGCGACCCTGCAAGAAGAAACTTTAACCCTGGAACCAATTGATTTGGGGCTCTTGGCAGACCGAGTTGCATTTTCCTTACAACCAGCAGCACTGCATCGGCACATTAACCTTGAAAGCATTATTGAATCACCGCTACCACCAGAGACACTGATGTTGAATCCGCAAAGGATCGGCTTTGCTATTCGCGCCCTGCTCGACAATGCTATCAAATTCACTCAAGAAAAAGGTTCGATCTGCATAGAAGGTAAAATTGGCCCAGAACAAGTTAAACTACTGATCAAAGACACCGGAATTGGAATCCCACAGCAGGAGCTACCTAAAATCTTCAACAAATTCTACCAAGTTGACCCCGAGAATACCGGTCAGGTACGTGGGTTTGGCCTCGGTCTCTACTATGCCCGCGATTTCATTCGCAGCATGGGTGGTCAACTCTACATTGAAAGCCAACCTGGACAGGGAACCGTAGCAACAATCGAATTTCCTTTGCCGGACAAAAGTTCCCACCCCCCTCAAGTTCTGCCTCTACCATAGTTGGCTATAGTTGCTTTAACACTTTATTGTCAGCCCCTTCTTATGTTATTTGTTATCATTTGTTACTGTCCTTCAATGACTTAATTTTTCTGGAGTTATACATGTTCAAGGGAACAACAATCTGCTGTGTGCGGCATGGTTCACAAGTGGCTCTGGCTGGCGATGGCCAGGTCAGTCTAGGTAATACGGTGATGAAACATGGCGCCCGTAAAATTCGCAGACTTTATCAGGATCAGATTCTTGCCGGGTTTGCCGGTAGTACCGCTGATGCCTTTACCCTGTTTGAAAAGTTTGAGGCAAAACTAGAGGAATTTCGTGGCAATCTCTCTCGCGCCGCTGTTGCGTTGGCTAAGGATTGGCGCACCGACAAGGTGCTGCGGCGTCTGGAAGCACTGTTGATTGTCGCCGATAAGGATATCACTCTGGTCATTTCTGGTGCAGGCGATGTCATTGAGCCGGATGATGGCGTTGCCGCAATCGGCTCCGGCGGCAGCTTTGCTTTGGCTGCGGCTCGTGCCCTGGTCGCTCATTCCGATCTTGACGCCGAAAAAATTGTCGATCAAGCACTGCGTATTGCCGCTGACATCTGTATCTATACCAATGACAACATTTCCGTCGAGGTTCTTAAGTGAATAATTTTACCCCTAGAGAGATCGTTTCCGAGCTGGATCGCTATATTATTGGTCAGAACGACGCCAAACGCGCCGTAGCGGTTGCCCTAAGGAATCGCTGGCGACGCCAGCAGGTGCCGGCTGAGTTACGCGACGAAATCGCTCCCAAAAATATCATTATGATCGGTCCCACAGGCGTTGGGAAAACCGAGATTGCCAGACGACTGGCCAAGCTGGCTCAAGCCCCATTCATCAAGGTTGAGGCAAGTAAATTTACCGAAGTTGGCTACGTCGGTCGTGATGTTGAAAG